>NZ_JABXXR010000019.1 GCF_013376175.1 Ameyamaea chiangmaiensis
GGAACACGCCGACCGGGCGCTGCGCGAGGCCGAACACGCGGTCGAGGCGTGCCGGAGTGAGGCCACTGCGACGCGGACCGCGCGGGTAGAACGCCTCTCACGGATCGAGGCGCTTGCCCCCGGGCAAGCGGCCGTGGCGCTGGAGCTGGGCGAGATCGACACGTTGCTGGGGGCACTGGATGCGGATGCGGCGGCCCTTCCGGATCTGGGAACGCTCGACGCAGGGATCGACGCGCTCCAGGGCAGCATCGCGACGATACGGGCCGATGAAAACCGGGCGCGCGAGGGGCTGGAGGCCCTGACCGCGGAACAGGCGAGCCTGAACGCGCGCGAGACGACCCTGTCCGGCGCGGTGGTGGAGTGGGCGGAGCGGCTCGCCGCCGGCGTCACCGATCTCGCGGCGCTACAGGGCCGCACGGACAGTGCCCGCGTCGAACATGCCCGCGTCGCCGCCCTGCCGGACGCGGCGCAGCGTCATCGCGATGAGACCGTCTCCGCCCTGGAGGAGGCCGAAGCCCGCTGGAAAGCCTCCGATGAGGCCCGTCAGGCAGCCGAAGCCCGGCTGGTACAGGCGCAGATCGACCGGCGTGATGCCGAGACGGCTCTGGCGCAGGCGCGTGAGGAGGTCGTGCGGTCCGAGGGGCGCAGCGATCAGGCGCGCGCCGTTCTGGACGCGTTACTGGCGGAGAGCCCGCCGCCCCCGGGGATCACGCCCACCGATCTGACCGAGAGCGCGGAGAGCAGTCTGCGGCGCAAGATCAGCCGGCTTACGCGCGAGCGCGAGGATCTGGGCCCGGTCAATCTCCGCGCGGAGCTGGAAGCCGATACGGCGCGCGAAAGGATGGATGTCATCGTGCGCGAGCGCGGCGACCTGGAAAGCGCGATCGCGAAGCTGCGCGGGTCGATCGGTGCCCTGAACCGCGAAGGGCGGGAGCGGCTGATGGCCGTGTTCACCGAGATCGATCGCCATTTCCAGGCGCTTTTTTCGCGCATGTTCGGTGGCGGCAAGGCGCATCTGGCCATGGTTGGCGACGACGATCCGCTGATGGCCGGTCTGGAGATTTACGCCCAGCCCCCGGGCAAGAAGCTCGCCACCCTGTCGCTTCTGTCGGGTGGCGAACAGGCGCTGACCGCGCTGTCGCTCATTTTTGCCGTATTTCGTTGCAATCCGGCCCCCGTCTGCGTATTGGACGAGGTCGACGCGCCGCTGGACGACGCGAACGTAGGGCGTTTCTGCTCATTGCTCGGGGATATGGTGGCCGAGGCGGGGACGCGGTTTCTGGTTGTGACCCACCATCAATTGACTATGGCGCACATGGATCGGCTTTACGGCGTGACAATGCAGGAACGGGGCGTGAGCCGCGTTCTATCTGTAGACCTCGGGGTTGCCGCTGAACTGGCCGGCCATGCCCGTCTCGAGACCTCTGATGTCCTCACCTGACACTGTCGGCACGTGTCCCGTACTTCACCGCCGGGCGATGCATCGTTGCATGCGGCGCGCCGCGATCTGCGTCGGTGCCGTTCTGGCGGGGACCGGCGCTCTCTTCTGGCACGAGACGCATGCCGACACGGTTCTGGCGCGTATCCAGCACAGCCGGATCGTCTGCGACGTGCATCTTGCCGCTTGGCTCGATGCCCCTCTTTCGCCACTCGGGCCGGACATGACGGTTCTGGATCTGGTCCAGGCACCCGACGGCCATGTCATGGTCGCCGGCCTGTCGACCCGAACCGGTGGCATGCGTCGACTGACTGAAGTGCTGAGTTGGGCCCGCGCGACACCGAGCATGCTGCTAATGCTCAATGTCCACGACATAGAGCCAGCACTTGTCGCCTCTTTGGTCCGGCATGCCCGCATGGCCGAGCGCGTCATCATCAATGAGCCTGATCCGATGGGTGCGCAGGCCGCGTTCAGCGCCGACCCGCATGTCATGGTCGCGATGCCGGTGCGGTCTATCAAGGATATCCACCGTGCGCATGCGATGGCGCACGGGCATCCCTACGCGTTGTATGTGCAGAACGCGACGGATCGTCATTTGTTCGCTCAGGCCCACCATGATGCGGCGGTCGTGATCGCCAGCAGCGTCGGCCTGACATCGGACGATCGTCACGAACTCAACGCCCAGCCCATCGATATTCTGGTCACCGACGAGGCGACCGCCCGCTGACGGCATCCGGCCGAGGCAGGACAGAGATCCCGCCCCGGCCGGTGTGAGGAGGCCCGAAGGCCTCCCCGTTTCGGTGCCTCAGGCCGGCAGCATGCTGCCGGTTTCGACAAAGCGCTGATGCCACGACAGGGCACGATCCAGCAGATGGGGCGCGTGCTGGCCGAACGAGTGGTCCCGCGCGGCACGGTAGTATTCCAGCAGCATCGGGCGATAGGTCGGATGCGCGCATTTCTCGATGATCAGTTCCGCGCGGTGTCGCGGCGCGAGCCCGCGCAGATCGGCCAGCCCCTGTTCGGTCACCACGACCTGCACGTCCTGCGTGATGTGATCGACGTGGGAACACATCGGCACGATGGCCGATATCTTGCCGCCCTTGGCCGTCGATGGGGTCATGAACATCGAGATATAGGCGTTGCGCGTGAAATCGCCCGAACCGCCGATGCCGTTCTGCATCCGTGAACCCATGACGTGCGTGGAGTTCACGTTGCCATAGATGTCGGCCTCGATCAGTCCGTTCATGCCGATGCAGCCCAGGCGACGGATGACTTCGGGATGGTTGCTGATGTCCTGCGGACGCAGAATGATCTTGTCCGAATAGAACTTCATGTTGTCGTTGATCTCTTCGGCCGCTTCCGGGCTCAGCGAGAACGCGGTAGCGGAGGCGACCCGCATCTTGCCGGTCTTGAGCATTCCGAGCATCCCGTCTTGGATGACCTCGGTATAGGCCGTGAGATTGTCGAACGGGCTGTTTTCCAGGCCACCGAGCACGGCGTTGGCGACGTTCCCCACGCCGGACTGAAGCGGCAGCAGCGACGGCGGCAGGCGACCCCTTTTCACTTCGTGGCTGAGGAAGTCGATGATGTAGCCGGCGATCGCCTCCGCCGTGGCATCGGGGGGGGAAAACGGCGCGTTGCGGTCCGGGCCGTGATGCTCGACCACCGCCACGATCTTGTCGGGGTCGATCCGCAACGCGGTGTCGCCGAAGCGGTCATCGGGGCGGGTGCAGGGGATGGGCTGGCGGTGGGGCGGCAGCGCCGTGCCGTACCAGATGTCGTGCATACCTTCGAGGTCCGGCGACTGCCAGCTGTTGACCTCGATGATGACCTTGCGGGCCTGTTCGACCCAGACCTTGCTATTGCCGACCGATGAACTCGGGACGACCGTTCCGTCTTCGCGGATCGCCGTCGCCTCGACCACCGCGACATCCATGTCGCCGTAATACCCCTGCCACACCTGTGGCCCGAGATGGCCGAGATGCATGTCGAGATAGTCGGTCTTGGCGCTGTTGATGTTCGCCCGCATCGTCGCATCGGTGTTGAATGGCGAGCGGAACGAGACGCCGTCGACCTGCGCCAGGGCACCGTCAAGCTCAGGTCCTGTCGAAGCGCCGGTCAACAGGCTGACCTTAAACGGATTACCCTGCGCGTGCGCGTCGGAGATCCGTGCGGCCAGCGCCTCCGGCACGGCTTTCGGGTAACCCGACCCGGTAAAACCGCTGGTGCCGACGACGTTACCCGGCTCGATAAGTGACGCCGCTTCGTCCGCGGTGCAGACACGCGTGCGCAGTGCGGCGCTCCGGATACGACTGTGGTCGATCATGAATATTCCCCGTCCGTAAATTTTCTTCTGCCACGATCAGGTGCACGTGGACGTGCCTCCGTCTTGTGTGATCTGTGCGCGCGGGTCACGGCCCGTCACGACAAATGCCTGTGACCCGACTGCGCTACACGCAGATGAGCCCGGCGCGCTTGTCATTCCGTCGCGGCGACACCATCTGATCAGCGGACTTTCAGAATCCGTAAGAGCCGCGTAATCAATAAGAAATTGCCTCCCGCAGACATTGCATGACCGATCACTCAGCGAGGACTCCATTCATCACGATGTGCCCCTTTCCGTCGATCCCGTAACGGTTGCGACGATGGACACGGTGTCGCTGTCCGATCTGGTCGGCGGGCGTCGCATTCGCGTCGTGGGCGATGTGCATGGGGATGTCGACGCATTTCGCCATGCCGTTGCGACCGACCGATTCGTCATCCAGCTTGGCGACCTCGTCGACCACGGGCCCGACTCCCCCGGCGCCCTGCGTCTGATGACCCGGCTGATCGACGAGCGTCGGGGGCTGTTTGTCCTGGGCAATCATGACCGTAAGCTTGCGCGCGCCCTCTCGGGACGGAAGATAAGGCGCGATCCCCCGCTGGAACATACGGTTCGGGCACTGTTCGACCCCGAGAACGATGATATCCGCGATCGCGCGCTGTTCGAGATCAACCGGGCACCGCCTTGGATCGTGCTGGGGCGGCGCGTGTTCGTCCATGGCGGTTTTCATACTCAGATGCTTCAGCAGCCCGCACCGCCGGGTCTGGGCGCCGTGACACCGCTTCTGTCGCGCGCGTTGTTTGGCGAGACGACCGGCCGCATGCAGAAAGACGGCTATCCGGAGCGGCGGCTGAATTGGATCGACCATATTCCACCCGGCTTTACGGTGTATTGTGGACACGACCGGCGTTCGACCGACGGGCGTCCGTGGGTGCGGACCGGTCGGGCGGGCGGAACGGCGGTGTTCACCGACCTCGGTGCGGGAAAGGGCGGCCATCTGGCGTGGATCGACCTGCCCGACGACGTCTGAGGCGTCACGACGATACGCCATCGGCAAAACCGCCTGTGTCCGACGTGTTCCCTCTGGCGCGCGAGGCAGGATTGTCGCACACAAGGCGCCATCCGACCGCCTGACATGATGGAGACCCGATGACGGATACGCCCCCTTCCCCGGCCCCCCACGCCGATGCGCAGGCGGAACTGCTGCGTCTGCGGCAGAGCATCGACAATATCGATGCGGCGCTGATTCACATGCTGGCCGAGCGGTTTCGTCACACGCAAGATGTCGGTGCGCTGAAGGCGCGTTTTTCCCTTCCCGCCGCCGACCCCACGCGCGAGGCGCAGCAGATCGAGCGTCTGCGCGCGCTGGCGGTGTCGGCGCGTCTGGACCCCGATTTCGCCGAGAAGTTTCTGGCGTTCATCATCCGTGAGGTTATCCGTCATCACGAGGCCATCGCGCGTGGCCAGTCCGCCGACGGGGCCCTGGCCTCGTGACAGCGGTCGGCACGGGCGAGGTTTCAGATGCGCGACTGCTGCTTCTGCGTCACGCCACGGCGCGGGATGCGCGTCCGGGCGAACAGGATGCGGATCGTCCGCTTACGCTCGGGGGCGTCGAACAGGCACGGGCCGTCGGGGCCTGGATCGCGCGCCAGCATATTCTACCGACGCTCGTGCTGTGCAGTCCCGCGCGGCGCACCCGCGAGACCCTCGCCGGGCTGGACCTGCCATCATCGGTTCCCGTGGCGTTTCCACCCGCGCTCTACAACGCGCACGATGACGCTCTGGCCCGCGAACTGGCCGCTCGTGAAGACGTGATGGGACCGGTGCTGCTGATCGGCCACAATCCGTCCATTCACTCCTTTGCGCTCGGTCTGGCCCTGCGCAGCGCGGACGCGCTTGCGGCGGAGGCGGCGGTGCGGGCTTATCCGCCTGCCACGCTGGCCGTATTTTCGATCCCCGGTGACTGGTCGGATATCGAGCGTTCGAAAGCGCAGTTGCTCGCGGTTTTTTGACCCTGCGCCAACGCGGATCAGCGTCCCTCTTGCGCAGGGCAAAACCGTTGCGCACGCGGTTGCGCTGGTAGCGGATTAAAACCTATCGTCTCCTTAATCCGACCGCCGATATGGGGCGCGCCGCGTGCGCCGCCTCTCGGCGGATGGGAAGCAGAAATTGTCGAATAATGACAATCGCCCGGCTGCCTGGCGCCGGGAAACAGGAGGGGAACCGCTCATGAGCACGACAGGTGTGTCGGCGAAAGTAACACTCGGCGAAAAGACGGCGGAGTTCCCGCTTCTTACCGGGACACTGGGCCAGGACGTGCTGGACATTCGGCGCATCGCGGCCGATCTGGATGTTTTCACGTTTGACCCCGGCTACGGGGAAACGGCCGCCTGCGAGAGCAAGATCACCTTCATCGACGGCGAAAAGGGCGTTCTTCTTCATCGCGGCTATCCGATCGAGCAACTCGCGGAGCGCGCGACCTTCCCCGAGGTGGCCTACCTGCTTCTTTACGGAGAACTCCCCGACAAGGCGAAAAGCGCCGAGTTCGAGCAGGTGATCAAATCACACACCCTGCTGCACGAACAGATCCGCAACTTCTTCAACGGCTTTCGCCGTGATGCCCATCCGATGGCAATCATGTGCGGCACGGTCGGCGGCCTGTCGGCGTTCTATCATGACGGCATCGACATCTCGAACGAAGCCTCGCGCGAGCTGTCGGCCCTGCGCCTGATCGCCAAGATCCCGACCATTGCGGCATGGGCCTATAAATACACGGTGGGCGAGCCGTTCGTATATCCGCGTAACGATCTGACCTATGCCGAAAATTTCCTGTCGATGATGTTCGCCAAGCCGAGCGAGCCCTATGTCGTCAATCCGGTGCTGGCGCGGGCGATGGACCGCATCCTGATCCTGCACGCAGACCACGAGCAGAACGCGTCGACGTCCACGGTGCGTCTCGCCGGATCGACCGGGGCCAACCCGTTTGCCTGTATCGCCGCAGGTATCGCCGCGCTCTGGGGGCCGGCGCATGGCGGGGCCAACGAGGCAGTCCTGAAGATGCTGGCTGAGATCGGTCACCGGGACAATATTCCGGCCTTCATTGAAAAAGTGAAGGACAAGAACTCCGGCGTGCGGCTGATGGGCTTCGGTCATCGTGTTTACAAGAACTTCGACCCAAGGGCGAAGATCATGCAGGCCACGTGTCACGAGGTTCTCAACGAACTTGGCATCAAGGACGATCCGCTGCTCGACCTCGCCGTGGAACTGGAACGGATCGCGGTGGAAGACGAATATTTCGTCAAGCGCAAGCTCTACCCGAACGTGGATTTCTATTCCGGGATCATCCTCAAGGCGATGGGAATCCCGACCTCCATGTTCACCGTCCTGTTTGCTGTGGCACGAACCACTGGCTGGATTTCTCAGTGGAAAGAGATGATCGAGGAGCCCGGACAGCGGATCGGCCGCCCCCGCCAGCTCTACACCGGTTCACCGCGACGCGACATTCCCGCCAGCCTCTGAGGCTGGTTGCGGTTCGCCCCCCTCGCCCGTCCGAGCGAGGGGGATTTCATATATGACGGGCGTTTCACGTCGCAGGCGCGGTACGGGCGCAGGACGATCGGCACAAAAAAGGCGCCGGACCAAGGTCCCGCGCCTCGCGTGTTACGGGGTCTGACCCGCGATCAGGGGCATTCACATCCGGGCGTCGGGCCGTCGGCCTCGCGTACGACATGGTGGTCGATCCACTCGGACACCAGACGGCGGGCCTCATTCATCGACGCTTCGGGGTGATGAATACGATACAGCGTCGTACAGGCACCAAACGCCTGGATGTCAGGCGTTCCCACGTCGCGCAATTCGCGATAGGCCGTGACGACAGCGCGTTCGCATTTGCGGGTGATGCGGGGTGTTGCAAGGGCCAAGTGCCGAATCCTCTTGTTGCAAATGATTTGCAATTTCCTCATATTACAAATCGGGCACGTCACACGCAAGGCCGTTTACGCGGGGGTGCCCTGCGATCTTGCGCATAAACGACCGTAATCTATACGTGAACGCTTGTCAGAGCGGCATCAGGCGCTTGATTTCACTGGATATGCGACCGGCTTCGTCCAGTGGTGTGCGGCACCACGGCGAAAAAGTGCCCGCGAGTGGCCGCACAAAATCGCTGCTGATCAGGCAACGGGCGATCGGACGGCGAAGCAGCGTTGCCTCGGACTCCGCGGCGAACACCGGCATGTCGGCGGCTGCGGCTTCCAGCATTGTCTGTGCCGAGACGGCCATCGTGACGACGACATCCGAGCACCCCATGAAGCCGAGCATCGGATTTTCGTCCGGCTCGCCATGCCGCCAGATCAGATGCATGCAGTGGGCCAGAGAGGCATTCAACAGCCGTACGCTGGCCGGATCGGCACCGGGCAGCACGCACGCAAGTACAGACCCCTTTCGCTCCCGCACGAGGGAGACGATCTGACTCAGGCGGGCTTCGATCTCGACGGATCCCATTGCCAGTGGGCCGCCGCCGAACAGCAGCGTGACCCGGGGTTTGGGGAGATGGGCGAGGCGTTCGAGCCACAGTTCGCGCGCCTGGGCGATCAGAATGGGCGACACAGGGCTCATCGGGCCGAGCGTGCCGAGGACACGGGCCGAGTATTTGCCTTCCTGCGGCACGACCAGAACATCGAACGGATAGCCGAATGAGGCGGCCGGCAGGCTGCCGCCCGCGCGGGCGCAGTGTACGAGGCGGCATCCGTAACGGGCCCGAAGGCTCAGTGCGCGCATTCCCCCGCCGAAACCCGAGCTGACGACCAGCGCCGGGCGTTGGCCATTGGCGCGGGCTTCGTCCTCCGCCGCCGCCAGATGGATAGCCTGACGAATCCGCCGGAAGGAGTGCCCGAAACGCCGTGCGAGCGAGAGTGCGGGGCCGGCCTGACCGCTTGCCAGGTTCTCAAGCACCCACACCGGTGTCTCGCTCGGGGACGCCGTATCGAAAACACGCGGCATCGCGTGTCCGAATGTGCCTCCCCGGCTCGATTGGGGTATGTCAGGAATGGATTTTCCAGCCATCAGCAGCTAAGCCTCGACAACCTCACGCAACGTTTGTCAGACAGGAATGTCAGCCTATGAACGGACCCTCCGGCGCCCTGATCGCCCCCGAAATTACTCAGTGGGACCGTGATGCCGCCATCACGACCGCCAAGCTCCTTCTGGAGATCAAGGCCGTCAATTTCCGGCCCGAGGATCCTTATACTCTGACTTCGGGGTGGAAGTCCCCTGTCTACATCGATTGTCGTCGAATCATTTTCTTCCCGCGCGCCCGCCGCAAGATCGTCGAGCTGGGGGTGGAGAAGATCGGTCGCCATGTCGGGTACGAAAGTATCGACGCCGTTGTCGGCGGGGAGACCGCCGGTATTCCGTTCGCGGCGTGGATCGCGGACCGCATGCTCGCCCCCATGGCGTATGTCCGCAAGAAGCCCAAGGGTTTTGGACGCAATGCCCAGATCGAGGGCGATGTGCCGGAGGGCATGCGCACGTTGCTGGTCGAGGACCTGACGACCGACGGCGCATCCAAAGTCCGATTCGCACAGGCCTTGCGCGACGCGGGCGCCATCGTCGACCATACGTTCGTGGTGTTCTTCTACGGCGTGTTCCCGGGCGCGCACCGGACGCTGGCGGATATGGGAATTTCCCTTCACGCGCTGTGCACCTGGTGGGATGTGCTGGAAGCCTGTGCCGGCCAACCCTATTTCTCCGAACATGCTGCCTCGGAGGTTCGCCGCTTTCTCGAAGATCCCTGCGGCTGGTCCGCCCGTCACGGTGGCGTCGCAAGCGCGGAGGAAGCCGAGGCGCTCAAGGCCAAGCGAGACAAGGACGCCTGAACGCCGCCAGAGTTCCCGTCACGCATGCCTGCTTCGTCCCGCCCTCCCCTGACGTCATCCGATACGCCGGCGCGCCGGGTCCTGGTGTTCGATTCGGGGATCGGGGGGCTGGGGATTCAGCGCTGCCTGCGATCGGCGCTGCCGTCGGGAACGCGGATCGACTATCTGGCCGACACCGCGCTATTTCCCTATGGGGAGCAACCCGACGCGCCCCTGATCGACCGGATCGTGACCCTGATCGACGATGCCGTTCGTGGGCTGCGGCCGGAGATCGTCGTGATCGCCTGCAACACGGCCAGCACCCTCGCGCTCGATGCATTACGGGCGCGCATTCCCGTGCCATTTGTAGGTTGTGTTCCGCCGATCCGGTGGGCTGCCCGACTGAGCCGCACGCGCACACTGGGACTTCTGGCGACCCGGGCGACGGTTCGTCGTCCCTATGTGACTATGCTCCGCGAGACCTATGCCCCTGACTGTGCGCTGATCGCGCATGGTGCCCCAGGTCTGGCGGGTCTGGCGGAACAGGCGTTTCGCGGACTTCCGGTGGATCAGGCCGCGATTGCCGATGAGGTCGCACCGCTTTTCCGGCAGGACGGCGGCAACGCCATCGACGTGGTCGGAATCGGGTGCACGCACTACACCTTCGTACTCGACCAGATCAGGGCGGCTTCACCGCCCGGAGTCACATGGCTCGACCCGGCGGGGGCCGTTGCTCGACAGGCCGCACTGTGCCTTGCCTCATTGCCCGAAACGCCCCAGCCCGACGTCCGGCGGGACGAGGCATATTTTACCGCGTTGCCCGCCGACGGCGATCGCCTGATCGGAGCCCTCGACGTATTCGGGTATGCCGCGATCCGTCAGTTTGATGACGTCCACCCCCCGGCGGTCAGCGCGCGCGGCTGACCGTGTAGGACGCGGTTTCGAGAAGGATGTCCCGCAGCCGACTGGGGGGGAAGATCGACAGCGCTGCCTTGGCGGCGTCGGCATATTCAGTGGCACGCGCCAATGTGATGGCGATCGCGTCCGTGTCCCGGATCAGCGCGAAGGCGTGGTCGAGATCCGCCTCGGTTTGCTGATTGTCCTCGATCACCCGCCGCCAGAACGTCCGGTCTTCTTCCGAACCCGCGGCAAAGGCGGTCAGCACCGGCAGCGTGATCTTGCCTTCGCGGAAGTCGTCGCCAACCGTCTTACCGAGCGTCGCCTGATCGGCGGCGTAGTCCAGGGCGTCGTCGACCAGCTGAAAAGCCATGCCGAGATTAGTGCCGAAGTTACCCAGGGCCTCCTCTTCGGCGTCCGGACGATCGGCCACGACGGCACCGACGCGACAGGCCGCCGCGAACAGGGCGGCCGTCTTGCCGTGAATGACATCGAGATATTGCGCGACCGATGTCGAGAGGTCGTTCTGCGTCGCCATCTGCAGCACCTCCCCTTCGGCGATCGTCGCCGAGGCGGACGACAGGATCGCCATCACTTTCAGCGAGCCATCGGCCGTCATCAACTGGAACGAGCGCGCGAACAGGAAGTCACCGACCAGAACGGAGGCCTTGTTTCCAAACACCGCATTGGCGCTGGCCAGACCGCGCCGAAGCTGGCTTTCGTCGACAACGTCGTCATGCAGCAGAGTCGCGGTGTGGATGAACTCCACACACGCGGCCAGCCCGACATGACGCTGGTGATCGGCATCAGAGGGATAGCCGCACAGGCGTGCCGCAGCCAGCGTCAGCAGCGGTCGCAGGCGCTTGCCTCCGGCGGCCACGAGGTGCGCGGCAAGCTGCGGGATCAACGGTACCGGGCTGTCCATCCGTTCGACGATCGCGCGGTTGCATGCCTGCATGTCGTCGTGCAGATAGTCGGACAAGGCGTGCAGAGCGCTTTCGCCTTCCACAACCGGGACCGACGTCGAGCGGTGGTCCTGCCCTTCCCCCGGCGTTATGCCGCGATCGGACATGCTGACGGCAATACCCAACGATGTTCTCCCGGTTCCATGGCGCACGCTTGCATGACCATATGAGCGGGGCCGGATGGACGGTCAAGCCGCCCCGGGCCGTGATCTGGTACACGGCAGCCTCTCCATGACCGAGCGGTCACCGATCCCTTCCCCGTCCTGCCAGTCTCTGTCCGGCGACGAATCGGGGCCACCCTGCACGTCAGGCACCCTGCTGAACGGCCGTGTGCGCTACGCACAGTTCGCCCATGGGCATCGCACGGGTATCGAGCCGGTGCTGCTGGCCGCGTCCGTTCCGGCCCGGGTCGGGGAGACGGTTCTCGAAGCCGGATGTGGGGCGGCGGCTGGCCTTTTGTGTCTGGGCTGGCGTGTTCCCGGTGTAATGGGCGTGGGAGTGGAGTATGACCCGGCCACGGCGTCGTTGGCACGTGCCAATCTGACAGCCAATCCGTTCCGCGGGTTGAGGCTTGTGTGTGCCGACGTGCGCGATCCGGCACTGGCGGATCTGGCGAGTCTACCGTCCGGCCGCGTGGACCATGCCTTCGCCAATCCTCCCTGGCATCGGGCGGGTTCTAGCGTGCCGCCCGAAGCGCGACGCCAGCTGGCACGTACCCAGGTGGCCGGCAATGATATCCGAAACTGGGTGGGGGCGATGGGTCGCCTGCTGCGCGCGAAGGGAACGCTGACGCTGGCCGTGCCCGCGGCCTGCGTCGACCAGGCGATCATCGCGTTCGGACAGGCCCATATCGGCAGCGTCACGCTGATGCCGCTGTGGCCGCGCGACGGTCAGGCCGCGCGCCTTGTTCTTGTGCGTGGGCGCAAGGACGGACGCGGCGACTGCCAGCTGCTGTCCGGGCTTGTCCTGCATTGTACGGACGGAAGTTTCACCTCCGCTGTGGAGGCCATCCTGCGCGACGGCGCACCGCTCCTGTTTTGAGGAGGGCGCGCCAGATCGACGTTACTGGAAGACGCTTTCCTCGAAGGCTTCTTCCCAGGTGCCCGCGGTCGAGGCGCGGCTGTATTCCGTCGAGCGGTTTTCGAAGAAATTGGCATGCTCCACGGCGTTGAGCATTTCATCAAGCCACGGCAGCGGGTTGTTCGTCGTGTTAAAAAGCGGGTCGAGGCCTAGCTGGGTCAGACGGCGATCGGCGATAAAGCGGATGTAGGATTTCACCTGGTCGGCATCGAGGCCTTCGACGGCGCCCATTTCGAAAGCCAGATCGATAAACGCGTCCTCGTGTTCGACGATGATGGAGCAGGCCTCGGTGATTTCGTTGCGCAGCCGATCGGTCCAGATCTCGGGATTTTCACGCACGAAGACACGGAACAGACGGATGATCGACAGGCAGTGCAGAGTTTCGTCACGCACCGACCATGACACGATCTGCCCCATGCCCTTCAGCTTGTTGAAGCGGGGGAAGTTCAGGAGGATCGCGAAGGACGCGAACAACTGAAGGCCTTCGGTAAAGGCGCCGAAAGCGGCCAGCGTCTTGGCGATCTCGTGTTTGTTGTCGACCGAGAAAGCCTGCATGTAGTCGTATTTGTCCTTCATCTCCTTGTATTTGAGGAAGGCCGAATACTCCGCCTCGGGCATGCCGATCGTGTCGAGCAGATGGCTGTAGGCGGCGATATGGATGGTCTCGATATTGGAAAACGCCGACAGCATCATCAGCACTTCCGTCGGTTTGAAGACCTGACTGTAGTGCTTCATATAACAGTTGTTCACTTCGACATCCGACTGGGTGAAGAAGCGGAAGATCTGGGTCACCAGATGCTGCTCACCTGGCGTCAGGCTTCGGTGCCAGTCCTTGACGTCGTCGGCCAGCGGCACTTCTTCGGGCAGCCAGTGTACGCGCTGCTGGGTCAGCCACGCGTCGTAGGCCCAGGGGTAGCGGAACGGCTTGTAGACCGGATTGGACGTCAGAAGGTTGTGCTCGGCGTTGAGGGCCTGGGCAGCGATATCGCTTGGACGGGGGGCATCGCTCATGGCGGGCTCCAAAAAAACTGGGTTTGACGTCGAAAGCCGCGCCCCAGGAGGCGCGGAATTATCGGACGGCTCCGAACCGGAGCGCGTGTTTTAGTCCGTGGACGAGGCTGCGTGGCGGACGCGGCCCCAAGAGATCACTGACAGGCCAGGCACTCATCGTAGGTTGTGCCGGATGACGCCGGCTTGTCGGCTACAATAGGCATCGGTCCATCGTTGGTTTCGTCCATGACGTCGCTTTTGATGGCGAGGGTCGAGACGGCATCGGCGCGCTGGATCGACAGGGAACGGCAGTAATAGAGCGATTTCACGCCCCGTTTCCACGCCATATAGTGGATCTGGTGCAAGTCGCGTTTGTGCACGTCAGCCGGCAGGAACAGGTTGATCGACTGCGCCTGGCAGATGAACGGCGCCCGATCGGCGGCGTGTTCGACAACCCAGCGCTGGTCGAGCTCGAACGCGGTCTTGAACACGTCCTTCTCCTGCTGGCTTAGGAATTCCAGGTGTTGGACGCTGCCCTTATTCAGGGTGATCGAGGACCAAACCTCGTCATTGTCCTGCCCCTTGGTGGCCAGAAGCTTCTGCAGATGACGGTTTCGGACGGTAAACGATCCGGAGAGCGTCTTCTGAAGGAAAACATTCGCGGAAATCGGCTCGATACCCGGGCTGGCGTTACCCGCGATGATCGAGATTGACGCGGTGGGCGCGATGGCGAGCTTATTGGAAAAGCGCTCATGCACGCCGTATTCCGCCGCATCTGGGCACGGCCCGCGCAGGTCGGCCAGCGTGCGTGACGCGGCATTGGCCTGTTCGCGGATATGTTTGAAGATCCGGCGGTTCCAGACTTTGGCGATCACGCTTTCAAACGGAATGTCTCGTGCCTGCAGAAAGCTGTGGAACCCCATCACGCCGAGCCCGACGGAGCGTTCGCGTGCGGCCGCGTATTTCGCGCGCTCCATGTCGTCTGGGGCGCGGTCGATGAAATCCTGCAGCACGTTATCGAGGAAGAGCATCACGTCCTCGATAAACTGCGGATCATCCTTCCACTCGTCCCAGGTTTCGAGATTAAGCGAAGACAGGCAGCAGACCGCCGTGCGCTGGCGCCCGTGATGATCGATCCCGGTCGGCAGGGTGATTTCCGCGCACAGGTTGGACGTCTTGACCTCGAGCCCCGCCAGCTTGTGATGGTCGGGACGCGCGTTGTTCACGTGGTCGGAATAGATGATGTAGGGCTCGCCCTGCTCCATGCGGGCCGTCAGGATACGAATCCACAAGGAGCGTGCCGACACCTTGCGGATGTGCGAGCCATCCTTGGGCGAAAGCAGCGCCCACTCCGCGTCCTCGGCGACGGCCCGCATGAACGCATCGGAGATCAGGACGCCATGGTGAAGGTTCAGCGCCTTGCGATTCGGATCGCCGCCGGTCGGGCGGCGCATTTCGACGAACTCCTCGACCTCGGGGTGCCAGACGGGCAGATAGACGGCCGCGGACCCGCGACGGAGGGACCCCTGGCTGATGGCCAGCGTCAGGCTGTCCATCACGCGGATGAACGGGATGACACCGGATGTCTTGCCGTTGCGTCCGACATTTTCGCCGATGGAACGCAGATTGCCCCAGTAGGACCCGATTCCGCCCCCCTTGGACGCCAGCCAGACGTTTTCGTTCCACAGGCCGACGATACCCTGAAGGGAGTCATCGGCTTCATTGAGGAAGCAGGAAATCGGCAGTCCGCGCGTCGTGCCGCCGTTGGACAGCACCGGCGTTGCCGGCATGAACCAGTGGCGCGAGATATAGTCGTAGAGACGCTGGGCGTGCGCTGGATCGGCGCCATAGTAGGATGCAACGCGCCCGAACAGGTCCTGATAGCTTTCCCCGGGCAACAGGTACCGGTTATCCAGCGTCGCCCGGCCGAAATCGGTCAGAAGCGCGTCGCGGCTGCGCGTGACTCGAACGGGATGATGGCCGGGGAGCTGCACGACATCGTCAAACATGTCGGCCGTACCGTGATTGGCCTGCTCTTCGGTCAGGCCATCGACCGGACCGGCCACATGAGAAGGCGCCTCAGTCATCTCGATCGTGTTTTCGATGAAACTCATCCGCGTTCTCCGTGTCTGACGGTGGCCTGACACGCTGAAGACGCGGCCAGCAAAGAAGACACTATATATCGTTGTTTGAGTGCCAGAACCTACCAGATATCGAGGGGATGACGTCAAGAGCACTGCGTGTGGAGCAGCCCGCGCTCTTCCGTCGTCAACCGAATTTTTTTTGCCGCGGCCAATTTTTTGTCACTGTGACTTCGGCGCACGTCAGGCCGGAGCCGTGTGGTGCGGTACATGGGAAAGGGGTGCCATAGCACCCCTTCACGCGCTGCGCTCAGGACGGCGCGCCGGCATCGCACTTTGTGAACCTGCCCTTTGCATCACGGCAGGGGGCTGGCTTGGGACACTTGATGAACTTGCCCTTGGCATCCCGGCACGGCGTGGCCGCGGAGACGGGAGCGGCACCTGCCAGCACGACGCTGAGCGACAATGCGGCCGCCATCATCTTTAGAACTGTCTTCATATCTTACACTCCCTGGGACCACCCGGAACGCGCTCCGATGGCGGTTGCCCGGCGAGCATGACAGCGTCATGTCCCCGAATTCAACCGTCGTCGAGAGCGCGGCCTTTCGCCGACCCGCTTTTGGCAGAGCGTGCGGCGACGAGGGTCGATACGGCGTCGCGAATGCGCCTGATAGCCGGGGACTTGTAGGGATAGACGGCGGGCGAATCGTGGTCATGAACCAGCATCCCGGTCTCGACCTCGAACAGCGCCAGCCGGCCATCGGCGATACGCCCGAAATCCAGACCAAAATAGTCGAGGCCGACACGTTCGGCGATGCGTTCAAGGGCGCGCATGGCCTGCGGGCCAAGAGTTTGCGGCATGTCGCCGAGAAACGCAGCCTCTTCGCGCCGTCGGTCGGGATGACAGTCCATCGCGGCATTGTAGTACCAGATGGCCCAGTCATCGTGGATCGCGAGGTGAACCGGGTATGGTCGCCGATTGACGAAGACAATCCGATATTTTCGAAACAAGCCGTCCGCGCCCCGGCAATCGACGAACCGGGTCGCCTGTCGCGGTCCCGGCGGCCCGAGGGACCCGTCCGACACCAGACTGTCGAACTCCGTGTGAGATCGAACCAGCGCCAGCCCCTGCCCTGCATGGGAGTCGGACGGGCGGACGAGACACGGATAGAGCGAGTCTGCGGGACGTGCATCGGCGGCGATCGAACATGTCGTGGGCACGACCAGCCCATCGATACCCGCGAGCAGACGGGCGCTGCCCGTCCGGGACAGGCGGGCGATCCGCGCGCCGTCGTTGATGACCGGCTTTCCCAGATGACGCGCGACGCGATCGGCCAGACTCAGCGCGTCGCGATGAGTCGCGCATTCGGCGATGCTGATCCACACTGCCTCGGCACCATCGATAATGGTGCGTACGTCGGCCAGCCGATCCGGCGTATCGGGACGTATCCACAGGGTGTGGACCGCGACGTCAGGCTCAAGAAGGCGGGAGAGCGGCGTATTGGCCTGAAGATCGCCCGGCGCGGCCAGAGACAGGACCGACGGGCGTACGTCGGATGAGACGGCCTTACCGCCGCTGAATTGTAACGGATACAGGTCGATCGCGCGGTCCAGATGACGCCGGGCCTGATCGGGCTGGTTGCATATCAGGTCCAGTTCCCACAGCACGTAGAGGGACTGGGCCGCCGCCACGGCGCCCCCCGGTTCCTGCGCGACAGCATCGAGAAGGGCCTCCCGCGCGGCGATCAGCGCATGCGGGACGTCCTGGGCCGGGGTATCAACTGGGGCAATGCTCATGCCCTTCAGGATGGGGCGAGGCGGTTAACACACCCTGAAGGGCATGCTGTGTCACACGCCCTGCACGAGCACCACGTTGTATTTCGCCGCCTTGAACCGATGCTGCACCGCGTCCTGATAGGCGGGGCTGTTGTACCAGGTTCGCGCGGCCTCCATGGTTGGAAACTGCAGGATGACGGTGCCGTCGTTCGGATCACCCTCGAGCACCTCCTGCTCCCCGTAGACCGCCAGCGGCGTTACGGGATGACCTTCGAACGTTGCGCCGACCTTGCTGCTGTAGAGATCGAACTCCTTGGGATCGTTGAGCGCTTCGCGGCAGAAGACGATGAATGCGGGCATGGTCTCATTCCTTGTGTGGCATGAAAGGGCGTCAGAAGCTGACGCGTGGTCCGATTACAAGCCAGATGTAGAGTCTGACGACCAGCGGTACGACAACATACTGGATCAGCAACAGAAGCACGATGGGGCTGATGTCGACATTGCCGAATCGGGGCAGGATATTCCGGATCGGCGTCAGCACGGGCTCCGTCATCCGCGCGAGGAACCGACCGATCTGGAACACGATCGGCGAACGGCCGTCGAGTGTCCCGAAGGCGTAGAGAAAGCTGAACACGCAGTAGAGGATGACGATCCACTTATAGAACGTGATCAGTGTCAGAATGAGCGAGAGCAACACGAGAGGTTTCCCGTTGAGAATGGGAGGGAAACCTACCTCCGTGCCCGTGATCGCACAATATCGGCTTGACACGTCGGCCGGCGGCTTTATGTATCGCTCACCGCACGGCGGGGCTGTAGCTCAGTTGGGAGAGCGCCTCGTTCGCAATGAGGAGGTCAGGGGTTCGATTCCCCTCAGCTCCACCACTCCACCGTGTCGGGATATCGTCTATTGAAATCGCGGGTATGAGCCGAGTTGCACAGGTCAGCAGCAGTCGGCGCTCGCCGTTTGCGTCACCCCGCGCAATAGTTCGGCTGGCCGCCCTTCTCCGCGAGTTCCAGCATCGTGGTCCGGCTACTGACACAGGGGCACTCGTACACTCTGGTGATATCAGACGCGAAGCGTCGCGCGGCCCGACGGTACCGGCGCGTACACAACCTTCACAAAGATCAGAGCGCCGACGTGCCATTCTTTGGAGCATGAAGAGAGGCACGGTTTTGAAGGCCGACCTTCAGGCGAACACTATCGCGATGAAAGATAGGGCCGCGGACCACATTGATATGCGTGGGGTTGAGGTGAGCATCGTGCGCCCGATAGTGGAAGAGCGCTCACACCGAACAGCAGCAACCGCCGGTCCGTATTGACCAAAGTCGCAGATCGGGAACAGGCGTGCCGTTCCAGCACTTAAATCGTCTCAAAAATGTCTGGAGCGGGCGATGGGATTCGAACCCACGACCCCAACCTTGGCAAGGTTGTGCTCTACCCCTGAGCTACGCCCGCACTCCGTAGGACGGGTCTTTACGGGAACCGACGATGCCGCGCAAGAGCGTTTTTGCGAATGATTTCATAAATCTGTCGCACAAGGCGTAAGGCTGGGAGTCTCGGCTCACGGCGCGCGACACGCCCACAACGCGTTGTTTCGCGGCGGTCGACCTAGCAGTGTATGATGATCTGGAGCGGGCGATGGGATTCGAACCCACGACCCCAACCTTGGCAAGGTTGTGCTCTACCCCTGAGCTACGCCCGCACTCCGTGGGACGGGTCTTTACGGGAACCGGCGATGCCGCGCAAGGGCGAACGCGGCTTTTTTTACGTGTGCACTGGCGTCTCGCGCGACCGCCCCATCTTGCGCGGCACGGCGCGGGAAACAATCTTTGAGCAATCGTGCGGTCGGTGCATGGTGATGCCCTCCGGGCTGCGCGCCACGCCGATCACACCTACAGACACGGGACACCATCACCATGGACTACATCATCGGGCAGAAGCGTCCACAGCCTCCGGCACCATCCTTCACCGATTCCGCCGGCGCCCCTGCCCGCCCTTCCAGCAGCGCGTCGATCGTCGATGCGACGCAGGACAGCTTCATGGAAGATGTGCTCGATGCCAGTCAGTCCGTGCCTGTGCTGGTGGACTTCTGGGCGGCATGGTGCGGTCCCTGCCGACAGTTGACACCGGTTCTGGAAAAACTCGTGACCGCGGCCGCCGGACGGGTGAAGCTGGTCAAGGTCGATATTGAACGCAATGAGGGGCTGGTTCGTCAGTTGATGCAGCTTGGACTGCCTCTTCAGTCGATTCCGGTCGTTGCGGCGTTCTGGAAAGGCCAGATTGTGGATCTGTTTCAAGGCGCGCTTCCCGAGAGCGACGTGCGGCGCTTTATCGACACCCTTTTGAAGGCTGCGGGTGGCGCGATGCCCGCCGAGGACCTTCTGTCCGAGGCTCAGACGGCGCTCGAGGCGGGCGACGGCAACGCGGCGGCGGCGCTGTATGGGCAGATGCTGGAGCTGGAACCGGAAAGCCCGGATGCCTGGGGCGGCCTGATCCGTGCGCTGATAGCACTGGATCAGGACGAGGAGGCGGAAGCGGCCCTGGCGGACGTACCGCCGAAGATCGTGCAGCACGTACAGATCACCGGTGCTCGTGCCGCCTTGGAGTTGAAGCAGGAGGGCCGTAAGGCCGTGTCTGAAATCGACGGTCTGCAGGCGCGTATCGCGGCCGACCCGAACGATTGTGATGCGCTCTTGCAACTGTCGAGTGCCTTGAACGCGGCGGGCAAGCGAGCGGAGGCGGCGGATGCTCTACTGACGATCATCAGGCAGGACCGGGACTGGAACGAAGGTGCCGCGCGTGTGCAGTTGTTGAAGTTCTTCGACGCGTGGGGGAACGCGGAGCCTGCGACCCTGCCTGCACGGCGCAAGTTTTCCGCGATTCTTTTCTCCTGACATGACCGGACGTGCCGACCTGACACCGCCCCGACGCCGCGTGCCGCGCCTTGAGGACATCACCTTGGCGGATATCCCGCCCGAGGTGGGGCTTTTCCCGCTGCCCGGCGCGCTGTTGCTACCGCGCGGAAAACTGCCGCTGAACGTCTTCGAGGCGCGTTATCGTGCGCTTGTCGATGACGCGCTGGCGTCGAGTCGTCTGATCGGCATGGTCCAGCCGAGCCGTGAGGAAGACGACTCCGACGGCGAGTCGCCGGGTCTGTTCGCCATCGGTTGTCTGGGCAGGATCACCTCGTTCACCGAGCGCGCGGACGGGACATATGCGCTTGCCCTGACGGGCATCGCGCGTTTTCGGATCCTGCGCGAGGACAAGCTGCGATGCGGGTATCGTGTCGCGCGTATCGATTCGTCGTCGTTCATCGGGGATCTTATGGAACCGGACGTGCCCAGTTTCGACCGGGCACGTTTGCTGGACGCTCTTCGCGGCTATTTTGCGCGACGAGGTCTGAGTGCACGGTGGTCTTTGATTGACGACATGGACGATATGTCGTTGCTGACGACGCTGCCGATGATGTCACCCTTTGACGTACTCGAAAAACAGGCGCTTCTTGAAGCACCGACCCTCGACGACAGGGTCCGGGCGCTTCACACCATGCTTGATGCGCCCGCGTAAGATCTCGGGCCGGAGTTTCGTATTATGACTGGTTCCACGCCACTCGATCCCAAACTGCTTGCTCTTTTGGTATGCCCGCTGACCAAGGGCCCGCTGATCTATGACCGTGAACGCAGCGAACTGGTCAGTGAAGCCGCAGGCCTTGCCTATCCGATTCACGACGGCATTCCCATCATGCTTCCGGAGCAGGCGAGACGCATTGGCTGATACTGATGCCGCGCGTCATTCGCCTGTTCTGGGTTGAAAGTGCGCGCAACTCAACGTAATCAGGCGATGTAATGACGCAGATGACGTCGTTACGTATTTGATCCAGCCGCCCTTCCGGGCGGCTTTTTTTATGGAAAATTCATGAACGCTATTTCAACCTCGCGTTGGCGGATCGCCGACGCGCTGAAGGTGCATGCCGACGACGCAACCACGACGATGCCTGTCATCGCCTATGACTTTCCGACCATGGACGAGTCCGTGCTGATCTGGGACACGGGCGCGCTGCGTTCGATCCACGGCCAGACCGTGACGTTCAAGGGCTGGCACGTCATCTGGTCTCTCGCGGTCGAAAAACAGGACCTGACCAATCAGAACATCGTTTCCGAATGGCGCAATCGCAATAATTCGGCGTTTATCGGATACTGGTATTCCAGAGATGGCGTCGAATGGACCTGGGGCGGACGACTTTTGCAAAAGACGGCCGATCTGCGTCCCTGGGAATGGTCGGGCGGCCTAGTCATGCGTGACGAGAGTGCCAATACGGTGGACATGTTCTACACCTCCTGCGGGTATGCGGGCGCGAACGAGACGGATTTCCAGTCCGTGATTTCCGTCAGCACGGGAACGATTCACGCCGACGACAAGGGTGTATGGTTCGAGGGCTTTGACGCCACCACCGAAATGTTCCAGGCGGACGGGGTGAATTATGCGAACGCCGAGGAAGATCCTTATTGGGACTTCCGCGATCCGCACCCGTTTATCAATCCGGCCGATGGCAAGCTGTATTGCCTGTTTGAAGGAAACGTTGCTGGTATGCGCGGCGCGTTCAGCATTTCCGGCCCGGAGATGGGACCGGTTCCGCCGGGCTTTGAGGTGGGCACCGGCGCGCAGTACGGTGCCGCAGCCATCGGCATTGCACGACTGGACAGCGATTATCACGCAGGCGACTTCACAAAGTGGACGATGCTACCGCCGCTGGTGACCGCACTTGGCGTCAACGACCAGACCGAGCGTCCACATGTCGTGTTCAAAAATGGCCTGACCTATCTGTTTACGATTAGCCATCACTCCACATACACCGGCGGTCTCGAAGGGCCGGACGGTGTCTATGGCTTCGTGTCGGACAAAGGTGTGTTCGGCCCCTATCGGCCACTGAACGCGTCGGGTCTTGTACTGGGCAACCCGTCGAGTGCGCCCTATCAGACCTACAGCCATTTCGTCGATCCGGACGGGTATGTGCAGTCGTTCATCGATACGGTGCCGGCGGCGAACAATGATCCTGACAATCCTGCCGTCTATCGCATCGGCGGCACTCTGGCGCCGACCGTGCGGATCGCGTTCGAAGGCGATCGGACGTTCGTGACTGAAGTTCATGGTTACGGACAGATCTTCGCGCAGGCCGCATGGCCGGTCGCGGCGACACCTGACCCTCGCTCGTAAAGGCGACGAGGGGCCGCTCCATTCGGGAGTGACCCTGTGGGTCGGATCCGACGTCCGGGCATGGACGTCGGATCCGGCCGCCAGACCGGTCAGTCGCGCATTGGACCGAAACATTAACAGTCGCCGTTCCGCGCGACGTGGCAGGCGGTGACGCCCGGGCGAACCCTCAGATCACGTCCAGGGCATTTTGCCGATGTACAACGCACGGCAGGACACCAGACATGCGCGGTCGAAGAGCACGCGCCGGGTCTGCCGACCGATGACCGCACGCCGCGGTCCCTGCAGGGACGTACGGCACAGGCAGCAGCGGCCCGGTCACGGCAGGCGCTGCATGTTGCTGGGGCCAACGTTGCGGTTGGAACCGGTTCATCGTCCCGGTAGCGGCGATATGATCGGGCATGGTGGCCTCCACAGTTCTCTGCGCACGAGCAGACGCTGTTTCTCGTGTGGACATATTGATCTTCGTCAATTGGTCGTCGCACATTCTTCCGCGATTGCCTCGAGTGCGGGGCTTTCCGTGGCCCCGACCATCGGGTTTCGTCAAACGGCGGTTACCGACATGGGTCACGCGAGAGGGACTTGTCATCGCACGGCGGTCACACATGGCCGTTCTCCGTCGTCGCGTGCGAGCGCGGCGGCGAGTTGAGATGTATCGTACGTTTGAAACCGGATAGTGATCATACCGCGTGACGCGCGGCCGTCGTTCACATGGACGCGGGCAATTCGCTTTCAGGTCGACGTCCGGCGCGTACGCCGGGATCAGGATGAGGGAAATCGGACATGCGTTTAACGCTTCTGGCTGTGGGGTCGGCCCTTACCGTCGCCGCGTGTTCGCACCCGCCACCACCAAGACCGGTCGACGAACGTGCGGCGCTGCTGAATGCCCAGTATGGCGACCCGAAAGCCTCACAGTCATCACGCGCCAGTGATGGCAAGCCGCACGGCGAGGTGTCGGTCGGATCGGGTGCCGGACTCGGTAGAGGCCGTGGATATGGGATGGGACCGATGGGCACGGGGGCCTTGGGTATGTCGGGAGTCGGCGCGAGCGGCCTGAGGGTCGAGGCCGAGGGAATGGGTTACTGACGCCGGGGCCCGGGCTGGACGACCGGTTCAGCGAGGGCTCCTTGCCTATAGCCACGTTCTCTGCGGGCTGATGTTCCCTTGCGGAGCGAAAACGCGCTTAGGGTCGGGTGTCACGTTCGCGACGACGTTCGATTGTGAGGTCCTTGATATATGCGGCGACCAGATACCAGTGCCGCAGCATCGTGAAATCATCGGTCTGCTGAAACGCGTTGATACGCTCTCGCGCTCTTGCCGGTGCCTCGTTGCCGAAGGCGTCCAGCAGCGTCAGGGCTTGAGAACGCGCATCCTTATCCGCTGGTCCCGCCGACATACCCGTCACCGGATTGGGAACCGAAGTCGGCCCGTCACCCCTCATCTCCCGGGTTCAGCGGCCGAGCCGCAGGAAACGGCAGCACAACCGCGCTGCAGGACTGGATGTCGTCCGACACCACGTGAGGGGAAGCGCTGAGCACGCGCAAGCGCTCGATCAGCACTTTCACCTCCAACTGTTTTTGCTCGTATCCATTAATGTGCTGGGCGTCCCTGCCGGCGTCGACCATTGATCCGGGGACGCCGCTGCCTTGCCGGGCAATTCTGGCGAGTGAGCCATATTCCAGCGCGCCCAGTTTCAGACAGTCGAGCAGGAGAGAAACCTGGCGCTCGCAAACCTCTAGTTTCATGTCCACCCTGCATCCACCGGCTCGGGTCTCGGTTGCAATCGCGCGACGCATCAGACGGCTGATACGGCGGCCCTGCCCCTCACCCTGATTTGCCATTCGTTAATCGGCGCACAGTGCACCAGATAGTTAATAAAAACTATCCAATGTGACTGAGTCGATCGTTTTTCGTAAGGAAATGCATTTTGTGATGAAGTTTTTGCGATCCTAGAGGGCTCCGGCGTTCGCCGCCGAACACACCGCGTGCTCGCGATCCCGCGTGACGGCACGTCGATACAGGCGATTACGATCGGACACTTGCCTTTCGGTTTCGTCTCGGCAATCGATTGCCCATGATCCGACGTGCCCTCCCCCTCCCCCTCCTCCCAATCATCATGTTGCTGTCAGCCTGCGCGGAGACGCCGCAAGGGCCGATGGTTCCGGTCGTGCCCGCGCAGGGTAAGGCGTTTGCCCAGTTCACGCAGGAATCGACGTTCTGCAAATATCAGGCGACCCGCGCGGTAAATGGACAGGCGGCCAGGGCGAATGGGCGCGCCGTGTTGGGAGCGCTGATCCCGACGGCACTCGGCGCAGGCCTGGGTGCGGCGGTCGGGTCGGCCTATGGTGGCCCGTGGCGTGGGTCCTACGCGGGAACCGGGGCGGGCATCGGTGCCGGCGCTGGCGCATTGGTCGGGGGCGGCATGGCGGCGGCATCGTCGACGCGCGCTCAGGGCGGCATTCAGATGCAATATGACAACACCTATGCCGCCTGCATGGTGACCTACGGCAACGTGGTGCCGGGGATGGGTATGCAATCTGGCGGCCCACCCGGTGTGCAGCCCATGGGTCCGCCGCCGCAACCGCCAATGGGAGCGACACCTTACCGCGGTGGTTATGGATCCTATGGGGGAGCGCCGGGCGCATACTGAGCCGTGCCGGTCTGAAGCCGCTGCGTTCGCTGACGTCGACCGGACGGCGTGTCTCGCCGTGTTGATACGGTGAGCCGTGTCCTGGTTCGCGCTCTTCGCCCAGCCGATGGCCGACGAATTCTACCACGGGGTTTGTGTCGCATAGATGCGCTTCAGGTCAGAGCCGCGTCTGTAAGAGCGGACGTGGCGACAACGCCAGCCAATGGTCATCACCTTTCCGCCACGAGACGATGACGATCACGACACGTGTGGAGAGACGATCTGACCGATCGGCCCCGACCGCTATGGCGCGCGCAGGCTTTCCCGAGGCGCTGACGCCCGCTTGCAGAACAAGTCCTGACTACGAAATTTCTGTTTATTTGTCTGGTATTTTTCACGGACCGGATGGTGGGCGCAACAGGGATTGAACCTGTGACCCCTACCATGTCAAGGTAGTGCTCTACCGCTGAGCTATGCGCCCATCCGGTCCGTAAGGCGGCTTCTACCCGCGTGCCCGGCGCAGTGCAAGCAGGTGGAGCAAAAAAATTTCGGGGGTCGTTTTTTCTGAGCCGGTTATTGCGGCGCCCGGGTCGGCGGCTGACCGGCGCGGTACAAAGAACCTGTCGATTCCGTCGAAAGGTGTAAGGTGAGGCTACGCCTTACCTCACTGTCTGGGACTTTGATAACGTTCGTGGACCGGCCTGCCACTCCCTTCTCACTCGTCGGTCTTGCCGACAGCACGTCCCCTCTGATCGTAGCGTCACCGCATTCGGGCCGGGACTACCCTGACGCCTTTCTCAAGGCCTCACGGCTTGCGCGATTAGCTCTCAGACGCAGCGAGGACTGCTTTGTCGACGAACTTGTCGGCGAGGCTCCCGCACTTGGCCTTCCTCTGCTGAGCGCAAACTTCCCCCGCGCGTTTTGCGACGTGAATCGCGAGGCCTGGGAGATTGATCCCGAGATGATCCTCGATGCGGTTCCCGCGTGGTGCAACACGTCGAGCGCTCGGGCCAAATCGGGGTTCGGGACCATCGCGCGGCTTGTCTCCATCGACCAGCCCATATACCGGGACAAGCTGCGCTTTGCCGAGATCGAACAGCGAATTCTGACATGCTGGGTGCCTTATCATCGCGCCCTTAGCGACCTGATCGATCAGGCGCGGCGACGAACCGGCGGGTGTCTTCTTCTGGACATGCACTCCATGCCGTCGCGGCAGGGCCAGCGCGTAGCCGACATCGTGCTGGGCGACGCATTCGGCACAGCGTGCTCCAGGCTTATCGTTGACCACGTACAGGCCGTGCTGCGCGGCCACGGGCTCAGCGTTCATCGCAACATCCCCTATGCCGGCGGGTACGTGACACGCCATTACGGCAGGCCGAACGCGGGGATACATGTTGTGCAAATCGAGATTGCACGGCGTCTTTATATAAACGAGCGCACTCTGGAGTGTCATGGAGGCTTCGCGCCATTGCGCAGGATCATGACCGACCTGATGACCCGTCTCCGCGCGATACCTCTGCTGTCGTGACGCGGAAAGAACGGCCGGATCGACCATGGCGGGAAACTTTCGCGCGCGGAAATGTCTTACGTACACATGCAGTGAAGGAGAACCTAATGCGCTTGTTTCTAATTATGATGCTGGCTGTCTCGGTGCCATGCTTGAGTCTGACCGCGTGCAAGGAACACAAACGGACGTTTGGGGAGAAGGTGCAGGACACACTCGATCCACCGAAAGGGCCGCTCGAGAAAGCCGGACGTTCGGTCGATCGCGCGACGGAAGACTGACCGATCGTCCCTACCTCGCGACAGTCCATGGATGGTAGCGAGGCCGCTTACCAGCGACATAATGACGCAGAACAGTTTAGCTGTTTAAATATA
Organism: Ameyamaea chiangmaiensis; assembly: GCF_013376175.1. GTDB lineage: Bacteria > Pseudomonadota > Alphaproteobacteria > Acetobacterales > Acetobacteraceae > Ameyamaea > Ameyamaea chiangmaiensis. The sequence goes on from NZ_JABXXR010000019.1 coordinate 27,122, forward strand.
TCGACAATAATACTCGCGAGAATATCGACGCTGCCGTCAAATAATTCACATATTTGTCATTGCAAAAGAATATATAAGCGAAATTTGATAAGCAGACGTGATTTGCCAGAAAATAGTAATGTTTCGTTACGGTTTTGGCGTTGTGGTCGGCAGCGAAGACGCTAATGAAAACAGTGACGTCCAGCAGTTTCAGTATCGTCGCGCGTGCTATGTAGCTGTAAAAAGGAACACGTTTGCATTTATAAAGACGTTCGGTGAGAATGGTTCGCACCTCACATGAATTGGTCAAAGCTGATTGATACAGAACAAACTCTGTCACCCTCGATACATGCTATTAAGTATTGTCTCGCCCTGCCGTCATGGTCCGATAGACGAGAGGTGTCGCCAGAGGCACCATGGCACTGACAGGTGTTTCACGTCGGGCAACCACAGAGACAGCTCAGGTAGAGACGGATTGTCGGCACCGAAGGAAATTGTTTGATGAGTATGATAGTCGTCTCCGCGACCGGTCAGACGGCCTATTCGACTTTTGTCAAACCCGCAGCCCTGACCGATGCGGCCACGATTTCGCACATCACGCTCACTGATCCGGACATGCGTGCGTGTATTGCCGATTTTACGGGACTTGAGACTTTATCGGCGCTGTCGGTATCGAACGGCGCCCATCTGGAGTTGACCGGGGAGTTTTCAGCGCTGCGTGCTCTCGCGTCTCTTGAAATCGACGGCGGCACGCTGGAGATTGACGGATCTACCCAGAAGCATGCGCTCCTCAACTCTCTTTTCATCCGCTCAGGGGGCGCCACGGTAATTCTTGGAACCGGACTTGAGGCCACGCCGGTTCTCGAGGTGACGGAGGCGCAGGCCGGAGACGGAGGGCAGGTCACCTCGCACCTCGATCTTATTTTCAGCCAGGCCACGTCCGTAGATGCCGTCTATGACGCGCGGACGAACAGAACGCAGTTGACAAGCCGCAACATCAGTGATTCCCGCAACGGAACGAGCGTCATTTTGTCTGGTAATCCGTATCGTATCATTACCGACGCGCAAGGCCTGGGCAGCAAGGTTTTCTATGGTGTCTCCGACGCCAACCCAGGCGCCAAGATCTGTTTCTTCCCCGGCTCACACGTGCGGACCCAACGTGGCGAAGTACTGGTCGAAGAACTGATGCCCGGCGACATGGCGGTCGCCCATGCCGCGCAAGGCGGAAATCATCATCCGATCCGCCGTGTGGAGCGCCGCCGCGTGTCCGTGCGGCGCCATCTTCCGCCTTATCAGGCCGGCTATCCTGTCATCATTCGTCGGCACGCCCTGCGGCATGACATGCCTTACAAGGACATGAAGGTTCTCCCCGACCACTGCGTCGAAATCGGCGGACGACTGATGCCCGCGCGCATGCTGGTGAACGGCATATCGATTACGTTCGACATGTCCACCGACAGCTACGACTACTTTCATGTCGAAACGGACGACCATCTCGTCCTGCTGGCCAACGGCACCCCAACCGCGGCGCATCCCAAGGCCGCCCATCCGGACGCCGGTCCGATCACGATTGTCGGCGGAACGGATTCGTCCTGTACGTGGGAGCGTGATGCAGCGGCCCCTCTCTGCACCGACCCGGCCAAGATAGCACCGATTTATCAGGAACTGGCCAGTCGCGCGCGCGCACTGGACCTTCACCCCGACGACGGGGCTCCGCGCCTGACCGACGACCCCGGCCTGATGCTCGTCACCAGTAAAGGACGCGTTTTGAGGCAGGCCAAGCGCGTGGGCGGTCTGCGAACCTTCATGCTGCCGTCGGGAGTGGAGGCCGTCTGGGTGGTCTCCCATGTCACGACTCCCCTCGAAACCGGTAGCCAGCCGCAGGCCGAGGCGCGTTCGCTGGGCGTTCTGGTTGGCGAGGTTATCCTGAACGAGGCCGGACATCGGCGTGAGATCGCGCACCATCTCAAGGAGAACCATCCAGGCTGGTACCCGCTCGCTCCCGGACGGACGGATGCGCGCTGGACGGACGGACAGGCGCTGCTGCCGCTGGGACGACGTACAAGTAACTCGATCAGTATGCTTAGTCTGCGGATTTTGGCGGGTGGCCCATACCTGGTCTCACCAGGGCAGGAGGCCATTTTTCAGGCCCCGGAGACGAACAGGAAGAGCGAAGATCCTGTCGATGCCAAGGACCTTCCTCCCCAGGCCCTCATCGTCAGCCGGAAGCCTGTTCCGCGCTGAACATGGCGTCACGGGTTATGGGCACGGCCAGGATGTCCCGCGTCAACTGAAGCTGGAAGTTCATGTGTCCCTGCACCCGGAAAGACAGTTCCGCGGCGGCGAGGTAGAGTTCGAACATCCGGCAGAATCGTTCGTCATACATGGCCCGAATGCCGTCGCGCTGTGCCTCGAAACGCTCCCGCCACAGGGCGATCGTGTGGGCGTAATGCAACCTGAGGACCTCACAATCCGTAACCCACAAGCCGGACCGTTCAACGGCAGTGAGGGTCTCACTGAGGGCCGGCGCGTATCCGCCAGGGAAAATATACTTAGCGATCCATGGATTGGTCGAACCCGCACCGTCCTTGCGTCCGATGGAATGCACCAACGCGACACCATCGTCACGCAGGCAGTCCCTGATCATGCGGAAAAAGCGCGGGAAATGGCCAATGCCGACATGCTCGAACATACCGACCGACACGATCCTGTCGAAGCGCCGCGCCACGTCGCGATAGTCGCATTTTTCGAAGTGAACCCGGTCTGAAAGACCAGCCTTCGCCGCCCGCTCGCGTGCTACATCAAGCTGCTGGTCGGACAGAGTGATCCCGGTGACGCGAGCACCGAAGTCACGCGCGAGCGTCAGCGCCATGCCGCCCCACCCGCAGCCGATATCAAGAACCTCAAGATCCGGCCGATCGAGCCTGAGCTTCGCGGCAATATGGAGTTTCTTGTCGCGCTGGGCCTGTTCCAGCGTCTCGTTCCCCGTGCGGAAATAGGCGCACGAGTACTGCCAGTCATCATCGAGAAACAGGCGATAGAAATCGTTGCCCAGGTCGTAATGGTGCGCGACGTTATGCCGTGACGAGCGATGCGTGTTGAACTGCGACCATTGGCGGCGCGCATAACGCACCGTTGCCGCGACGCGTTCGACGACATGGCCGTCGTCGTTCATGTTGGTCATCAGGACGTACAGCAACTCATACAGCGAGCAATCCAAGGGCTCGATCGCGCCGTCCATGAACGACTCGCCGAACGCAAGTCCCGGGTTGCGCACCAGTCCGCGCTCGGCCGCACTGGTGTTGATACGCATACCTGCAACTGGTGCCCGACCAGTGCCAAACCGGCGTATTCGCCCCTCGGGAAACGCGATGAAAAGGGTGCCGGTCCTGATCAGCCGCTTGAACACCAGTTCGGTCAGGAATGCCATGGCCAGTTCCTCTCCCATCTCAGAGCCGGGAGAGCATGGCCAAAATGAAGGAACGGGTAAAGGTTTGGCAGATCACAAAAAAACCCGGGGCCTTTCGACCCCGGGCTCTTCATCTCAGGCGATCAACCGTAATCAGGAAGCAGGGTGTTCGACTTCGATCTCGTCAGAGGCTTCGGCGACGTCTTCGACAACCGCCTCATCCTCGTCTTCGTCTTCGTCTTCGACACCGATGGCTTCACCGCGGGCCTGACGCTCGGCTTCCTCGACCGAACGTGCGACATTGACGGTGATGTTGATCGACACCTCGGGATGCAGAATGACGCGTGCCGTCACCAGACCCAGAACCTTGATCGGCTGATCGAGGACGATCTGCTGACGCGTGACGGTCAGGCCAGCCTCCGTAGCGGCCTCGGCGATGTCACGGGTCGTCACGGAGCCATACAGGCTGCCGCTGTCACCTGCCTGACGGATCAGGACGACCGACAGACCATGCATGCGCTCGGACAGGCGCTCGGCCTCCTCGCGACGCTTGATGTTGGTTGCTTCGAGCTGCTGGCGCTCACGGTCGAAACGCTCGCGGTTCGCACTGCTTGCGCGGATCGCCTTGGCCTGGGGCAGAAGGTAATTACGGGCATAGCCCGGCTTCACCTTCACGAGGTCGCCCATCTGGCCGAGGTTTTCGACACGCTGCAACAGGATCAGTTCAACTGCGGACATGATCGCGTCTCCCTCAGCTTACGACGTAGGGAAGAAGAGCGAGGAAGCGCGCGCGCTTGATCGCCTGCGCCAGTTCACGCTGCTTCTTCGCGGACACGGCCGTGATACGGCTCGGCACGATCTTGCCGCGCTCGGACAGGAAGCGGCTCAGGAGACGCACGTCCTTGTAGTCGATCTTTGGCGCGTTCGGGCCAGAGAACGGGCACGACTTGCGACGACGATGGAACGGGCGGCGCGCGCCGACAGCCAGGCGGCGGGCGGCGGGATTGACTTCGGTGTTATCGTCGGACATCAGCCCTGCTCCCCTTCAGCAACGGTCTCACGCTCGTCACGGGCGCGGAATTCCTCGCGGTCATCAAAGTTGCGACGACCGGCGCTACCACGACCGCTCTCGAAGCGACCGGCGGGCTTGGGCCCACGGAAACCACCGCCAGCGCCACGCTCGCCACGCTCTTCGCCCTTGCGCGACAGAACCGGCGACGGCGCCTCGTCGATCTCTTCGACCTGCAGCGTCAGAACGCGCAGAATGTCTTCGTTGAGGCTCAGCTGACGCTCGATCTCCTTGATCGTCGCGGGCTGCGCATCAAGACCGAGCAGCATGTAATGCCCCTTGCGGTTCTTCTTGATGCGATACGCCAGCGTGCGCAGGCCCCAGTACTCGCGCTTGCGGATCGATCCGCCATCGGCCTCGAGCAGGGTGTTGATCTCGTCAGCAACGGTCTCGACCTGCTGCTGCGTGACGTCGTTCCGTGCGATGAACACGGTTTCGTACAATGGCATGAATGCTCCCTTCGGATAGGTTCAACCCTGCGACGTCCGGCGGACCGGATCGAAGCGTCCTTTCCACAGGACACGGGTATAGCCGGCGCGATGCCACTCGCCCGGCAGGGAAGCCGCGCGTAAACCACACATAGCCGAAGGACGCAAGAGAAAACCGACAGGCCTACGGTCAGGCACGCAGCCGGTCGGGAATTGGCAGGCCAAGCCGGTCGGGAATATCCCAGAGCTCGCGGACGACGCGCACGATACGAAATCCCGCCGCGCAATATGTGCCGAGTGCGCGGGGATGATCGGCCGTACAGGTGTTGACGCGCACCACCACCGGCGCTGACGACCAGGCCGCGTCCACGGCTGCAGCCAGAAACGCGCGCCCGACCCCGCGCCCGATGGCCGACGGCATCAAACCGAAATAGGCAAGGTTGACGGAACCCCGGATACGCTCGTCCAGCTCGAAAAAACCGGCGATCCGGTCATCGTCATACAGGACGTATAGCCCGATCTCCGGGAGCGCCAGCAGTGCCGCAAGATCGGCATCGGCCAGCGTCTGACGCAGCCACCAGCAATAATCGTGCCCGACCGTGCCATAAAGATCGCGATACAGCGCCACGCCGGGCGATGCGATCTTCCTGACCGACCATCCCGGCGGCAGGCATGGCCGCTCGCCCGTCGGGCGCTCCGTCATCTCGAGAAACGTGACATCGACGGCGATGCGCGTTGCCGGGCCGGTCTCCATAGCCTCGGGCGCTCCTTGTCCTATGCCGCTCAGTTGTCGTCGAGGAACGAGCGCAGCTTGCGCGAACGGCTGGGGTGCTTGAGCTTGCGCAGCGCCTTGGCCTCGATCTGGCGAATACGCTCGCGGGTGACGTTAAACTGCTGCCCGACTTCCTCGAGGGTGTGATCGGTATTCATGCCGATACCAAAGCGCATGCGCAGGACACGCTCCTCACGCGGGGTCAGGGATGCCAGAACCCGTGTCGTCGCCTCACGCAGGTTGGTCTGGATCGCCGCATCGAGCGGGATGACGGCCGTCTTGTCCTCGATGAAGTCGCCGAGGTGGCTGTCTTCCTCGTCGCCGATCGGCGTTTCGAGAGAAATAGGCTCCTTGGCGATCTTGAGAACCTTGCGCACCTTTTCCAGAGGCATGCCCAGCTTTTCGGCCAGTTCCTCGGGCGCCGGCTCGCGGCCGATCTCATGCAGCATCTGGCGCGACGTGCGCACCAGCTTGTTGATGGTCTCGATCATGTGCACCGGAATACGAATGGTGCGGGCCTGATCGGCGATCGAACGGGTGATGGCCTGACGGATCCACCACGTCGCATAGGTCGAGAACTTGTAGCCGCGACGATACTCGAATTTGTCGACCGCCTTCATCAGGCCGATATTGCCTTCCTGAATCAGGTCGAGAAACTGAAGCCCGCGGTTGGTGTATTTCTTCGCGATCGAGATCACGAGACGCAGATTGGCCTCGATCATCTCCTTCTTGGCGCGCGCCGAATCACGCTCGCCCCGCGACACCGTGGCATACACGCGGCGGAACTCGCTGACCGGCAGGCCGGTTTCCGAGACGAGTTGCGCGACGTTGCCGCGAAGGTCGGCGACAGCACCGGAGTGGCGGGCGACGAAGTTCTTCCACGCCTTGCCCGGCAGGGCGGAGACCGTCTCGATCCAGTTCGGATCAAGTTCGTGGTTGCGATACTTGATCAGGAAGTCTTCGCGCGACACGCGGCAGCTCTCGGCCAGGCGGAGCATACGGCCCTCGAAGCCGTTGAGGCGCTGGAAATAGCCTTTCAGATGCTCAAGCAGGTCCTCGATACGGGCGTTGTGCAGATGAACCTGCTCCACCAGACGCACCAGCTCCTGACGAAGGTCCTCGTACGCCTGCTCGGCTTCGGCGGAAATCTCACCGCCGGCGGCTAGGGCCGCGATCCGCTCGGACTGCATCCCCTGCAGACGTTCGTACAGAGGTTCGAGTTCATCGAAACGCGCCAGGATTTCGGGCTTGAGCTTCTCTTCCAGGGCCGACAGCGACAGGCCGGAGCCCTCGCCTTCTTCCGCTTCCTCGTCGTTGCTCTCGGCGGTGTCGAAACTCTCGCTTGTGTCCTCGCCTTCGCTTTCACCCACGGTTTCCGGGTCGCCCCCGGCCTGCATCGCCTCCAGATCGACGATGTCACGCAGCAGCATCTCGCCAGCCTTGAGGCGTTCGTGCCATGAGATGATCGCGCGCAGCGTCAGCGGACTCTCGCACAGACCGCCGATCATCTCGTCACGGCCGGCCTCGATACGCTTGGCGATCGCGATCTCGCCCTCACGCGACAGCAGCTCGACCGAGCCCATTTCGCGCAGGTACATGCGCACCGGGTCGTCGGTGCGGCCGAGGCTTTCGGTGTCGACGGTCGGCGCGGGCGTGCCTTCCTCGGCCTCGGTCTCGGAATCGGCTTCCTTTTCTTCCTCGTCCTCGGCGGCGGCTTCGGTTTCCTCGTTGTCCTCGTTCTCGACAACCTGGATGCCCATCTCCGAGAGGAGAGCCATCACGTCCTCGATCTGCTCGGACGACATCTGGTCCTGCGGCAGGACGGCGTTCAGCTCATCGAACGTGATGTATCCGCGCTCGCGGCCCTTGGCGATCAGCCTCTTGACGGCACCCGACTGGGTATCGAGCAGTGTGGTGTCGCCGTCCTGCTCTGCGGCATTCGTTTCGCTTCCCGTCGCCGTCTTCGTTGCCATCGCCAGACCCAACTCCTGCTCTCAGTCCCCCGGCCATCATCGGCGGCAAAACGCCCCCGCGACGGCCAGCCCGCCCATCAAACCGCCAACCGAGGGACGGCTACGCCGCCCCGTCCGTCCTGCGTCCGGCCTTGAAAGGATCGAGTGCAGGTGGTCGATCCCGCGCGCGAAGTCAAGACCGGACATCATCCAAGCCGCATAAATCGCGGTTTCCGTGGCATTTTCACCCGATCACGGGTCCGGCTCGACATCACCGCGCCGCAGCGCCTCCAAGGCCATCAGCCTGGCCTGCAAGCCCGCCCAACCAACGGCGTCCAGCGAGCCGATGTTGCGCGCGTCGCGATGCACATCTTCCTGAAACCGCTCGAAATTGAGGAACCCGTAATAGTGCCACCAACGCTGGCGCGCCTGCAGCGGCATCAAGTCGTCATCGCGCGCGCGGATCGACACCGGCAGGCGTGCGTCATCCAGACACGCGCGCGCCGCATCCCCCAGCCCGTGAGCATCGAGCCATGCGCGCAAACCGTCGGGCGCCGCGCCCGTGGCCGCAAATTCCAGCAACCCGGCGCGGAGGGCATGCAGGTCGTCCGGCAACGTCAGCCGGCACCATGCGTCTTCAACCTCTGGCAAAAGGTCGGGGTTTGTCAGAAGAATGGCGGTCAGGATGCGCAGGCGCTCGCGCACTACGGCGTCGCCGGTGAACGCGACCCTTGCCACCGCCGAGCGCGCCGGTGCGGCCGGCGTGCTGCCACGCCCCTTGCGAAACGTGGCGAAAAAGCGATCCAGCAGGGTGGAACGGTATTCGGACGCCAGTTGCCGGTCGCCGATCAACCCGGCCGCCTCGATCAGTC
>NZ_JABXXR010000020.1 GCF_013376175.1 Ameyamaea chiangmaiensis
ACGTCCTGCCTGTCGATCGGGAAGAGCAGGGAACATGATACCAGCCAGCGGGTTATCCTGGCGACGGATACGGTTTGACCTGTTCTGTCTGGAAACGGATATTCCCCGACACCCTGCGCCCCAGTCATGGAACACGACGGACTGACCTGTCTCCCACAACGCTGACGGCGTCGCACACCATGGCCTCTCGATATGGCCGATCTGCCCGAGGACCGGCTTTGCCTCGTCCGGCTATGGCGCAACGGCGGCCCGCAACTTTCTTCCCCTGGGCTTCGCCCATTCCTCGCGCATCAACAAAGCTGCGGTCCTGCCGTCCTCCGCGTTGCTCCGGCCTGCAAGCAGGTGCGCCGCCGGTCGTCTCCGGGCTGACGATGGCCATCGAGGCCACGGTGGTCGCGGCCCGATACAAGCCAGGAGACAGGACAATGATCATCGGTTCATTCAAGAAGGTCGGCGAGGGGTACGAGGGCGAGATCGTCACCCTGACACAGAAAATCCGGGGTATCCGCTTCGTGCCCGAAGCCAACCGGGCCAGCGATAATGTTCCCAACTTCCGGGTCCAGATCGGCAAACTCGAAGCCGGTGCGGCCTGGATCAAGCACACCACGGACTGGCGCGAATATCTCAGCGTGAAGCTGGACGATCCGACGCTTCCCGGTCCGATCTTCGCCAGCCTCTTCGAAGAGGAAGGTGGCGCCTACAATCTGGTCTGGAGCCGCCAGCGCCCGCGTAACGGGGACTGACCACCCCACACTGGCCCTTCCCGGCGCAGCCGGGAAGGGCATTCTGCTCCGGCAGATTACGCGGACCGGATGGCTGCCATATCGTCCCGTCACGTTCCCGCGATCGTGGCGTCGCGACTGGTCCCGGGTGAGGTCGCTGTTATCACCGCACTGCCGCCGGCAGATGCCAGCCGCTTCTGATATCTGTTGCTCAAGCTGCCTGCTTTTGTCGCGGGACCGCGCCCGGTGGGCCTGCTCCCGCGCTTCGTGAGGCGATTCCGGCACCTATGCCGTCCCGTTCCATCCGGGGCATTCCCGGAGCATGAGGGGAGACGTGTCAGATGATCGACGGCGCATGGGACTGGCGGGATGATGATGCGGCGGCCGTCCTGCGGCGCGCCGAGAGCGCGGTGCTCGCGCAGGAGTTCCTGCGCTGCAACCCGATTTATGCGTCCAGCCGTCAGCAACTGATGCGTGTGCTGCCGTCCGCGGGCGCCTCCCGAGAGGCGGAACTGGCCGGCTTCGCCTGGCCATGGGGGTTGAGCTTTCCCGTTCGATCCTGCCCATAGCTGGTGGCAGGAACCGGCGTTCTGGCGGCCCGAAATGCTCGACAGCGCCATCACGATCGGCGCCATGCCCGACGACTACGCCGCCCTCCATGGCACGGAGGATATCGCCGTCATGGTCGCCGGACGGCAGATCGCCTCCCGAAGCCTGTCCGACGGCGAGCATGCTATCGTCGAAGACGGGTATGGCACCCAGCAGGTGTGGCTGCGTTCGGATCCGTCCGGGCGTCATGACGCCTATCTGCTGCCGCATGTCGGACTGGAAAAGCATCTGGGTGCGCTGCTGCGCTTTCTCGACATCCCGGCGCGGGGGCGCTTCTCGCTCCGGCATCACCTCGCGCGCCCGAACGCACTTCGGCAGAATCGCCTGGTCCTGATGCTGCGGGTGGTGCGGGCACGGGCGCAGGGCGTGTCGCACCGCGAGATGGGCGCGGTGCTGTTCGACCGGCGCGCCCGTACCATGTCGGCGCTCGAATGGTCGGTCAGCGAAATCCGCCAGTCGCTCTACCGTCTCGACCTGGAAGGGGTGGCGATGGTGGCGGGCGGGTATCTCGACCTGGTGCGGCATGGTCTCTCCGGAAAAATCACCGTGCCGGAAGCATAGATCTTTCTGGCGCCCCGCCGCATGTACGATTTCCGACCCCGTTTCGGGGCCGTTTTTCGTTCTGCCTCCTGTTGTATCGCCTACGCCAGTCTTCGCTCCGCCCCGCCGCGATGCGTCCCGCATCGTCAGGCTACGACAGGAGACGCACATGCAGACGGTCCATACACACACCGGACGCCCGGAAAAGAAGCTGGTGATGACCCCCGAGGCCGCCCGCCTGGTCGGGCTGTCGCCGCGCACGCTGGAGACGTTCCGCTGCCGTGGCAGCGGTCCCGTCTTCCGCAAGATCGGCGGGCGCGTGCTCTATGCGACCGATGACCTCCAGGCCTGGGTAGACCGGGCCGCGTGCCTGTCAACCTCGGAGGACCGCTACGAGGCCGCGCTGGCGGCAAGCCGGGCGTGGAGGAAACGCGCATGAACGGCCAGTCGAACCCCCACGGGGCGACAACGCCCGCGCCCGGCCACTGGCGCGAACCCGACCGGCGTTTCGTGATCTCCGGTCCCGCCCGCCCCCGCGATCTGCGCGACCTCATGGGGCTGCCGTTTTTCGCGCTCGGGCGGCGATCGCACAGCGAACCGCTGCACTATCGCACCCGGCAGGTGGATATTTCCGTCACGTCGGGCACGTGCGGCATGGCGACGATCCGGGATGCCGACATCCTGCTCTGGCTGGGTGGCCAGATCGTCGATGCCCTCAATCACGGTCTCTGGGTCTCGCGCCATGTGCGCTTCACACCCTGGCGCCTGTTCGCCGATCTCGGCTGGGCCGACGGCGCACACCAGTATCGCAGGTTCCACGGTGCGCTGATGCGGCTGTCGGGGGCGCGCGTCGCGACCAGCCTGCGCCATGGTCCGGACTGGCGGGAGCGCGCCTTCACCTGGGTCAGTGATCTGCGGATATCCCATGAGGACGGTGTCGCGCTGACGCTTCCCGCCTGGTTCATGGAAGGGGTGTGCGACCGTACGCGTATCCTGAGCGTCGATCCCGCCTATTTCCGGCTCGATGGCGGCCTGGAACGCTGGCTCTACCGCCTCGCGCGCCGCCATGCCGGTCGGCAGAAAGAGGGCTGGACCTTCCGGCTGGCCGATCTTCATGTCCGTTCCGGCAGTCTGTCTCCCCGGCGTCGCTTCGCCGCCGGGATCGCCGCGATTACCCGTCGGCAGAGTGTTCCCGGCTACACGCTTCGCATCATTTCCGGCGGAAAACCGCCAGTGCTGCGGATTACACCAACGGTATCATCCACCGGCTCGGTGGATAACCGTGGGAGTCATACCGTTGCTTCAGGTACGCATGATACCGTTGGTCCAGTGACGGAAATACCGTTGGTCGAGTTCAAAATCAGCGCGCAAGACACTGGTTCAAAACACAAAATCGCGTCCGTAACTTATATAACTAATATATATACTCTTAGTACCTGTACGCCGCGCACGCGCATGCACGCGCGACTCTATATTATGGATGCCTACGCTATTCTGCGTCGGACTACGACAATACTGCGACAGGCGTGTGATGTTGTCCGGCATGGAGCCGTGGAAAAGGCATTGGGGAAGGCGGCATGACGCGCATCCTCTTTCCCGCGGGCATTGCCATGCCCTATGCGCCGCTTCGGTGCAGGCCCAGCACACGCAGCGGCTTCGTCACCGTCGTCGTCCCGGACATCCCTGAAGCCATATGGCACGTTATCCTGCGCGTCGAAATGGCGCTGGATGCGGTGCTCGGGCGAGGGACAGCGGGAGGTGTGTCATGACCCGGCGCGGCTGGTTCTTCGCGACCTATCTCGCGGCGCTCGGCACGCTGGCGACGGTCAACATCCATCCGACCCCACGCTGGGTCTGGAACGAGACGGCCAGCGTTCCGGTGGGCTTGTATCGCATCCAGCCAACCGTGCCGATCCGTGTCGGTGACACCGTCGCCCTCCGCCTACCGAAGCGCGAAGCGATGCTGCTGGCGATGCGCGGCTACCTGCCGTTCGGCGTGCCGCTGCTCAAGCCTGTGACGGCACTGGCCGGGCAGAGTGTCTGCCGGAATGGCCCGCATGTCACCGTCGACGGAAAGGCCGTCGGTGATGCGAAGACCGTGGATCATCGGGGTCGCAAGCTACCGGTGTGGCAGGGCTGCCAACGTCTCGGGCCAGGGCAGGTTTTTGTCATGAACGCCGCCGTGGCGACCAGCCTGGACGGGCGGTATTTCGGCGTCCTGCCGATGGAAACAGTGATCGGCCGCGCCGTGCCCGTGCATGTCCGGACCGGTGACGCGGAGCGACCACCGCGGCATTTCGATTCCCTTCCGGAACCCGGCGCTCCGATCCGGGAGCGACCGCTCCTGGCGCCACCCATGATGCCCATGAAACAGAGCGAACCGCCGATCGAATGACAATCGTAAGGCACGCGGATTTTCCATCATCTCTACCATTTCCGAAAGGATTTTTCCCATGAGCCAGATCGGATTTTTCACCCGCACGTCGGATGGTTTTGCCGGGCGTGTGCGTACCCTGTCGCTGGATGCCGAACTGACCTTCGTACTCGCGGAAAACAATGGCGCGGAGCATGCGCCGAATTATCGCATCCATCTCGGTGATGGAGAGTCCGGACCAGAACTAGGCGCGGGATGGAAACGCACCGGCGAACGTGCTGGGGAATATGTTTCCGTGGTCCTGGACGATCCCGCCTTCACGCAGCCGATCCGCGCGACGCTGTTCCAGGCCGGGCGCGGCGGACGCGAATGGCAGCTGGTGTGGAGCCGGCCCGCGAAACGTCCGGGAGGCCGTGAATGAGGCGCCGATTTTTCATGCCCGCTGGCGTTCTGGCTGTGCTCGTGCTGTCGCTTTCGCCCGTCCCGGTCCACGCCCAGGATTGGGACGATCTCGTGCGGAAGGCGGCGGAGCAAAACGCGATCCCGGCGACGTGGGTGCGGGCGGTCCTCCATGCTGAAAGCGCCGGCGATCCGCACGCAGTGTCCTGCGCCGGTGCGATGGGTCTGATGCAGCTCATGCCGGGTACCTGGCGGGATGTTCGGCGCGCGCTGAATCTGGGTGCCAATCCCTTCGATCCCCGTGACAATATCGCGGCTGGCGCAGCCTATCTGCGATGGCTGCACGACCGCTATGGCGATGCGGGTTTTCTCGCCGCCTATAATGCCGGTCCTGCCCGTTACGACGAACATCTGGCGACCGGTCGGCCATTGCCCGCCGAGACAGTGTCCTATGTCGCTGCTGTCGCCCGATTGCTGAATGGCGGCGGATCGGCTGCAGTTTCGCGGCAGATCGACGGCACCTCGGCGGCGCCAGACTGGCGTTCGGCCGCCATGTTTGTGACGGCTGTTTCCTTGTCGCCGGACGTCAATGCACAGCATTTCCGAAGCATAGGGACACCAGCGAACAATGCCCTCTTCGTCACTCGCTCCAGAGGTGAAATGCAATGAGAAGGTGTCTTTCAGGGCGCGGAGAACATTCCCGGCGATTGGCGGAAATCGGGCGTTTTTGGCCGGGAGGGGGTGGTTTGAAGGTGAAGCAAGATAAAAGCCACAAGGTGTGGCTCGGTCGGGGAGGGCAGTTTTTCAGGGGTTTTCACAAGGTCATTTTACTGTCCCAAGGTGGCAGACCTTGTGTTTCCTTTGTTTTCAATGTGATCGCACAAGGTCAGGGCTATCATGACGCGGGATGAGGATTTTCGGGTCCGTCCCGGCCGTATCCGTGCTCCCCGTGCGCCGGGGCACGCGAAATCTTTCATTGGCAGCGTGCTGGCCGCGACCAATCGCGCCGGCGGCATGGGCCGTCCTGGCCGGGGCAATGGTGGCAATCGTCCCTTGACCTTCGGGCGTGGGAGGGGGGCTGCCTTGCGCGCAAACCGCATCCTCTCGCGGCGTACGCGCCATGTCGTGGTCAAGGCCCGTGTCGTGCGGCATAACGGGAAATCGCCGCTGCGCGCGCATCTTGCCTATCTCCGACGCGAAGGCGTGACGAAGGAGGGCGACACGGCGCGCCTGTTCGGTGCGGACCGTGACGATATTCCGGCCTCGGAATTCGCTGCCCGCTGTGAAGATGACCGGCATCATTTCCGCTTCATCATCGGCCCTGAAGACGCCACCGATATGGCGGACCTCACGGCGTTCACGCGCGAACTCATGAGTCAGGCCGAACAGGATCTCGGCACAAAGCTGGATTGGGTGGCCGTGTCGCACTGGAATACCGACAATCCGCACCTCCATGTCATTGTGCGCGGCAAGGACCAGGAGGGAGAGGATCTGGTCCTGTCCCGCGACTATATTCGCGAAGGCTTGCGTGCCCGCGCCCAGAACCTCGTGACGCTGGAGCTTGGCCCCAGAACGGAGAACGAAATCAGACGATCGGTGGAGCGTCAGGTCGAAGCCGAACGCTGGACGCAGCTGGACCGGCAGTTGCAGCAGGATACCGATGCCCAGGGGTTCGTGACAGCTGCTCCCGAAGCGGGCCGCCAGCCGGATATGTTTGCAGTGATGAAGACGGGTCGGCTCCGCTATCTGGAACGCATGGGCCTCGCTCATGATCTCGGAGGCGGGCAATGGCAGGTTGACGAGACGGCCGAACCGACGCTGCGTGAAATGGGTGAGCGGGGCGACATCATCAAACGGATCCATCGCGCCCTCAAAGAGAAAGGCATCGACCGGGCGACATCGTCCTGGGTCGTGGCGGGGGAGCAGGCGAGCGGGCCGGTTATTGGCCGGCTGGTCGATCGCGGTCTTGATGACGAGCTGAGGGGCAGCGCTTGGGCGATTGTCGACGGCGTGGACGGGCACACGCGCCACATCCGCCTGCCCACGCTCGACGCGGCTTCGGATGCGCATGCGGGCGCTATCGTCGAACTGCGGGCGTTCAGGAGCGCCGATGACCTGCAACGCGTAGCACTTGCCGTACGGTCGGATCTGGCGATCGAAGAGCAGGTGACGGCGCGGGGCCCGACGTGGTTGGATCGTCAGCTTATTGCGCGCGATCCGATCGCGCTTGGCGATGCCGGTTTTGGCGTCCAGGTTAAGGACGCGCTGGTCCGTCGTCGGGCGCATCTGGTCGAACAGGGTATCGCCCAGCAGGACGGAGACAGGACGCTCTATCCGCGCGGGATGCTGGCGACATTGCAGCAGAGGGAACGGGACGATCTCGCCCGAAGGCTGGAGCGCGAGACGGGCATGAACCACAGCCCGCCGGTTGCGGGCGAGTATGTCACCGGAACCTATCGTCAGCGTTTCGCGCTGGCAGCGGGGAGGATGGCCATGATCGATGACGGGCTCCAGTTCCAGCTCGTGCCCTGGACGCCATCGCTGGAGAAACAGCGCGGGCAGCATGTCTCGGGCGTCGGACGCGACGATGGCGGCGTGGACTGGTCGTTTGGTCGGAAACGGGACGTGGGGATCGGATTTTAGGCACGGGAACAGCCGCTGGATGACGGGGCGTTGCATGGCGACTAGGGGGGGGGGAAGCGGAATGTCCGGTGTCGGACGCAAAAGAGAGAAACCGGACATAGTGAATTTAAAAAATAAAGAGATAAAAATTGCGATTGTCCGACCATATACTTAAGCCGCCAAACTTGGTGAAGCAGCGAATTCGATAAAGTCCTGCAGATATCGGATCTCTTCATCGGTTTCGCGGCAGCCAAGAAATATCTGCTTTGCAATGCCATTCTTGCCAAGCTTCACCGGGTAAAGGTCAAAGCGCGAGGCATATTCTTCCACAAGCCAGCGTGGAAGTGCTGCAACGCCCCTTCCGTGCGCCACCATCACCAGCATGATATCCGTGGTTTCAATCTGTTTCTGTTGTCGCGGGCCAATACCAGCAGGCTGCAGAAACTGCGTATAGATATCCAGCCGCTCGGACGGAACGGGATAGGTGATCAATGTTTCGCCAGCAAGCTGTTCAGGCAAGACGAACTTCTCATTCCGCAGAGGATGTTCAGGGCCAACGGCCAGAACGAGTTCATAATCGAAGACCGGTGTGAATTTCAGGCCGGGTTTGTAAAGCGGATCAGGGGTGACCACGATGTCAATCTCATTGCTGAACAACGCGCCAATACCGCCAAACTGGAACTTCTGTCGCACATCCACGTCAACTTTGGGCCATCGCTCCAGATAGGGGGAGACCACTTTCAGAAGCCACTGATAGCAGGGATGACACTCCATGCCGATGCGGAGCGTGCCACGCCCACCATTGGCGAACTGTTCAAGGCGGCTTTCCGCCAGTTCAAATTGTGGAAGCAGACGGTTCGCCAGAGAAAGCAGCCATTCGCCTGGCTGATTGAGCACAAGGGAGCGTCCCTCCCGCCGCCATATCTTGACGCCAAGCTGCTGTTCAATCTTGCGGATGGCGTGACTGAGCGCCGGCTGGGTCAGGTTCAGACGCATCCCTGCGGCCGTCAATGAGCCTTCTCGCGCGACCTCCCGAATAATTGTCAGATGACTGCGCTCCAGAACACCCATGGCCTACCTCTCGAATGCACCAAATTCATGTAATCATAAAAACATATCATTTCAGTTCACTCCCATAAACTTCTATCACGATGGCTTACAGGATTCTTTCGGATAACTTTCCATGATCCCGACCGATAATCGTGGCCTCTGTGCTCTGACTCTGAATACAAATTCGATTTCCAGCATGAGGCATGCAGGGAAAGAGCCGGAGACTGCGTGTCCTTGCCACTGACATGACAGACAGACTGAACGGATTGGTGTCGGAAGACCGGATCAATGACCTGCTGTCGTGCAACCGCGACATGCCGCCACCTGCGCTTTCCTTTGAATTCGTCCCGCCAAGAACAGAACCTATGGAGCGGCGGTTATGGCAGTGCATCCCACGCCTGGCGCCACTCTCACCGCGCTTCGTGTCCGTGACCTATGGTGCGGGCGGAAGCACTCAGGCCAGCACTTACGCGACGGTGTTACGCCTCAGCCGTGAGACCGACCTCGTACCGGCTGCCCATCTGACATGTGTCGGTGCGACACGGGAGGAAGTAGACGCCATCGCCCGAAGCTACTGGGACGCAGGGGTCAGGCACATCGTGGCCCTGCGCGGCGATCCACCAGTCGGCGCGGCCGGCTACACGCCACATCCGGGTGGTTACGCCTATGCCAGCGATCTCGTCGCAGGGCTGCGTCGCATCGCCGATTTTGACATCTCCGTCGCTGCCTACCCGGAAACGCATCCGGCGGCCCTGAGCCCTGACGCCGATCTCGACAACCTCAAACGCAAGCTCGATGCGGGGGCAACACGCGTCGTCACGCAGTATTTCTTTGACGCTTCGACCTGTCTGCGCTTCCTTGAGCGGTGTCAGGCTGCTGGTATCACCGCGCCCATCATTCCGGGCATCATGCCGGTCTCGAATTACGAGCATGTGGCGCGCTTCTCGGCGCTCTGCGGAGTCACGGTGCCAGCCTGGCTCACGCGTCTTTTTGAAGGCACCGACGGAGACCTGGAACTCCGGCGCCTCGTCGCTGGTGTCGTGGCAGTGGAACAGATCCGGACCTTGCAGGGCAACGGTATCAACGACTTTCATATCTCCACGCTGAACCGCGCGGAGCCGACTTATGCAATCGCCCATATCCTCGGACTGCGGGAGACCGGCCGCTGCGTGGTGGATAATGCGATAGACTATTCGGAACACGAAGAGGCACGTGATGAACGAGAAGCCGAGACAGAGTCTGACGCCCCCGGACGGGCAGAAGAAGGTGCTTCTCCATTCATGCTGCGCACCATGTTCGGGTGAGGTGATGGAGGCGATGACGGCATCGGGCATCGACTACACGATCTTCTTCTACAACCCGAACATCCACCCCGAGAGGGAGTATCTCCTCCGCAAGGACGAGAACATCCGGTTCGCCGAAAAACACGGTATTCCATTTGTCGACGCCGATTACGACAAGGACAACTGGTTTACCCGAGCAAAAGGCATGGAGTGGGAGCCGGAACGTGGCGTGCGCTGTACCATGTGCTTCGACATGCGCTTCGAGCGGACCGCCCTCTACGCCCACGAGCACGATTTCCCGGTCATGACCAGTTCGCTCGGCATCTCAAGATGGAAAAACATGGCGCAGATCAACGAGTGCGGGCAACGCGCCGTTTCTCCCTATGACGGGCTGTCCTACTGGGACTTCAACTGGCGTAAGGGGGGAGGTTCAGCGCGCATGATCGAGATCAGCAAGCAGGAACGTTTCTATCAGCAGGAATATTGCGGCTGCGCCTATTCGCTGCGGGATACCAACGCCCATCGTCGCAGCCAGGGCCGCGCGGCGATCGAACTTGGCAAGCTGTATTATGGAACGGACGATGACGCCTCATAGCACGCCGCAGGACGAGGAAACGTTTTCCGAAACCTCGACGATTATGCCGCCCCTGAACGAGCAGGCTCGTCATGGGATCGGTCCATCCTTGGCCTGCGACGATCCAGAGGACAACGATCCTGATGATGAAAGTCCGTTCGGATGCCCATGTTGCATGGTGCCCTGGTTTCGTTGAGTCGGACCAAATACGGCTCAGGCTTTGACGCACACCATGCAACAGACCATTGCCGCAGACATCGTACTCTATCTTCAGAGGCTCGATCGCCCGGTGCTGTCGAAAGGGGAACAGATATCCCGTTTTGTCGATTTCCTCTCGGAAACTCACAAAATCGTCGGCTGTCGACGGGAAGAGTGTCGAAAGCGTTTGCGCCGGTTCGGTCATGTGCTCGGTGCTTCCTGCCCCATGACAGGTATGGCAAGAGATGTCGAACGCCTGATTACAGCGATGGAGGACATCGGCACACGCCCCCTCACGCCTGCCAGGCTTCAGAGCGCGCTGCGCATTTCCAGTCGGGAACGCATCCAATGGACCCGCGAGGGGAAACTCCGACCGATCGCAACCAGGGTCATAAAGGATCGTGGGCACTTCTCGCTGGCGTTGTATAGCGCGGACGATGTTGCAAGACTATTGATGTCCCCGGAAATTCTGGCGTCATGGAGGACATGAAGCGCCTCCTGCTTGCTCGACGGAGAGCGCATCGACATGGTTGTCTCTGCGTTTCTCCCTCTCTTGGGGCCAGTCACTGCAGCTTCTCAGGCTGAGAGTTCTCTGCGAACGATTTCCGCCCCCGCGCCTAGAGCATTGAGTTTACCTCGTGCCACGTGACGCGGCAAAGGCGCCATACCGCAGTTGGTGCAGGGATAAAGCTTGTCGGCGTCGACAAACTGAAGCGCCTTTCGCAGAATATCAGCCACTTTTTCAGGCGTCTCAACGGTGTTGGTGGCCACGTCAATGGCGCCGACCATCACCTTTTTTCCACGAATCAGTTCGATCAGATCCATCGGCACGCGAGAGTTCTGACACTCCAGAGAAATCAGGTCGATATTGGATTTCTGGAGCTTGGGGAAAATCTCTTCATACTGCCGCCACTCTTCCCCAAGAGCATTTTTCCAGTCGATATTGGCTTTGATGCCATAGCCGTAGCAGATATGGATGGCGGTCTCACACTTAAGGCCTTCAATGGCCCGCTCCAAAGTGGCGATGCCCCAGTCGTTCACCTCATCGAAGAAAACATTGAAGGCAGGTTCGTCAAACTGGATGATGTCGACGCCAGCCGCTTCGAGCTCACGCGCCTCCTGATTGAGGAGTTTGGCGAATTCCCACGCCAGCTTTTCGCGGCTTTTGTAGTGGCCGTCATAAAGTGTGTCGATCATGGTCATGGGACCAGGCAACGCCCATTTGATGGGCTTCGTCGTCAGCGTGCGTAAAAACTTCGCATCCTCGACAAAGACGGGCTTTTCGCGCGTTACAGCCCCTACAACTGACGGAACACTGGCATCGTAGCGGTTGCGGATTTTGACCGTCTGACGGTTCTCGAAGTCGACACCACTGAGATGCTCGATAAACGTGGTGACGAAATGCTGACGCGTCTGTTCGCCATCGCTGACGATATCAATGCCGGCCCGGTCCTGATCGTCCAGAGTCAGACGCAACGCATCCTGTTTACCTTCTACAAGTTCCTCGCCCTGCAATTTCCAGGGCGACCAAAGCTTCTCGGGCTCGGCGAGCCATGACGGCTTGGGCAGGCTACCAGCCGTTGATGTGGGGAGCAGTGTTTTCATGAAAGATGACCCTGTATTTCCGATTGATCAGGCGGCGTAGCTGGCGGACCACTGCTCAAGAGCATAGTGATACGGTTCGATGAAATTTTCTTCCGTATACTTGCCCTGCGCGGTCGCCAGCTGGGTACGCTCCTCCCGATCGTAGACAATGCGGGTGTTTGAATAATCCTGATGCTTCAGACTTGGCTGATAACAGTCCGCTGCCGCTGCATTAGCGTTGTAGATTTCCGGACGGTAGACCTTCTGGAAGGACTCCATCACACTGATGGTGCTGATCAGCTCAAGAGTCGAATAGTCAGACAGCAGGTCACCGAAAAAATAGAAGGCCAGCGGCGCCTTACTGTACACGGGCATGAAATAACGAACCTGCATACCCATTTTTTTGAAATATTGATCGGTCAGAGAAAATTCGCGCTGTTCAAATTCAACGCCCAGAACAGGATGCTGATTTTCCGTACGGTGATAAGTCCGGTTGGTTGAGACACTGAGGCAGATGACCGGCAGCTTTTTGAAATTCTTCTTGTACGCGGGCGAATTCACAACGCTCTTGAAGAGATTGCCATGCAGATCCCCGTAATTGTGGGGAACGCTGAATTCCGTCTTGTCTTTGTTGTAGTTCGGCAGCAATACGCTGAAATCATAGTCCCGGACATATGACGAGAAACTGTTCCCTGCGAGACCTTCTATGCGTTTGTTGTCGTGTTTATCCACAATCGTTGTGTACAGAACTTCAATCAGCGGAAAGCTGTTGTTCTTGCCGGCAAAGCCAAGATCCATTTCAACGGAAACGATTTCAAGCTCGACGGAATAACGGTCGCCCGTGGCATTGTCCCAATGCGCTAGCTCATTAAAGCGATTGTCAATCATCCGCAGGACGTTGCGCAGGTTTTCCTGCCTGCTCTCACCCCTCGCCAGATTGGCGAAATTGGTCGTAAGGCGCGTCCGGTCAGACGGATGATAGGTCTCATCGAAGCGAAGTCGATGAATGCCGAAAGTAGAGTCTGTGATCATTATGGGCCTGCATCTCTTTTACCGCCATGCAGTAGAGGTCGGCTAATCGGGCTTCAAAAAAGAGCCCCGATCACCGAATTTGCCTCTCCGAAGACGGTCTGTCGTCATAACTTTTGCCGTTAAAAGCAGTGGTCAGATTATGGCCTGGTAACACCGTGAACAAAAATGATTTGATTTCATGAAATCATAAAAACGATTCATGGTTATCTATCAGCAAAAATTACGACGCGCCCGTCTGCAGCCAGGACACTTTCAGGTTAAGCTGGCAACGAGAGTCGGCTGGTCATGTCCGCTAGTCGGAAAGCAATTTGAGAGGTTGTATGTCCGGGTTGCGGGCGGAATCTGCTTGTCTGTTTCATGTCCGCTAAACAGACAGGCACGGAAGGGGGGAAGACGGAACGTCGGCTCTGAGAAAAAATGTGTAGAAATCAGACATCGCACGCAGCTTGAGTTGCTGATCGTTTTAAGCTTCCCGTATCGACTGAGTAGATACGGGAAGATAACCTAAGGCATGGGACATTACGCAAGTGAGACAATAAGGCGCTTGCAGAGCGCCTAGCCAGTTAATGTTCGGGACGGAGACGGACTGAAATCATCTACCAGCGTCTTCGTCAGGCAAGCATTTCTCTGCAAAGCCTGACTACGAAAATTAGGGACGAAAACCGTCACGGTTAGAGTGACTTCAAGCTTTCGACCGAGTGCGTAGCCCCGATTTGCGAGCTAGGCGAGCAAAAATGAAGCGTAAGGTTATATGGTTGAACTCCAGACCGTTCGTGACTGTATGAATCTTTTGATTGAGTAGATGACGTGGCGGCAAGCCAATCTTCAATCTCAGAAACGGGACTGCTTCATGAGCCACTCCTCCAATTACCACAGGAGGAATCAAATTACACGAACATTATAAAAATAATAATTTTAACAATACTATATAATATAGTAAAAACATTTATTTTTCAACCACATGATCAACAAATTTATCTAATTGGTCATTTTCGCAAGAAAATGCATACATAAATTTATTGCCCCATATCTTATCATTTATTTCCTCCTGCTCTAATTTGGTAATAAATTTTCTATCTCCCAAATAATATTTATAATATTTCTTGTTAAGTTTCCATTCTTGTTTTATACGTATTTTTTCATCTTCTGATTTTCTAGATGGAACAATAATTACTGAAATGTTTGGTGAAATTGGAAACAGCAATTCCATTTTAGGATTACTGGATCCATTCAAACTTAAAATTGGCTTATCATTAGTTATAAAGTAATTCCCGGGTTCGGATTTTAGAATATCTATTTCATATAAACCTTCAATAAGATTCATGCAGAATATCTCGGATTTTATTAATGCCATAATCGGCCATATATTTTCGACTCGCATCCCTTGCGCTCTAAATTTTTTCTTGGCCTCATCGTTACAAACGACATTTTTCATATGCAAATTTCGCAAAAAAAACTGCGAAACAGTTCTTAATATCATTTCATAGTCATGAATTTCGATACTCTCTGGATCTTCTGCAATCATTTTTGTAATTTTTGGGAATAAACCCTCAACTAAACAGTATATATTCTCTATTGAATTGCTTTTTATTAGCCTAATAGGCCTAAATAAATCTGAATTTTCTTCCGAATCATCCCCAATGATATCTAATATTCTGAATATTTTAATCATATTACATATTGCATCCCCCATGGGAGTGCCAAGTAACGAATTTACATTTTTCATAAGAAAAATATACTCTTTTTCGTTCAATCCATTAATTTTATATAGATGATTTGAGTAAGCAATAGATTCAGACAAGCTCTCAGATATAGGAGTCATTTTTGGCTTGTGTAAGTTTTTATTAAATGTCCATATTTTATCGTTTTTATTTTTCCAATTATTCAAATATGTTTGACTAACGTAGTGATGTTTCTTTTTTATATTTTCTTCCATTCTATTTTTCTCCTATTTTTATGATAGCGAATTAACCTAATGAGCATATCACTAGTCGCTTACGATCCGTAATGTTAGTTTAATGCAGGGCATCCGTTTTTCGGAAGTCCAAACAGTTTGCTTACGACCGACATGTAGGCGGAAGCTGCCGTGGCTTTGGATGCATAAATTCTACGTTTTATGAGGGCAGGGGCAATTTATTTTCAGTAAGAGTTCATGCATGGGCAGAAAAAAATTCATTAAAACAACCTCTTAATCCCGCTTTGCTCTCAACTTGTGATTGCTGCAAGCTGAGAAGCAATCCTGTCCCCGCAACCACGAATTAAGCGACTGATATCGCACGATAAAAGCCATCCAAAAGGGGGGCTTTTTTTGTGCCCAAATCACCCCGCAGGAAACACATAGGAAACAAACGGAATCAAAAACGCGCGTAGATTGCCCCGGAACGGGGCTGTCTCACGAATGTGTGATTATCGTTCCGGCCGGAGTTACCCGCGCGGTGCCAGAGCCTCGATAATCCGGCAGTCGGCAATCGTGCGGTGGTCGCAGCTTGCGATCATCGCGGCCAGTTCCTTTCGCAGTGCGCGCAGGTCGCGCAGCTTGCGGTCGATTTCCGCCAGATGGCCGCGCGCTACGATATCCACCACCTCGCAGGACTGATCCTTGCGGTCAGCAAGATCAAGGAGCGTGGCGACCTGTTCCATTGAAAACCCGAGATCACGTGCCCGGCGGATGAAGCTCAGGCGGCCGAGATGCTCGGCGCCGTAGGCCCGGTAATTCCCGGCCGTGCGAGGTGGCGCCGGCAGAAGTCCGGACTTCTCGTAGAAACGGATCGTCTCGACCTTCGTGCCGGTGGCACGCGCCAGATCACCGATGCTCCAGACTTCCGTTTCCATAGTCTTGACCCTGTAGTGGCTACAGGGTGCATGATGGTCATCTCCCCCGTTGTTGTCGAGGCATCGTCATGGCCTGCTCCTGCTGTCCCGCTTCCTCCGCTGCCCAGAATGATGCCGCCCCGCACTGGCGCCGTGCGCTCTGGATCGCTCTGATAATCAATGCCGGGTTCTTCGCGGCCGAGATCGTCATGGGCACGATGGCCGGGTCGGCGGCCCTTGAGGCCGACGCGCTGGATTTCTTCGGCGATGCGGCGAATTACGCGATCAGCCTGTCCGTCGCCGGTATGGTGCTGGGGTGGCGTAGTCGGGCGGCCATGCTGAAAGGCGTGACGATGCTGGTTTTTGCCTGCTGGGTGCTGGGCAACACGGCCTGGCACGCCTGGGCCGGCACGTTGCCGCAGGCGGAGACGATGGGCGTTGTTGGCGCACTGGCGCTGGCCGCCAATGCCGGCCTGGCCGGGATGTTCTGGCGCTTCCGGGACGGTGACTCGAACATGCGCTCCGTGTGGATTTGTGCGCGCAACGACGCGATCGGCAATCTCGCGGTGCTGCTGGCCGCCCTGGGCGTGTTTGGGACGGGAACCGGCTGGCCCGATGTCGCGGTCGCCGCGATCATGGGCGCTCTTGGCCTATATGGCGGGTGGCAGATCGTCTGTCATGCCCAGCGTGAAAGGCAGGGCGTTTCACATCAGCGCGGCGAGCCTGCTATTCCCGGCAGCGCGGCTTGAACGCGAGAACGCTGGAGCGCATGTCGGCTTCCGCCTACAAATCAGACATCTAAGTGATGATGGCGATTGCCCGAAAGCAGACGTTTTTAGGTGAACCGCGATAAACCGGGTTTGGGACAAAGCCGTCATTTATGCCGAGCTTTACAGATGCAAGCTCTGACGAGAGCCGACATTCGCGCGTTCGGTGATACGAGTGCCGGTCCAAGATAGGCGATGACAAGCATAATTTTCTTTCATGAATGCGGGTGGTGTTCTTCTTAAAAATCGGGCTTTCGTCATTGACGACAATCGCGGTGCGGGCGCAGCGTTACAGCGTTGGATAGGGGGCAGCCACTGGGCTGTCGAAATAGGGGCAGGCAGTTTGAGTTCGAGCATCGTACGTTTGACGCTTTATGGACTGATCGTCGCAATCGACATCGATCTTAGAAGGCTTGTTCAAGATCAGCTTGGCAACAATCGAAACATCGAAGAAATCCTTGCTCCGGAACTATTGAGCAAGGTGCGTGACCGGGCAGCGCGTGATGGGTTGATTGAGGATTCTGACGTCTACGATTATCTCGATTTCCCGGATTCTGTGAAAACGCTACGGCGGCACAAAGCCGAACTCGACTCAACATTTGCTCGATTCGTTCAGAAGAACAGCGCGGATTTGGATCGCCTTACTCCCATCCGGAACCGCGTGATGCATGGGCGCCCCCTGCAATTCACCGACTTCGCAGTTGTCGACGAGTTCGTCCAAAAGATTCGTGGCTTTCCGGCCCGCTAGTTTTCTCAAGTCGTTGAATTCGAATCTAAAGTCCGTGAGAATCCGAACTTTGTTTACTCGCTTGATCTTTCCCAGCTTAGTACAAGTGCCGACCGAATACCCCACAACCTTCCGCTTCCTGACTACGACGAGACAGGTTTTCTGGGGCGAGAGCAGGAAACTGCCGACCTATTAGCCGCGTGCAAATCGAACTGGCCGGTCGTGACCGTGGTAGGCGAGGGTGGTCTTGGGAAGACCGCGCTTGCCTTGAAGGTAGCTTACGAAGTCCTAGACGACGAGAAATCGGATTTTGAGGCTATCGTCTGGGCTACGGCTAAACGGACTGTTTTGACCCTTGATGACATCCAGACTATCGACGGTGCCATTCAGGACTCTTTGGGGCTGATAAAGTCTGCGGCATCTCAACTCGGTGCTTCGACGGACGAAAGTGTCGTACTCGACGAGGTGGCGCAATACCTCAACAGCTTCAAGATACTACTGATCCTTGATAATCTCGAAACTGTGCTTGACCCGCTCCTTACCCGGTTCATCAGGCGTTCAACCGGCAAGAGCAAGATCCTCGCCACCTCCAGGGTCGGCATAGGTGAAATGAGCTATCCCTTTCGGCTTGGCGGACTCTCCACTAACGAGGCCGTGCAACTCCTGCGGACGACCGCAAAGGTTCGACGGCTCCCGGATATCTACAAAGCAAAAACGGACGTCTTGCGCGGCTATGTTGTGGGCATGAAGCTGAATCCAGGTTTCATCAAATGGTTCGTGTCATGTGTCCAGTGCGGCCGTCAGCCCGATGTTGCGATCACTAATCCTAAGATATTTTTGGATTTCTGCCTCTCCAATGTCTACGAGCACGTTTCGCAGGAAGGCAAAGAAATCTGCAAGGCGATGATCGCGGTCCCTGGCCGTCACCCACTCGCGATGATTTCCTATCTGTCCGACTTGAATGGCGACGATCTGCAGCAAGCGCTCGCTGCTCTGCAATCCGCAAATCTGGTCAGCATGATCAACGCGTTGACCGAGGCAGGCAGCGAAACGGTCTACGAGTTGAATGAACTGCCGCGCTTGTATATCCTTAGGAACCACGCTCCAACGGCGATCGAGGATGCGAAATTCAAGCAGAGAAAGAGGGCCGTTGCGAAGGAATTCGAGCGCCTGCAAACGGATCGAGGTAATAACCGTTACAACCCTCGCAGCATCGCGTGCCGAAATCAAGCAGATGCCATAACGGCGAAATTGCTGGGCGATGCGCTAGCGAGAAGCGCTGCGCACGATTTCGATGAAGCGATCCGTCTGGTTGGACAGGCGAAGGAACTCGACCCGACTTTTTCCGAGGTCTATCGCGTGGAGGCGTGGATTGAGGCTTATGGTGATCGCCCGGCCGCGGCGGCCGAGGCCTATGAGAACGCGATCGCCATGGAACCAAACTCCGCCCCTCTGCGGTATTGGTACGGCGGTTTCTTTCTGCGTGTTTCGAACGATGCACAACTGGCGGCTCAGCAACTGCTGATCGCAGAGACGCTGGATCCTGAAGCGCCTGCCGTCCTGCTCGAACTGGCGCGGGTCGAGATGTACGTGGGGCAGTACGATGAAGCGGACGCGAGACTCCTCCGTCTTCTTAACGATCTAACAGCTTCCACGCGCCACCGTCGAATGGCCTACGATACTTGGATACAAGTGAAAATCAGGAGCGCGACTACTGCGCTTGAATCCGGTCGCTATTCCGAGAGCCTTGACGACGTCCGGGCTGGATATGACCGCTTTGTGAGCGTTCCAGAGGATCTTCTCGACGAGCGGATCTTTGGGACCATACGTCGAGGATTGAATATCTTAGGGCCGCTTACAGAGAAACTGTCTGTCAGCGGCCTCCGGCCCGAAGTAGAGCGATGTTATCAAGACATCGATTGTCTTCGGTACAGTCCCCTTCTCGCCATGAAACAGCCCTTTCAATCGCGAGCTTCAACACAGATTTGCGACGAATCTGACGTCGGGACAAGTGCCGTCGGAACGATAGACACGGTAAATGTGGTGAAACGTTATGGCTTCATCCAATTCGGCGAGAACAAGCGTATATTCTTCCATTTTTCGGAGCTCCCAAACGCGATCCTGCACGCAAAGATCGGCATTGCTGTCGCGTTCGACGTAGAGCAGAGAGAAGGAAAGATTTGTGCGGTGCGGGTTCATCCCCGCCAAGAAGGAGGCGACGCCAACCACATTAAACACGGCATAATTAAGATCGTCATCGCTGACAAATCTTTCGGGTTCTTGACAGACCCAGTCGGAGGCGACTTATTTTTCCACCGGTCAAACTTAGCCGCCGGCATCGAACTTGAGGATCTCCGGCCTGATGATCCGGTTTGCTACATCATGGGACGCAACCACAAGGGACCGATAGCGATAGAGGTGCGGCCCAGATAAAATCGAAACGTTCGCACAATTAAGCGCATACAAGATTCGGACTCCGGAGGCTGAACGGCAGTGCGGACCATGCCTGTACGTTTCTTGTCTATAGGCGCCAGCAGACGTTCAAATGCTTGCCGGCGAACGACCGGGTCTGGTCGACACAAGCCCCAGAACCATTTGCCCGCAAGCGTTCTTAAGCTGGCCGATGTTGGCCATAGGAGAACGACCATGGAGACCTCTGAAACTGAACTCACCGCCACCAAGCGCCCGGTCTGGAATGCCGGAAGGACCGTGGGGGGCAAAGCGGGCTCTAAAACCGAAGCAGATCTGGGGAATCCGTTTTTACCTCAATCAGCGCCGCCGCCTGCGAGATCGGGCGCTTTTCGATCTCGCCATCGATAGCAAGCTTCGGGGCTGCGACCTGGTGCAGATGAAGATCGGCGACATTGTCAGCGGCGGACAGATCCAAACGCTGGCAATCGTGATGCAGCAAAAAACTGGACGGCCCGTTCAGTTCGAGCTGCTGCAGGACGTTCGGGCAAGCCTGCTGGCTTGGGCTGGGTCGGCGCGGCGGCGCTCGGGCGTTCCGCCGGAACTGTCAGAGCTGGCGGAGGCTGGAATGGCCGTGTTTGGCCAGGCTATGGAGACTTGGTTGGTAAGTTCCTCGGACAGTCTAGAAACATGCCTAGACCTCGCTTTCCGGGTATGGGGCAGTTTGGTGTCAGGGGATAGGTGCAGCCAGTCCAGATCGGCGGGTTACGGAAGACCGGACGTTCAAAAGAGTAGACTTAAAAGTCCTGCTTTGGTCGGTAGGCGTTATAAACTTGGGAGCAGGGAATGGCCGCTTTCGGTTATCGCTTCCTGATAGCCGACCTTCCGTTTCCCCCCCTGAACCGCCTGTCTGCGCTGTAATATGGAACCAGACAGGCGGCAGTCGCCTACATGTCAGCCATAGAAAAGAGAACAATAATTTTTTAAAATCGGACATTATCTCTAGAATTAAAACTCTGATATTTCCGGGTTAATTCGTTATTTTATTATTGCCACGAACGAGCCAGTAGACGATCCCCAAGGCCAGAATTGCCGCCGAGAGTGCCAGAACTTCCATGACGTCGACTCCGCTGAGATCGAGAACGATGAATTTGCGTACGGTCGCCATCATGCCGATGAGAAGGACGGACCGCATTCTGGCCATGCTGTGCGAGGGTGTGTCGGGTGAGACAAGAATAGAGTGCTTGAACTCCAGAGCAATCAATACTGTGAAAAAAAGACCGAAAAGGCTTTGGAGAGCCGCAGGATTGGTCGGTGAGAAGGTCGCGGTCAGCACCATTTCAAAAACGGCGTAGAGAACATGCACGAGACCCAAAGCTGCGACGACCATGATGCAAAGCGTAAGCACCAGCATTGCGAGTTCTTCAAAAAGATCGAAGACCGCAGAAAGCTAAAAAATCCGGGAATATTCTTGATCATTATTGTCGCCACCATTTTTTAGCGCACCTTCGAGTGCTAAAAACCTAATACTGCATCAGCTCCAAAAGTGAACTGACCAATATTTCTAAGATTATTGAATGGCCTCGTTCCGTTTAGTGAGCGATCAAACCGAATTTCAGGACGGATCTCAAACAACTTGACGGAATGGCCGAGCACAGGACGCCAAGTAGCGCCCAGTGTTAGGGCGCCGTATGTCGTCGGCGGTGCCGATTGCGTGATCGTGGGTTTTCCGAGTGTCGCTTGCATGTAGGCATTATTCGCGATGAAGGATGTTACCAATAGACCAGTATCATCACGATAGATCTCGCCGCGGTAATTCAGAAGAAGTGTCGGCGTCAGCCGATAGGAAAGGTAGCTGACAAAACTGTATGTGTTGGCATGAAGCCCTTCATCGTGTAGGAAATTCAGCTCGCCGGTAAAAGAAAGCCGGTCCGAAATCTTGTAACTCCCGCTCAGATCATTCCAGTAACGTTGAGCCGAATTTGCACGCTGCCCGAGGGCGCGGGTAGCGTTTTCAGGACCGACGCGCCCAAGATAAGTCAGAGACAATTTGCCATTCGCAAGACTGGACGCCGTTAGACCGAAATACCCTGCAGTTGCATGATTATTGTCACCTCGCCCGAACGAGACCTGATTGCCCGTGTCGACGCCGAACAGTGCGTCGATATGGTCGGTCAGGTGCCATTGAAACATCGCACCCACATGCTCGAACGGCGTAGAATACTCGGTCGTGTAGGATAAAGTATAGAAAGGACGGAGCGAAGGATCGAGGGATTCCACGCCCATCGGCGAGGCCAGTATGCCCGCCTGCATGTCCAACCCATGGCGGGTTAGCCACGGCAGGTGAACATCGATATGGGCCTGAGGTACAATGAACTGATAACGGCTGGTCATCAAACGGTCCGTGACGCCCGCAATATTGAAGTACCGTCCATCGGCACCGTAGAGCCCCCGGATCATGAAGCCTACGTCGTAAGACGACGCTGTCGTATCCACGGCGCGCGCGACGGTCAGTGTCAGCTGGTCCAATTGGGCCTGATTGGCTCTGTCACCAAAGAACTGACCAAAATTGACCCCGTTAGCGGGGCGGGCGACGTTGGCGTTGATCCCTCCCTCGATCTGCCCTGCAAGAGTGACGTCATCGAACCACTCTGAAGGCGTCTTCGCGGCCGCATCGTTGATATCCAGAAGGCTTGCCATAATGGCTGCTGTCAGGAAAAGGCCTGCACTTCCCGCTCGGGGCATCCTCGTCGGGAACGTCGATCCGCCGGGGTAAACTCTGTTCATCATCGTCGTGCTCTTGCCAGAAAGAAACGCCGCATGAGCCGGATCTGACATGGTATCCGGTCGAGCGACGATCTGGAGCTAGTCTCCAAGAACGGCGCACGACAAGGCTGGAAAGACGTTGAACCCGCGTTTTAGGGCGAATTCCTATGACTTTCCTATAAACATCGTCGCCTTCTCATCTGTCATTCCTATGCGGTCCCGCCGGATACTTCGAGATGCACACAAGGAGCATTCTCGCATGCTGGATATTCTGTATCTCGCACTTGGGGTGTTCGGCTTCTGCGTCTGCGCGGCCTACATCTCCATTTGCACGAGGGTCTGACCATGACCTTTGAACTCATCATGGCCAGCGCCGTCACGCTCGGCCTCCTGGCCTATATGACGGCGGTTCTCCTGCGCCCGGAGAAATTCTGACAATGTTATTCCATGGCTGGGTAACCATCATGGCCTTCTTCATCTGCGTTGTGGCGATGACGAGGCCGCTTGGTGGTTTCCTTAAACGTGTTCTCGAAGGAGAACAGCATGTTCTTGGGCGGATCATCGGTCCGGTCGAACGCGGCATCTATCGCGCTGCGGGCATTCAAGAGGATCGGGAACAATCCTGGTCGCAATATGCGATCGCGGTCATCGTCTTCAAGGTTATCTGCTTTATTGCAGTTTACACGCTTTTGCGTTTTCAGGGCGTTTTGCCGCTCAATCCAAATGGTATGCGCGGCGTCGCCCCCGATCTCGCTTACAACACGGCGATCAGTTTTGTGACCAATACGAACTGGCAGAGCTATGCTGGCGAGACGACCATGAGTCATCTCAGCCAGATGCTTGGGTTGACGGTCCAGAATTTCGTCTCGGCGGCAGCGGGTATTGCGATCGCTGCAGCCGTCATTCGTGGATTTACGCGTCGCAGCGCAGCGTCCATCGGCAATTTTTGGGCTGATCTCGTACGGACGACGCTTTATGTCCTGCTACCGATTTGTGTCGTCTTAGCGTTGTTGTTCGTGCTTGAAGGGGTGCCTCAGACTCTTCTGGGTTCCGTCACGGCCTCCACATTGGAGGGCACGCGTCAGACGATAGCTCTTGGTCCTGTAGCATCTCAGGAAGCGATCAAGATGCTTGGGACTAATGGGGGTGGATTTTTCAATGTGAATTCCGCTCATCCGTTTGAGAACCCGAACGCATTGACCAATTTCGTGCAAATGCTCGCCATTTTCGCGTTAGGGGCCGGGTTGACCAATATGTTTGGACGCATGGTTGGCAGGGAGCGACAGGGCTGGGCGATTTTCTCCGCTATGGCGGCTTTGTTTCTTGTCGGAACCGTTGTGACCTACTGGTCTGAAGCCCATGCCAACCCTTTGCTGCATGCACTCGGCATCGATCCGTCTCTGGGCAATATGGAAGGCAAGGAAACACGCTTTGGCATCGTAGGGTCAGCACTGTTCGCAACGGTCACGACTGATGCGTCCTGCGGCGCAGTCAATGCCATGCACGAGAGTTTTCTGCCACTGGGTGGAATGGTTCCGCTCGTGAACATGATGCTTGGCGAAGTCATCTTTGGTGGTGTCGGGTCAGGTCTCTATGGCTTCCTGTTGTTTGCCATCATTGCCGTCTTCATGGCGGGGCTGATGGTTGGACGCACGCCTGAGTATCTCGGCAAAAAGATCGAGGCGCGCGAAATCAAAATGACGATGCTGGCCGTCTTGTGCCTCCCCCTAGTTATGCTCGGTTTTACCGCGCTTGCTGTTGTCGTGCCTTCGGGCCTGTCCGCCCTGTCTACGAGCGGCCCGCACGGCTTTACCGAAGCGCTTTATGCCTACACATCGGCTGCGGCAAATAACGGCAGCGCGTTCGCCGGTTTAACGGCGAATCCATTCTGGAACGTGACGCTCGGTATCGCCATGATGGTGGGGCGCTTCTTTGTTATCATTCCGGTACTGGCCATTGCCGGGGCAATGGCAGCGAAGAAAACTGCCGCTCCAACGCCTGGTACGTTCCCTACCGATACGGGTCTCTTCATTGCCCTCGTGACAGGCGTGATCCTGATCGTGGGTGGCCTGACCTTTCTTCCTGCACTCGCTCTCGGGCCGATCGTCGAGCATCTCGCGATGCTGCGTGGCACCCTGTTCTAAGAGGCGCATTGTTCATGGCACTTCATTTACCTCATTCCGAAGCCACTCATGGAGGGCGGAGTTCGGAACATCGCAGTCAGAGCAGTCTGATGCAGGCGTCGCTTCTGCTGCCCGCGATTACGGAAAGCTTTCGCAAGCTTGATCCGCGCATCATGTGGCGTAATCCGGTCATGTTCGTCGTGGAGGTCGTCACCATTCTGACGACTGTCCTGCTGGTACGCGACATAATCATTGGGGGAACGCATCCTGGTTTTGCGATCCAGATCAATCTCTGGCTCTGGTTTACGCTCATCTTCGCCAATTTCGCAGAGGCCGTCGCGGAAGGGCGTGGCAAGGCGCAGGCCGACAGTCTGCGCCGCACCCGAACCGAGACACTTGGAAAGCGTCTCTTGGCCAATGACGACGGAGGCTACTCACATTTCGGTCTGTATGAGCAGATCCCGGCTCCTGAACTCGCAGTGGACGATATCGTGCTGGTTGAAGCGGGCGACTTCATTCCGAGCGACGGGGAAGTTATCGACGGGATCGCATCCGTGGATGAATCCGCCATCACCGGTGAGTCCGCTCCCGTGATCCGAGAAAGTGGCGGTGATCGCTCCGCGGTGACGGGCGGCACACGTGTCCTGTCCGACTGGGTTATCGTCAGGATTACGGCGGCTCAGGGTTCCACCTTCCTTGATCGGATCATTTCGCTTGTCGAAGGCGCGCAGCGTCAAAAGACGCCAAACGAAATCGCACTGACGATCCTCCTGGCAGGCATGACGCTGATCTTTATTTTTGCGGTCGTGACGATCCCAAGCTTCGTGCATTACGCAGGTGGTCATATTTCTGTCCTGATCCTCGTCGCGCTGTTTGTAACGCTGATTCCAACGACAATCGGTGCTCTGCTGTCCGCGATCGGTATTGCCGGTATGGATCGTCTGATACGTTTCAACGTGCTCGCCATGTCGGGGCGTGCGGTAGAGGCTGCGGGCGATGTCGATACGCTACTGCTCGACAAGACTGGCACGATCACTATTGGTGACAGACAAGCTACCGCGTTCGTTCCTGTCTCGGGCGTAACAGAACACGAACTCGCTGATGCGGCGCAGCTTGCATCTCTAGCCGACGAAACGCCCGAAGGGCGCTCGATCGTCGTGCTCGCAAAAGAGAAATTCGGTATTCGTGGGCGGGATATGAATGCGCTCGGTGCACATTTTGTGCCCTTTACAGCGCAGACACGCATGAGCGGCGTGGATGTCGGAGACCGGCATATCCGCAAGGGCGCAGTAGACAGCGTGATTGCCTGTCTCGGGGAAGCCGTGCCATCCGTGGGGCAGATCCGCCAGATCGCCGACGAGATCGCCCGCCAGGGTGGTACGCCGCTCGCGGTAGCGGACAATACACGCCTCCTCGGCGTGGTACATCTGAAAGACGTCGTAAAGGGTGGTATCCGCGAACGCTTCGCGGAACTGCGACGGATGGGCATCCGAACCGTCATGATCACGGGGGATAATCCCCTGACGGCCGCAGCGATTGCTGCGGAGAGCGGTGTCGATCACTTCCTTGCACAGGCAACACCGGAAGCAAAGCTTGCGCTGATCCGTTCGGAACAGGCGTCTGGCAAGCTGGTAGCAATGTGCGGTGATGGTACCAATGATGCTCCGGCTCTCGCGCAGGCCGATGTTGGGGTGGCCATGAATACGGGAACGGTCGCGGCACGCGAGGCCGGCAACATGGTTGACCTGGACAGTGATCCGACGAAACTCATTGAGATCGTGGGGATTGGAAAACAGCTCCTTATGACGCGTGGAGCCCTGACGACGTTTTCGATCGCCAACGATGTCGCCAAATATTTCGCCATCATTCCCGCGATGTTTGTGGGCTTCTATCCAGCGCTTTCCGCATTGAACGTCATGCATCTTGCCACACCGGAAAGCGCAGTGCTCTCGGCGATCATCTTCAATGCCCTGATCATCATCGCGCTCATTCCTCTGGCGCTGAAGGGTGTTCGTTATCGTCCGGTAGGCGCGGCATCGCTTCTAAGGCGCAATCTTCTCATTTACGGCATTGGCGGCCTGATCGTTCCGTTCATCGGAATCAAACTCATCGACATGCTCGTGACGAGCATAGGTCTGGCCTGAGGACACTGGCATGACTCTTATCCGTCAACTTCGTCCCGCGCTGGTGATTTTCGGGCTTCTGTCCCTCCTCACCGGCTTCCTGTATCCGCTAAGCATGACTGCCATTTCGAGCGTTCTGATGCCGAATAAAGCGGCTGGCAGTCTGATCCATGACGGCAAACGGACGGTTGGCTCCGTGCTGATTGGCCAGAATTTCACGCAGTCCCGCTATTTCCACGGCCGTCCTTCGGCAACGATAGGCGCTGATCCGGCCGATCCGACAAAGAGTGTCCCGACGCCCTATAACGCTGCGGCTTCGATGGCGTCTAACGCCAGCCCGACGTCAAAGGCGCTCGTTGAGCGTGTGGCTGCAGCTCTGACGCAAGTAAGGGCGGAAAATCCCGAGGCTGTTGCGGCCGACTGGCCAATTCCCATGGATCTTGTGACGACGTCTGCCAGTGGTCTGGATCCTGATATCTCGCCACAGGCTGCATTTTTTCAGGTCAAACGTATTGCACGCGTGCGTAACATTCCCGAAGAGACGGTCAGGCAACTGGTGGAACACATGATTACACATCCCCTCATGGGGTGGCTTGGCGAACCGCATGTTAATGTGCTGGAACTCAACATGGCACTGGACGCCCTGCACAGGTAATGGAGACACATCTCATCCGCCCGGATCCTGACGCCCTTCTCCGGCAGACTGTGCTGGACGGTGACAGCCACAAACGCGGCCGCCTCAAGGTTTTTCTTGGTGCGGCTCCCGGTGTCGGCAAGACATTCGAAATGCTGACCGTTGCGCATCAGTTGCAACGCGACGGTGTGGACGTCGTGATTGGGGTGGTCGAAACGCATGGTCGCTCTGAGACGGCGGCCTTGGTGAACAGGTTAGAACTGGTACCTTTACGAACCGTGACGTACCGCCACCGGATCCTGACCGAGATGGATCTCGATGCGGTGCTCAGGCGGGCGCCACGTGTCGTTGCTGTGGACGAACTGGCGCATACGAACGCGTCGGGATCACGCCACCCGAAGCGATGGATGGATGTCGAGGAACTGCTTGCGGCCGGGATTAACGTTCTGACGACGGTCAATATCCAGCATCTTGAAAGCCTTAACGATATCGTCGCATCCATCACGCGGGTACGTGTGCGCGAGACGGTTCCCGATCACGTGATCGGAGACGCGGATGAGGTTGAGCTTATTGATCTGACCCCGAACGATCTGTTGCAACGGATGCGTGACGGCAAAATCTATGCCGAACACACCGCTGGAAGGGCACTGCTTCATTATTTTTCCCCCGGCAACCTAACGGCGCTACGTGAACTTGCCCTGCGTCAGACCGCACAGCAGGTCGATGCGCAGCTTGTTGACCATATGAAGGCCAACGCGATTGCCGGACCATGGGCGGCAGGCGAACGGATCATGGTCTGCCTGACCCTTCAGGACGGAGATGCCAGCCTCCTGCGTTATGGCAAGCGCCTGGCTGATCGTCTTCATGCTCCGTGGATCGTGCTCCATGTCGAGACGAACCGTGATCTTAGCGATACGGCTCGTTCAAGAATGGCGTCTCAGATGCATCTGGCGCAGTCCTTGGGCGCGGAGACGGTCACGATCCCAGGCCAGGACGTAGCGCTTGATGCTGTTGCCTATGCAAGGGCGCAGAACGTGACACAGATCGTGGCGGCACATCCTGCCGGTCACGGGTGGAGCGGGCGGATCCGGCAATGGTTGGGACGCGCAACGACGGAGCGTCTGATCCAGTGCGCGCAAGGCTTTCCAGTGCATGTCGTGCCGCGTTCTCCCGGCGAAGATGCAGTGACCGAACGACCTCATAATATCGAACCCTTCAGAGCGGCTCCCTATATCGCGGCTACCCTGATCGTTCTCAGTGCACTGGCAGTCGCGCTCTTGCTGCGTCGGGGCTTTGAGGTCAGCAATGTTTCACTGGCCTTTCTGACCGCGATCCTCGGCGTGGCGGTGGCCTACGGTCTCTGGCCATCGTTGTGGGCATCCCTGCTGGGGATGCTCTGTTTCAATTTCTTTTTTTTGCCTCCTCTTTATACGTTGACGATTGCGGCCCCTGATAATGTTGTGGCCCTGTTCTTCTTCTTCGCAACGGCTCTCATCGCTAGTAATCTTGGGGCGCGCGTCCGAAATCAGGCCGTTGTGGCGCGACACCGGGCGGATATCACGCAATCGCTGTATCATTTCAGCCGCACAATCACGGGAATCATTAAACTCGATGATCTACTGTGGTCTGCAAGTCATCAGATCGCGACAATGCTCGACTGTGATGTGGCTATGTTGCTTCCTGACAGTGAGAAGCTGGAAGTCAAGGCGTCCTATAACGGCGGGAAAGTCGTTGGGACTGACGATCTGGCAGCGGCAACCTGGGCATGGAAGCACAATAAAGTAGCGGGGCGAGGGTCAGATAATCTCCCGGGTGGGAGATGGCTCTTCATCCCTCTGCGAACC
The DNA here is from genome assembly GCF_013376175.1 of Ameyamaea chiangmaiensis. Classification (GTDB taxonomy): domain Bacteria; phylum Pseudomonadota; class Alphaproteobacteria; order Acetobacterales; family Acetobacteraceae; genus Ameyamaea; species Ameyamaea chiangmaiensis. Next base: position 29,192 of record NZ_JABXXR010000020.1, read on the forward strand.
GGACGTGGACCTGTCGCTGTGATCGGCCTTCAGACAGAGAGAACAGGACCCATTTTTGACCTTGAGCGGCAGGGGCTGCTGGATGCTTTGGCCGATCAGACCGCGTCCGCCATTGAGAGTATTCTTTTGGCTGGGGAACTGGATCGGGCACGCCTGGATGTAGAAACCGACAAATTACGGGGTGCATTACTAACGTCGATTTCTCACGATCTGAGAACGCCTCTGGCCTCCATTCTGGGCGCGACATCCAGTCTTGAAAGTTATGGAGAAGAACTCGACGGAACTGCGCGCCAGGAACTGCTCTCAACCATTCACGATGAAGCAGAGCGGCTTAATCGGTTTGTCGCCAATCTGCTGGACATGACCCGCCTTGAAGCCGGTGCTCTCCAGCCACGCAGGGAACCCGTGGATGTTGGCGAGGTCATTGCAAGCACGCTTTCCCGCGCTGCGGGTCTGTTGTCCGATCACGAGATCGAGATGCTTATTGAACCTGATTTGCCAATGCCGCTTCTTGACGACGTTCTTCTGGAACAGGCGCTTTTCAATATTCTCGACAATGCTGGAAAATATACCGACCCGGGAACGAAAATAACCGTCATGGCATCCTCTGGCCACGACAGTCTTCTCATTCATATTAAAGATGAAGGGGAAGGATTTTCGGCTAGCGACCCCGAAGTGGCCTTCAGTAAATTCAAACGTTTCAAATCTGCTGATCGATCCAGACCTGGAACTGGTCTGGGGCTTGCCATCTCCCGGGGTTTCATTGAGGCCATGGGAGGAACAGTTGTGGCGCGCAATCGACAGGACCGTTCGGGCGCAGAGTTGATCATGACGTTTCCTTTGGACGAGAAAAATACAAAATGAGCGATCCGTCGGTACTGATTGTGGATGACGAGCCTGCCATCCGTCGGCTTCTCAGAACGTCGCTCGTCAGCCAGTCCTGGCGCGTGACAGAAGCCCGGACGGGGGAAATGGCCCTGAACATGGCAACGGAGATCGTGCCGGACATCGTTGTTCTTGATCTGGGGCTTCCAGACATGGACGGCGTAGACGTTCTTCGACGTCTGAGAGGTGCTCATCCAACTTTGCCTGTCGTGATACTCTCGGTTCGCGATGACGAACGCGGCAAGGTCGCGGCCCTTGAAGCGGGAGCTGATGACTATGTAACCAAACCATTCAGCATGGCTGAACTTATCGCGCGCATGCGCAACGCATTGCGACACGCCTTACAACAGGAAGGCACCATCCCACTGTTTGTGTCAGGTGATCTGACAGTCGATCTCGTGCGCCGGCAGATCTTTCGTGGCGCAGATGAAATCCGTCTTTCACCACGGGAGTGGGATATCGCGCGCATGCTTGTTCGTTATGCGGGACGTGTCCTGACGCATCAGACCATCATGAGTCAGCTATGGGGAGCAACGGGCGATGTTCAACAGCTTCGCGTCTATATCCGGCAGATACGTCAGAAGATCGAAATTGATCCGGAGAGGCCACGTCTTATTATCACTGAAACGGGTGTCGGGTATCGAATGGTTCAATTATAAATATTTTCTGAATTACCGTTTAATAATATTAGTCAGAAACCGGACTTCACCCTTATGATGCCCCTACATTCAAGGAATACGAAGCAAGGAGGTGATGGCGGCCTTCATCTCTCTCACCAGAGAAAATAGTGTTGCTTCCAGAAATCACTCACTCCCAGTTTTTCTTGACGTAGAGGAGAAGAGCGGTCAGCGGTGAAGGTATGGATACCATCAGCCTACTCGCTCTGCTTCTAACTCTCTCGGCAGGGTTCAGTATTCTCAATCACCACACGTTGCGTCTTCCTGTGACGATCGGTGTACTGGTCTTCTCATTACTGGCTTCCCTGCTGGTTATGATCCTGAATCCGTTGATACCATCCTATGACCTTCAGGCTCTCTCGCGATCTGTTCTCGGAGCGATTAATCTTCCCACGACCCTTCTGAATGGTGCGCTGTCGCTGCTTCTGTTTGCCGGGGCCACGCAGGTGGATGTCGGGCATCTGCGCTCAAAGCTTGCCTCCGTGGCTGCTCTCTCTGTTCTCGGAACTGTTCTGGCTGTTGCCTTTCTGGCAATCGCGGCATGGTGCGTTTTCCCTCTGTTAGGTCATACCGTTCCTTTCACATGGTGCATCGTCTTGGGGGCTATCCTCGCGCCGACTGATCCCGTTTCGGTTGTCGGGATGCTGAAACGTCTCGGACTGCCTGGCCCCCTGCAGGCTGTTTTCGCAGGTGAGAGTCTGTTCAATGACGGCGTGGGGGTGGTGATTTTCGGCGTCACGATAGGACTTGCGACCGGGGACAGCCAAGGAGTGACCGCCTCCGAGATTGCTCTGAGTTTTTGCCGCGAGGCGATCGGTGGCGGCCTGCTGGGCGCACTGACCGGATTGATTGCACTTCGTATACTTAAGGGACAGCGGGATACGCACATTGATCTGCTGACGTCACTGGCTCTTGCGACCGGAACCTTCAGCATTGCCAACCAATTTGGCATGTCGGGTGCGATTGCTGTCGTGGTGGCGGGACTGTGCTTTGGCACTAGCTATAGCCATTCAGTTTTTGACGAGGCATCCCGAAAGGAACTCGACGTCGCATGGACACTCATTGACGAGGTGCTAAACGTCTTGCTGTTCATGCTGATCGGCTTTGAAATCCTTGAGGTCACGCCACGTCTATTTACGGTACTGGCGACCTTGGCCGTGATACCGCTGTCCGTTGCCGTGCGGGCATTGAGCGTATTGTTTTCAACGCTTCCGGTTCACCTCAGGCAATGGGAGCGGGGCCGTGTTCTTGGTATCCTGACTTGGGGCGGTCTGCGTGGAGGCATCTCGGTTTCGCTGGCACTTGGATTGCCATCCGGAGACTTGCGGGAGTTGCTGTTGCCTGTCTGTTACGGCGTGGTGGTGTTTACGATCATCGTGCAGGGGCTAACCATGGAGCGGGTTGCCAGCAAACTCTATCCGTCCTCTACGCTTGGACCGCAATAATTCAGCTCTGATTATTTGAAGTACAGCTCCGCGATGAGGAAAATACTGGCAGCTTTGTCATGTTTTTCAAAAGATAGCCGAACTACTGCTATCTCCCAAGTGGTCATTCATCGTTTGCCAGACCGTTGATGACCCGTCGAAGCAGATCAAGCAGTAGTTCACTGTCTTCTCCCGATAGATAAAGATGACTTTTGGCATTGATTGACGCGACAGCAGCAGCAATGTCCGGCAGTTTTTTTGCCGCTGAAGAGGTCAGCGAGATCAATGTGCTGCGCCGATCATTTGGGTCTGTACTGCTCTGGATCAACCCGTCCCGTTCCATACGAGAGAGGGTCTTGGCCATGGTGGATTGCTCTACCGCAGCAAGACGCACCAGTTCACGTTGCGGTTGAGACTTTCCGTCCGCAAGAGCAAAAAACACAGGCAGTTGGCCGGACGTGAGACCAAAAGGGCGCAAAGCATCGTCCATCTCACGTGCGAAGAGCCGGGCAGCCCAGTTGACCATATAGCCAAGGGATTGTTCACGGGATTGCCATTTATATGGCTTGCTATCTTTATTCATGGCTAGCTATATAAATCTCACGGATCCATTTCAGCAAGGACAATCCCATGCGAAGGCTTCTTTACCGTATCCATCCTCTGCTAGGAAGTTTGGCCATTCTATGCATAGCCGGTTTCATGGTTGGCACCATCGTTTCCGAAATATATGGGAATATTCAGACTATTGCCGCGACTAAACATACTATCCTCTGGGGATTGCTTGTTCTTGTCCCTTGTCTCGCTTTCACCGGGCTGTCTGGTTATAAAATAGCGGGAAAAGCGCCTCGGGGTCAGGTGCTCACAAAACTTAAACGCATGCGAGTTATCGGACTCAATGGCATCTGTATTCTTGTCCCCTGCGCGTTTTTTCTGGCGATGCGAGCTTCTGAATTAAAGTTTGGCTGGCCTTTTTATAGCATCCAGTTTCTCGAACTGCTGGCAGGGTCAATCAATCTCGCGCTTCTTGGTATGAATTTTCGTGACGGATTACGAATGGCCTGGTCGAGATAAAACAAGATACACGTATGTGCATCGATATATCCGGAACGATTCCAACAACGGAATTAGCCGGATTTAGATGTCTGGAATCTGCTCCTATCGCTTCAGAGCCCGACTTTCTGTTGCCCCCTAAAAATCGGCCTGTCTGCGCAATTAATGGCGGCAGGCAGGCGGTAGTCGCCTCATGTCAGTTATTTTATATCATCAATGATACTCGATAAAGCGGACAAAAACGTCTGAAACTCCGCCGCATCCGCTGGCCATCACGTCGTTTGAGCCTTCCGCACTGCCGGGATGGAAACGACGCGATTGCTATTCAAACATGGAAGGGTCGGGTAATTTTAGTCTGTGAACAGCATGTATTGCCATACCCGCCCATCTGGAATCTACGTCTATGAAAACACAGGTTATCCTTGCTGGTGCTACCGGGCTCATCGGGCGCTTTCTGGACGCCGGGCTTACCCGGCGTTCCGATATCGCTCTCACTCCGCTGACGCGTCTGGGATCATCGGGATCAGCTCAACCAATCGACTTCGAAGGGCTGTGTTCTGGACCTGAAACGACGTTACGCACGGTCGCACCGAGCGGAATTGACGTGGCGATTTCCTGTCTCGGCACAACCATTCGGGCAGCAGGATCGCAGGCGGCCATGTACCGGGTCGACCACGACCACGACCACGACCACGACCACGACCACGACTACGTCCTGGCCCTTGCCCGGGGCGCTCGTGCGCTGGGGGCGCGCCAGTTCATTCTCGTATCGTCCGTCGGTGCGGGTGGTCCAGGCTTTTACCTGCGTACCAAAGGTGCGACCGAACGCGACGTCGCGGCGCTCGGTTTTGCGCGCGTTGACCTGCTTCGTCCCGGCATGTTGCTGGGGAAGCGTGCGGAAGTCCGGCCGCTCGAAAAGTGTGGCCAGCGGCTTGCGGCAGCCCTGACGCCGCTGATGGTCGGCAAACTGTCACACTATGGTGCGATTTCCGCTGAGACCGTCGCCGGGGCGATCGTCCAGCTCACCGGTGCCGCAGGAGATGGATGCCGGACATATTTCAACCCTCAGATCACCCGGATCGCTCATCTGTGAATACTCCTGCGACTACGCTTGGAAATTCGTGCTCTCCGAGATTTTCCAGTAGCGATCGACGCTCTGCGCCACGTCGTGGAGCTTGTGCTCGATACCGTGCAGCGCATCACTGCCGATATAGAGCCGTGTCGGCGGGCTCTCCATCCGGCTGATCTCGATTATGACCTCGGCAGCTTTGTCAGGATCGCCACCCTGATTGCCGTTCAGCCGAGCAAAATGGTCCATCACGGCATGAACGCCCTTATAGGCGGTAATCGTACGTTCCGGATGGCGTGCGGAGGTCTTGTCGAGAAGGTCCGTTCTGAATCCTCCCGGACAGAGCGCCGTTACCGTAATGCCGAAATCGGCGACCTCCGCCGCAACGGATTCCGAGAGCATGATCACGGCGGCTTTCGTCGCGCTGTAGATCGCGGTGGACGCCATGCCGAGCGAGCCTGAAATGGACGCGATATTGAAGATATGGCCACGACCCTGCGCGCGCATGACCGGCAGGACACGGCGCATCGTGTTGAGAACACCGAAAACATTGATATCGAAATTCGCCCGCACATCCGCATCAGAAATCTCTTCCATGGCGCCGAGAGCGGCGTATCCTGCGTTGTTGACCAGAACGTCTATGCTGCCGAAACGCGCTTTCGTCTGGCGTACGGCCGAGGCAATACTGGCCTCGTCTGTCAACGTCACTTCCAGTGGGAGGAACATATCTTCACCCGTACCGATCTCGGCCTGTAAACGCTTCGCGTCACGTGAGGTCGCGGCCACCCGAAAGCCATGCGCAAGCGCGTGCCTGACTGTTGCGAGGCCAAGGCCCTTGGACGCGCCTGTGACCAGCCAGACGTTCGATTGTGTCATGTGCAGATCCTTTTTCGATCCAGCTCGTTTAAGTGTGGATTTTTGTGTTTCAGTTCTCGATATCGCCAT
>NZ_JABXXR010000021.1 GCF_013376175.1 Ameyamaea chiangmaiensis
ATGGCGTGGCCGGCAGGTCCTGCTGGCGCACAAGGTCCAGCGACACGTCCCGGCGGCGGGCGATCTGATGCAATGCCGCGCACACGGCGTCCGCCGCCCGACCGCGCACCACGTCGTTGCCCGCACGGATATCGAGGGTAAAGACGACCTCCCCGGGCACGACGTTGGAGGCGCCCGGTCGGACTTCCATGCGCCCGACCGTGGCGACCAGATCGTCCGGCCCGGCGCGCCCGCATGTCTCGATCGCCAGCACCATCTCGGCCGCCGCCGCCAGCGCATCCCGGCGCAGCGACATGGCCATGGTACCGGCATGCCCGGCGGTCCCGCGCACGGTGGCCTGAAACCTGTATTGCCCAGCGATGGCATCGACCACGCCCAGAGACCGCCTCTCGGCCTCCAGCACGGGACCCTGCTCGATATGCACCTCGAGATAGGCGCGCAGGTCGGCCGGGCTGCGGGCGGCGTCCGGCAGCGACCGCGACGACAGACCGAACGCGGCCAGCGCGTCATCCAGCCTGACCCCGGCTGCGTCGCACAACGTCAGATCCTGCCCGCCCAGCGTTCCGGCGAAGGCGCGGCTGGTCAGCATGGAGACGGGAAAGCGGGAGCCCTCCTCATCCCCGAACCCGACCACTTCGATCGCATACGGCAGACGCAGACTCTCGGCATGCAGGACCGCGACCGCCTCGATGCCCAGCACCACGCCCAACATCCCGTCATATCGCCCCCCGTCCCGGACGCTGTCGATGTGGGAGCCGATCACGAGCGCCGGCGCGTTCGGAACACTCCCCTCATAACGGCCAATCAGGGTGCCTGCGCCATCGAGGCGGACCGAGAGCCCCGCCTGCGTCATCCACTCGGTGAGACGCTCGATCGTCGCATGGTGCGCGGGGCCGAGATACGGCCGGAACAGGCCGCCCTCCATGTCCGAATACGGCCCCATGCCCAGCGTGTCACACCGGTCGACGACCCGGCGCCCACGGGCCGACCATACGTCCTCCGTTATCTGTCCGATCACCGCGGCGCCCTATTTGGGGGCGGAGGGGCGATAACGCTCCAGCCAGTGCGCGTATGGCGCGGGCAGCACCCAGGCTGGACGATCGACGCCCAGCGCCTGTGCCGCGACGTAAGGCCAGTGCGGATCGGCCAGATGCCTGCGTCCGACCATGGCGAGATCGAGCTGGCCGTTTTTCACCGCGTCATCGGCAAGTTCGGGCGTATCGAACCCCCAGGCGGAGGCAACCGGCAACTCCGCCTCCCGCCGCACCCGCTCGGCAACCGGGCCGAGGAACGCCGGTCCCCACGGGATCTTCGCGTCCGGCGTCGAAAACCCGATGCTGACATTGAGCATGTCGAGACCTTCGGCCTTGAGGCTTTTGGTCAGCGTGATCGCCTCGGCCAGCGTTTCCTCGTCCCGTCCGTCATATTCGATCACGCCGAGGCGCGCGGTCAGGGGAAACGTCTCCGGCCAGACCGCGCGGACCGCCCGCACTGTCTCGATCAGGAAGCGGCTGCGACCGGCCAGGTCGCCACCATACGCGTCGGTGCGATGGTTGGCGTGCACCGAGAGAAAGCTCTGCGCGAGGTAACCGTGGGCGAAATGCAGTTCGAGCCATTCGAAACCCGCCTCAACCGCCCGACGTGCCGCGGCCACGAAATCGGCCTGGACACGCGCGATATCGGCCAGAGTCATTTCGCGCGGAACTCTGGGCAGATTGGCGCCAAAGGCCACGGCGGACGGCGAGATCGTCTCCCATGCCCCGAGTGCGCCGTCGGGGATATGGTCGTCGCCCTCCCACGGGCGGTTGGCGCTGGCCTTCCGCCCCGCATGCCCGATCTGGAGGCCGGGCACCGCCCCGGCCGACCGGATCCCCCGGGCGACGGCAGCCATGCCCGCGATGTGGCGGTCGTCCCACAGCCCTGCGCAGCCCGGGGTGATGCGCCCCTCCGGGGACACGGCCGTCGCCTCGACGATCACCAGTCCCGCGCCACCACGCGCCAGGCCCGCGTAATGCGCGGGATGCCAATCGGTCAGGAAGCCGTCGACCGCGCTGTACTGGCACATCGGCGGGACGGCGATGCGGTTGCGGAGCCGCGCCGACTTGAGGGAAAAAGGCTCGAAAAGGGGTGGTGTCATGTCGACCTCTGCCTGTGCCGTGTCTCGTCCATCCAGACACTGGTCCGGGATATGAGGTCAGTTCGGCAGAAATCCACACCACCCGTCAACCGTCAGCCGACATCCTTGACGGACGCGTCCGCATGGCCCTTCTGCCAGTATCCGGCCGCCTTGATCCACTGCGGCGCAATCCCGCGCTCCTCGATCAGGTAGCGCCGCACGGCGCGGGCGACGCCGCCTTCGGCCGCGACCCAGACGAACGTCGCGGGCCCGATCACCATCCGCTCCAGCCGCGCGATGATCTCGTCCGGACGGTCGGCATGATCGACGGGCCGATGAAGCCAGCGGGCCTCGTGTCGAGCCGCCGTCACGAAAACCTGTTCGTCCCCGGGGCCGGGAACCGCCACCAGCGTGGTCACGGGGATGCCGGCGTCCAGTTCCTCCACCCGCCGTCCGATGGCGGGAAGTGCGGTCTCGTCCCCGACCAGCACCCAGTCGCTGATCGGCCCCTCGATCACCCCCGAGCCCTTCGGGCCGGCGATCTCAAGCCGATCCCCGAAGCGGGCCGAGCGCGCCCAGTCGGCCGCCGGACCGCCCGCGTGGTCGACGAAGTCCACAACCAGCGTGTTGGACGCGCGATCATGGCGGCGCGGGGTGTAATCGCGGCGGACCTCACCGTTCACGGGGTCGGGCAGGAAGATTTTGATGTGATCGTCGGGCGCAAGGCTGACGAAGTCTTCAAGCGCCTCGCCGGTCAATGTGACACGGATCATGTGCGTCCCTGCCCGCTCGACCGACATCACGGTGAGCGCGCGGCGGCGCAACGCGTGCCGCACGCGGCGGATGACCGGAGAGGCGGGCTCGACGGCGGTCATGCCGTCTTCCATGGCGCGACGTTGCGCGTCCCCGCCTTCGCCCGCGCGTTCCACGGCGCGTGCGGCGCCGTCCAGAATGGACGCGATCCTGTGTTCGGCCGTCGTCTCCAGCCCATCATTCCGCAGCTGCGTCCGCACTGCGGTCTGGAGGTTTTCCTTCGCCCGCATGGCCGGAAACCCGCCGCGATCGCGCGCGCCGGAGCGTTGCGTGCCGGTCAGGCGTGCCATGATCGCCGCGAGCTGGTCCTGACCGGCGGCAAGCGCTGCGTGTCCCGTCTCGGTCACGCGGAACAGCGCGTGGCCTTCGGTCTGCACTGCTTCGATCTCGCCAGCCTCTTCCAGCCAGGTCAGCGCGGGAGAGATCACGTCCGGGCCGGGCACGTGGACGGCCGCCGACCGTTCCTCGATCATGCCGATAAGATCCTCACGGTTGCCTGGTCGCTCCGCGATCAGACCGAGGACCAGCACCCTGATGGCGCAACGGTCGAACACGCGGTGGCGCCCGCGATGGGGGCCGGTGGGGCCTTGTCCCCAACCATGCCCGGCCCCGTTGCTGGAGGGGAGGAACCGGCCACGGCCGGACGGGTACATGTGTTCATGTCTCATGAATTCGATATACATCTCGATATATCGGTTTTCAAGATATATCTGAATTTTGACCCTGGTGCCCTTGCGATACCGCGGACCGCTTCCCGACCGTGCCTCGGCATAACGATATAGCACATTGCATATCCGCCCGACTTCCGTTTGAGTGTGGTCATGGCCTTCCTGTCCCGACACCCCGGTATTGCCCGCGACGCGGCAGACGTCATCGGCAGCATTCCGATCCCCGGTGCCGGGGCGCCGTGGTTCCGCCGCTTCCTCGCCTTTGTCGGGCCGGGCTACATGGTGTCGGTCGGCTATATGGATCCAGGAAACTGGGCCACGGACCTGCAGGGCGGCGCGCAGTTCGGCTTTACGCTGCTGTTCGTCATCCTGTTGTCCAACGTGATGGCGATGCTGTTGCAGGCACTCGCGGCGCGTCTGGGCATCGGCACGGGGCTCGACCTCGCGCAGGCCTGCCGGGCGCGCTATTCACCCGCGGTCAGTCGCGCGCTATGGGCCGCGTGCGAACTGGCCATCATGGCGTGCGATCTGGCCGAGGTCATCGGCACGGCGATCGCCCTGCAGATGCTGTTCGGCCTGCCCATTCTGGTCGGCACGCTGCTTTCGGCCTGCGACGCGGTTCTGGTCCTGCTGCTGATGAACCGTGGGTTTCGGTGGCTGGAAGCCTTCATCATCGCCCTGATGACGATCATCGCCGCCTGCTTCGGGTTGCAGGTCCTGTTCGCGGCCCCTCACGGGGGGGCGATCCTGAGCGGCTTCGTCCCGCACGCGTCGATCGTGACCAACGGGGCCATGCTTTACATCGCGATCGGGATCATCGGGGCGACCGTGATGCCTCACAACCTGTATCTGCATTCCTCGATCGTCCAGTCGCGCGCCTATCCGCGCACGCCGTCGGGCCGTCAGGACGCACTGCGCTGGAGCGTGTGGGACAGTTCCATCGCCCTGTCGCTCGCCCTGTTCGTCAACGCGGCGATCCTGATCGTCGCGGCCGCCGCCTTTCATGGCTCCGGCCATCAGGACGTCGCCGAGCTTCAGGATGCCTACCATCTGCTGTCGCCCCTGCTCGGCTACGGCATCGCGTCGACTCTCTTCGCCGTCGCGCTGCTGGCGGCGGGCACGAACTCGACGGTCACCGGCACGCTCGCCGGGCAGATCGTCATGGAAGGCTTCCTCGACCTGCGCCTCGCCCCGTGGGCACGGCGCCTGCTGACGCGCGGACTGGCGATCGTGCCCGTGGTCTTCGTCGTCCTGATCCGGGGCGACGGCAGCGTGAACGACCTTCTGCTGTTCAGTCAGGTCATCCTGTCAATGCAGCTTCCGTTTGCCGTGATACCGCTCGTGCGGCTGGTGTCGGACCGGGCGTTGATGGGGCCGTTTGCAATCGGGCCGGTGATGAAGGTCGCGGCCTGGACCACCGCGGGCCTGATCCTGATCCTCAATGGCAAGCTGCTGTTCGACGTGGTGGGCTAGAGACCCGTCTGCGTCGCGGGGATGGTGGCCCGGGGCCGACCGGCGGAGACGATACCCACGCGCTTGCCGCGATGCAGCAGTTGCGCCTCGAAATCGAACCCCTGAAGGTCACCCGTGATCTTTACGTCGTCGAACGGTTGCGCCGCGCCAGCATACTCGATCTTGGCATCGAACTGCTGCGTCCAGAACCATGGCACGCCTTCGTCGGACTGATCGAGCCCCACAATCGCCCGCGCGGCCCGACGGCCCTGAACCTCGGCCTCGCGCCAATGCTCGATACGGACGGTATGGCCTTCACGCGGTATGCGGGCGCAGTCGCCGACGACATAGATGCCCGGCGCGGCCTGTTGCGTGGCATCGACCGCGATGCCGCCTTCCTCGGCGACGAGATCGGCGGCGAAATCCAGCGCGGGTGTGACGCCAATGCCCACCACGACAGCATCCGCCGTCACAGTATCACCATTGTCGAGATGCACGACGCGACGTGCCCCGTCGGCCGTGATCGCCGTGACGTGGCGCCCCGCGTGACAGGTCACGCCCCTTTCACGGTGCATATCCAGCAAGCGACTGGCGATCAGAGCGCCGAAAACCCGCTCGAACGGAATGGCCGCCGACGACACCACATCCACCGTCATGCCACGCTGGCGCAGGGCCGCGGCTGCCTCCATGCCGATAAAGCTTCCCCCGATCACCACGACCCGCCCAGTCTCCACGGTCGCCGACAGGATAGCCTGCGCGTCAGCCGCCGTCCGAAGCGTAAAGACGGCGGACAGGTCTCCGCCCGGGATCGCCAGTGGCCTGGGCACGGAGCCGGGTGCGAGAATGATGTGATCGGCCGACAGGCTGCGCCCGTCATCGAGTGTCACGCTGCGCGCCGCAACGTTCATGCGCACAACGCGGGCCGCGACACGCGCGATGCGCTGCTCGGCCCAGAATGTTTCGGGGCGGAGGGGTGGCGGGGCATTCCCGTCCGCCTTACCGGCCAGAACGGCCTTGCTGAGGGCCGTCCGATCGTAGGACGGTTCTGCCTGCGGGTCGACGATCGTGATATGGCCGTCGAACCCGAACTCCCGCAGGGCGCACGCGGCACCGACGCCACCGGCTCCGCCCCCCACGATCAGCACCGTCTCATCGGGCGCACATGTCGCTCTGGCGGGCGGCTCAAGCGCCTCCGTGCCGACATGCACACGACCGTCCGCCACCTTGACGGGGTAGAGCGGCAGTGGGTCAAGGGCCAGAGGTTCCACCAGCCCCCCGTCCTCCAGCCGGAAGGACGCCTTGTGCCACGGACAGACCAGCCGCCCGTCACACACGGCGCCCTTTTCCAGCGGCGCGCCCTTGTGCGGGCAGGTGCCCGCGTACGCCCGCACGTCCCCGCCCGTCCGGACCAGAACCATTGCCGTCTCCCCCACGGTCACGGGCACGATGCTGTCCGGTGTCAGGTCAGCCAGCGCGGCCACATCGTGCCAGCCGGGCGTCCGGGCATGCGCGGCGGTATCAGAACTCGGGGCAGGCATGGCGGAGCGCCTCCTGACGGGACGGGCAGCGTGGCCCGGGCGGGCCGGTCGTCGCGCGCGTCGTGACGGCATGATTGCCTGCCGATCCTACGTCCGCCCGGCCGTTTCGTTCCCTCCCCCGATTGCGGCACCAATGGTCTCACGCACAATACTGTGTCAAATCATGTCAACGTGTGAACGAGGATGAGACCAGACAGCGTGACAGATGAGACTTCCGGGCGCGATCGCCCTGCCCCTGCGGGCGCCTCCCTGATGGCGCCCACGCTCACGGCGCTCGGCATCGTCTTCGGCGATATCGGCACCAGCCCCCTGTATGCCATGCAGACCGTATTGCAGGACCACGGCCACACCGTCACGCCGGATGAGGTGCTGGGCGTGCTGTCGCTGATCGTCTGGACCATCGTTCTGGTCGTGGCCGTCAAATACTGCGTGTTCGTCATGCGCGCCGACAACGATGGCGAAGGCGGCGTGCTGGCCCTGACCGCTCTGGTGACCGGTGCGCGGAACGAAGACGACATTCAGGACGCGCCGACCTATCGCCGCCTGTGGCGGTCATCGATACAAAAGATCCTGTTGTCGGCGGGCCTGTTCGGCGGGGCACTTCTGTTTGGTGACAGTGTGCTGACGCCGTCAATTTCGGTCCTCAGCGCGATGGAGGGCATGACCGTCGCCGCGCCCTCGGCATCGCACTACGTGCTTCCGGCGGCACTGGCGATCCTGGTGATGCTGTTCGTCGCCCAGCGTGCCGGAACCAGCGTAATCGGGGCGTTGTTCGGCCCGGTCATGCTGGTCTGGTTTCTGGCCATCGGCGGCCTTGGTCTGTTGTCGTGCACGCATCACCCCGAGGTCCTGCGCGCACTCGATCCCCTCCGCGCCCTGCGCTTTCTGGCCGAGAACGGATGGCGCAGCTTCATTCTGCTCGGCGGTGTATTTCTGACCGTCACGGGGGCCGAAGCCCTGTATGCCGACATGGGCGGCGTCGGACGATTGCCCGTCCGGCTGGCCTGGTTCGTCATCGTTCTGCCGGCGCTGCTGCTGTGCTACGGCGGGCAGGCCAGCGCCCTGATGGACGCCCACACCCTGCCGCCCAATCCGTTTTACGGGCTGATCCCATCGAGTTGGGGGCACGTGCCGGTGTGGATCATGGTCGGACTGGCGACGCTGGCCACGATCATCGCCAGCCAGTCGGTCGTGACGGGGGTGTTTTCCCTGACCCAGCAGGCCATTCAGGTCGGATGGTTCCCCGGCGTGCGCCTGCACCATACGTCCGAGCACGAATCCGGGCAGATCTACGTTCCGCTGCTCAACTGGATGATCATGGCCGCGACACTGGCGCTGACCACGACCTTCGGCAGCTCGGCGCGCCTGGCCGGGGCCTACGGCATGGCCGTGTCGACGACCATGCTGCTGACAAGCCTGCTGTATGGGGCTTATCTGCATCGGCGTCGCCACTGGCCGTTATGGGCGACCGCAGCCTTCGTCGGGTGCCTGCTTATCGTGGACTGCGCGTTTTTCGCGGCCAACATGCTCAAGATCGCGGATGGCGGCTACATTCCGCTGGTCATCGCACTGGCGCTGTATGCCGTGATGAGCATCTGGCAGCGCGGAACCATGGCGCTTCAGGACACCAACACACAGGCGACAGTGTCACCCGATGCGCTGGAGCAGGACCTGCGCCGACATGACATTCCCCGCACGCCCGGGCACGTGGTGTTCCTAAGCCGCGTGAACGAACCCGTCCCCCCGATCGTCGGGCTGCACGTGCGACAGTTCGGCGGCCTGCCGCAGCACGCCATCACACTGAGCATCGTGTTCCGCCGCGACGTGCCGCGTATCGCGCCGTCCGAACGCATCGTGCGCAAGACGTTCAAGAACGTTCTCGAACACATCACGGTCCATTACGGCTTCATGGAAACGCCGCGGCTGCTGGAGGCGCTTGCCGCAGCCTCGGACGACGGTGCCCCGGTGTCACCCGACGACGCCATCTTTCTTGCCGAACATGACGAGATCGTCGCCGCCGACACGCCGCGTGCCTTTGGGGGACTTCGCCGCTGGGAGCGCCCGGTCTTCGCGTTCCTTTATCGGAATGCGCGGCATTCGATTGACCAGTTTGCCCTGCCGCCCGATCGACTGGTCGAAATCGGTCGTCGGATCGCCCTTTGATACACGGTAAAGCGCCCGGATCGCCCCGGGCGCCTGCCTCACCACGCGCGCGGTCTGCTCTGTGAAAGCGGAGCAGACCGTTTCTTATCAGACCGCATGGACTTTCTTCTCCCGCGCCCACAGGCGGAGGGCACGACAGGCCTTCACGAACGCTGCGGCATCGGCGTCGGCCGCGATCTTCACGATGCCGTCGTCGAAATCCTGCTGCCTCACGCCAGCGCGCTCCATCAGCGGGACGGCGTCACCCACGTACGCGATGAACTTCGCATGCGCGTACGCATCGGCGATGAAGTCGCGCGCCGTGGCCTCATTCGACAGCAGGTCCGCCCCTTTGGCCGACACCACCAACGCCACCGCGTCGTAGAGCACGGATGGGCCACCGTTGACCTTCTGCGCGGCCGGAACTTTTTGCCCGTCGCTTGCCTCCACATAGCCGACACGCGGGCCGACCAGTTCGACGTCTGCGCCTTCGGCCTGTGCTGCCTTGCACAGGGCAGCAAGAACGGCGGGGTCGAAACCGTCGGACAGCAGAACACCGATTTTCCGACCTTCGAAGCTTTTCGGGCCGTTTTTCACAATACTGAGTGCGGGGGATGCCGACAGCCCCTCAACTACCGGCGACGCCGGAATCGTGGGCTCCGGCAAGGTCTCCAGACCAAGCCCGGTCGCGACCGCCTTGGCCAGGCCTTCATCCACGTTGCGTAGATGCGCGACCACGCGGGCTCGTATCTGGGGGGTCTCGACCTTGCTCAGTTCGAACGTGAACGCCTGCTGGATATGAACCTGCTCCGGCTCCGTCTGGCTGGCGTAAAACTGCCGCGCCTGACTGTAATGATCGCTGAACCGGGCAGAACGAACACGCGACTTGACGCCCGCGTTCTGCTCCGGAAAGGACTCGAAACCGCGCGTGTGGTCTTCGCGCGGGCCGCCCGCGGCCCCGCCCCACGAATTTGGTTCGTAGTTCGCACGCCCCTTCGGGTTGTGCATCGCCATATGGCCGTCCTGCTGGAAATGATGGAACGGGCATTTCGGCGCATTAATGGGAATATGAGTGAAGTTTGGGCCACCAAGACGCTTCAGCTGCGTGTCCAGATACGAGAAATTGCGTCCCTGCAACAACGGGTCGTTGGTGAAGTCCACGCCCCGCACAATGTTCTGCGTGCAGAACGCAACCTGCTCGGTCTCGGCGAAGAAGTTGTCCACCACGCGATCGAGGACCAGTCGCCCGACCCGCCTGACCGGCACCAGTTCTTCGGGGATGAGCTTCGTCGCGTCCAGAATATCAAAATCGAAACTATCGGCGAACGCGTCGTCGAATAGTTGCACACCCAGTTCCCATTCCGGGAAATTGCCGCTCTGGATAGCCGACCACAAATCGCGCCTGTGAAAATCAGGGTCCGCGCCGTTGATCTTCACCGCTTCGTTCCACACGACCGACTGCAGACCGAGCTTGGGCTTCCAGTGGAATTTCACATAGGTCGACGCCCCCTTCGCGTTAACGAACCGGAAGCTGTGGACGCCGAAGCCTTCCATGAAACGGAAGGAGCGTGGGAGCGCCCGGTCGGACATCGCCCACGTCGCCATGTTGATGCTCTCGGGCGACAGCGAGATGAAGTCCCAGAAATTGTCATGGGCCGACTGGGCCTGCGGAAATCCGCGATCGGGCTCCGGCTTCACGGAATGGATCAGGTCAGGAAACTTGATCGCGTCCTGAATGAAGAAAACGGGGATGTTGTTGCCGACAATGTCCCAGTTCCCCTCCTGCGTGTAGAGCTTGACCGCAAAGCCGCGCACGTCTCGCGCCAGGTCGAAGGACCCCAGACTGCCGGCAACCGTCGAAAATCGTACGAAGGCTGGAACGCGCTCACCGGGGCGCTGCAGAACGTCGGCGCACGTCACGTCGGACAGCGAGTCCGTCAGTTCGAAGAAACCATGCGCCCCGAAGCCACGCGCATGGACGACGCGCTCGGGGATGCGTTCATGGTCGAAGTGAAAAATCTTTTCGCGGAAATGAAAGTCTTCCAGCAACGTCGGCCCGCGCTGTCCCAGCCGGAGGGAGTTCTGGTCGTCGGACACAGGTACGCCCTGCGCCGTCGTCAGCGACGGTGTCTCGCCACCCGCAGTCTGATGAGTCTCCCCGCCTTCGCCGCGCGCGGAAATATTGAGGCCGGTAGCGTGATCGCCCCCGGGAATCTTGCTGGATGAAGCCGTCATGGGGGTCTCCCGCTCGCGTTTGCATCACGCCCGCCATTCGAGATGGCACGTTACGTGGTCCACAACGCGATGCGCCGGACGGGGGTTCCCTCCCCGTCCGGCGGCCACATGACCCTTGACGGTGCGGTCGGCTCAGAGGCCTGCCGCGACCTTTGCCGAGGCCCCGCTGCGATCGCCCAGCTTGACCACGCCCTTGCGCAACTCGGCCTCGTTTACCTTGCCGCGGGCCTGAACCTCCAGCGCCCGGCGCGCTTCGGCCTCGGCCTCGGCCGGCGGCAGAACCAGCACGCCGCTTTCGTCAGCCAGAACGTAATCGCCGGGCTGAACCACAGCGCCCCCGATCGACACAGGCACGTTCATGCGGCCGCCGAGATCGTAGATGCGCGTCGTGATCGGCGCGACACCCGCCGCCCACATCGGCAGATCGGACTCCTCGATTTCGGCCTGGTCCGTGACCGGGCCGTCGACGACGCCAGCCGCCGCACCGGAGGCCTTGACGGCCGCCGTCACGCCGCCGCCCCAGCACGCGTGCCGATCGTCGCCCAGACGGTCCACCAGCAGGATGTCGCCCGGCCGCAGCAGGCCCGACGCATGATGCAGCAGCGTCGAATCCGGGCCGGGAATCGCCAGCGTCACGGCCGTCCCGACGACACGGCGTCCCCGCAGCAGCGGCTGGATGCGGCGGTTGCAAAAGCCCATGTGGCGCCAGTGACCGATGGTGGCGGTCTCGACGCCTGACAGGATTTCGAGAACCTCCGCGCTGCACTGGGCCGGCATCGGATTGACGACGTATTTCGGAAGCATATTGTTTTCTCCAGCAAAAGGTCGCGGCGATCACGCGGCCCCACGCGGCGGCAGGACGATCGGCCGCTGCGGATTGGTCAAAAGAAAGGCGATTGTCCCGCACAAACCGCAGATGACGATCACCATGCGAATGATGCTCCAGTCGCCGTGCGTGCCCTGCACCAGAGCGGCGCTTATCACGGGCACCAGAGCCCCAGCCCCGTTGCCGAGCAATTGCGTCCACCCGACGATGATGCCCGCATGGTCACGACCAAGATCCTGGACCGTCGTCCAGATCGAGACCTGTCCCATACCGATCATGAACATCGCGGCGGACATGAACGCGATCGTGGCCGGAATTGACGTCGCCGACAGCGACAGCGCCTGAAATGTCCCGGCGCCGATCAGGCCGACAATGCCGAGCGGCACGCGAGCGAACCAGACAGTGGGTGCGCGTCGCACGATCGCGTCGCTGACAAAGCCCATGATGATCACAGCGCCGTAGAGAAAGAAATACGGAACCGAGATCATCTTACCCATGCTGGCGGTGTTCATGTGCCGCACCTCGACGAGATAGAGCGGCATCAGGATGGTAAAAAAGCTCTGTATCCCCATCATGAAGAAATATGCGAACCCGATCGCCAGAAACTGCGGCTTCAGGAAAAGGCGTCCGTCAAAACCCTTCAAGGTCGAGGCTTCGCGAACCAGGGGTGGACGCAGGCCCTGTCGGAACGACCAGAATATTGCCCCCGACAGCGCGAACCCGATCATCCCCAGAATCACGAAGCACCACCGCCATGTGCCGAACCACAACAGGAGAGAGGCGCAGAGAGGACCACCGATGACAAGGCCGAGATACAGTCCGGACAGCAAGCCGGAGCTCGCCTTCGCCCGCAGCGCGAGGGGAAAGCGCTCGCGAATGATCATGATGCTCGCCGCCCAGTCTGGCGACTGACACAACCCCATCGCAATACGGGCTACCGCAAACCCGGCAAACGACCCGCCGAGCGGCAGCAACAGGACCGCCATCGACCATGTCACGCAAGACAGTCCGAGCATCATCCGGGCGCCGAAGCGCTCGCACAGCCACCCGGCCGGTATCTGGAACAGGGCGTATGCACCGACGGCGATCGACAGAAGCTGCGTCGTCTGCTCGATCGTGAAATGAAATTCCGACCGGATCTCCGGCGCGAGCACCACCATCGCCTGTTTGTCGACCGACATGAGCACGGCGGCAGGGATGATCAGCCCGAGAAGGACGGCCCAAGACCGTCCCGGCGCTCCCGTCCTGTCCGCCGTGGCGTGATCGGTGGTTGCCATGCGTCCCTCCCAAGACCTTGACGTCACGCGTCCCCGATCAGAGGTCGACCGAGAACGTCATCATGGCCGCGAAAGGTGCCGACATATAATAGGTCGGCTTGCTGCCGCTGATGGGCGTTCCATGAACGCCCTTCACCGAATAGGCATTCGTGGTCACGCTTGCAAGGCTGCCCAGATATTTGACGTTGGACAGGTTGTTGAAGTTGAGCCTGATCGTCGGACTTTTGAGGAAACGATACGACGGCAGACGATACCCCAGCGCGATGTCGACGGTCTTGTAGGCCGGCATGCTCTCGTCATTCATGAATGTGGAGTACTGCGAATCCACCCATTTGAACGACAGATTTGAGAAGAACGGCCCCTTGACATAACTCAGGCCGATATTGGTCATGTATTTCGGGCTTTCGACCATCGACTTGCCCTTGGTGGGCAGAAGATCGCCGCCGACCGCGATGTCGTTGCCCATGCGCGTGTGCAGGTACTGGCCGTTCGCATAGAGCGCCAGACCGTGATAGCGCTGCGTCGAGACTTCCGCCGAGATGCCCTGGATCGATTCACCACCGGCCGAGATCGACTGCCCGACAAGGGAGCCGTTGATGATCTGAAGCGACGAGACCTGATGATTCGTCAGGTTCATATTGAACAACGCCAGATCGGCATTGAAGAGCCCATAATAACGGAAGCCCAACTGCTCGCCGATCGTATACTCCGGCTTGGTCTTGGTGTTGCCGTACTGGGAATACCCACCCGTGCCCAGATTATACGTATTGACGTAGGTTGAGCTCGTCACCGGCATGCGCGCGTTTGTCGTCGCGTTCGCATACACCTGCATCTGGTGGTTGATGTCATATGAGATACTGAAACGCGGCATTGGCTGGCTGATCGCCGCCGAGAATTTGTACTGCGTGCCAGGCGCCTGATTGGTGCCCGACGCGTAATACATGAGTTCCTTGAACCCCGCGCTGATCTGCAATTTGTTATGAAAAAACGACTGCGTGTCGCCGACGAAGAACTGGTTGGTGTCCGTTGCGATCTGGTAATGCGTGCCAGAGATGATCTGCCCGTTCGTATCGCGCAGCGGATACTTGCCCTGAATGCTTTCGGTCAGTCCAGACTGGTTCATCAATGCCACCTTGGCAAACGAGATGGTATTCCAGTTATCGTGCCAATAGCCAAACATCAGATGGTTGGAATGCGTGACGTCATATTCAAGATAGGCGTTAACACCCGTCTGATACTGTGTCACCGGATTGACGGTGTCGCCGAACAACTTCCCGTTCGGTTGCAGGTAGGATGAATCATAGGACGGCGTCACCCGCTGATTTCCGCTATAAATCGACGCCGGGTTAAGCGCCGTCTGACCACCGCCATTGTAAACGGTATAGCGGAAATAGGGCGTGATGTGGAACGTCAGCTTGTTGGTCAGCTGAAAGCTGTTCTGAAGCGACATCAGGATCGCATTCCGGTTATAGACATAACCGGGCCAGTAGTCTGACGTAACGCCCGGCTTGAAGGTTCCGGAATAGGTATAGGCGCTGAAACCATCTCCGGCACGATTAGCTTTTTCCCAATTCGCGAGCGAGATCGGTGCGATTCGCGAATTCGTCCAGCCCGTATAGGAGAGGAATAGCGACGACCAGGAATTCGGTGCCCAGTCCTTGTAGAGTTTCAGATCCACGTGCTGACGCTGGTTGCGCCCGCTGCCGATATAGTTATCCGCCGCCGAGTAGGAATACGAGGCGAACGCCTTGATGCCGGTGTGTCCGATATAGCCGGTATCCAGGCGACCGAAGATACGCTGACCACGATATGATCCGGCCGAATACGTCATGTGGCCTGCCAGCCTATCGCCGGGATTGCGGACGCTCTCGATGAACTCGCCGCCCGACGCACTGATGATCGGATCCTGCAAACGGGAGTTTCCGGGCGTTATCGTGATGTCGGAGATGTTCTCGTTGTCGGCATACGTCTCGGTGTAGGGGAAGTAGGACATCATGTCCGTTCCCGGAATACCCTCCACGGAGAAACCCATCTCGGTCTGGTCCAGCCCACGGACCGACATGAAGTTGCGAATGGACAGACCATAGGCGTCCGACGTGCCGAAGTTCGCGCCTGGCATTGTCGACACAAGCTGAAGCGGCGACGCCACCGACATTTTCTGCGCGATGGCCGCCGACGTGATCGACGAGATATTCTCCGGTGCCTTCTGACGCTTCATCAGACCGCCGCCGATGACACGCCCCTTGCTCACGGTGATCTCTTCGGGATTATCGACATGGGAGGTGCCGGGCGCTCCGGTTGGCCGGCGGGCGACCGTGGGAGCCGCGACCGCAGGCGCTGCGACGTGGACCTTGGATGCCGCCACGGGGACGCCCGAAGACTTGGCGTGGTGCCCCGGGTGCACGGCCTTCGTGGAAGACCCCGCGGCCAGCGCGTGACCCGCGACGACCAGCGCCACGCCTGCCGCCCCTATCGATGAGCTGTTCAAGAGAAGCCGCTTCAACCGCCGTCCGCCCATCGTCACTGTCCTTCCAGGCCTGAGAACCGTCCCACCCATGTCGGGCCTTCAATCGCCCGTTCGGTCAGAGCACCGACGCCATGAATGCACATTCTTTCGATATCGCATCGTATTATGGAGACGGTCAGACAGTGCAAACAGATTTTTCCGCTCGATCGATCATTTTTTCTGATCGACCGGCATGCCATACCTTTAACGATGCGTGAGCGTCATGATACCATCGACCTGACGATATGCTGCTGGTCATCGGTCGTGTCAGGGCACTTTCCGCTTCATGAACATCAAGTTTCTCGAAACTTTCCTCGCCGTGCAGCGGCTGCGCAGCTTTCGGCTCGCCGCCGAGACAAGCCACATCTCGCAAGCGGCGGTGTCCAACCGTATCGCGGCGCTGGAGGCGGAATTCGGCTGCATGCTGTTCGACCGACGCAGCCGGGAGTTTATCCTGACCGATGCCGGCCAGCGCCTGATTCGTCATGCGACCGAGATCGTGAACGCGCAGGCCGCGATGCGGCGCGACGTCCAGGGCTCGGCCTCCGCGCCGGAAAGCATTCGCGTCGGCGCCGTGGGAAGCATGGCCCATGCCGTCATGCCGGCGGTCAGCAAGGCCGCCCAATATCTTCAACCCCGCTTGCGGATCGTTCTTCAGACGGCCGAAAGCAACGACCTGCTTGAGGCACTGTGCGAACAGCGCCTCGACATCGTGGTCGCGCGCGCAGGCATCGACCGACCGGGCCTTGATTCCAGCCTGCTCTGCACGTTCGCCATGTTCTGGGTCGGGTCTGGCGCGACGCTCAAACTCTGCGAGCTTCCTCTTCGTCGCGAACAACTGCTGCATCTGCCGCTGGTGTCGTACTCCGCTGACTCCCCGGCACAACGACAGCTTCTCGCGTATCTCCAGGTCCAGGACTCCAGCGAATTGCAGATCAGCCATTCGGATTCCCTTGCGACACTGGTCCAGTTTGTCCGGCATGACCTCGGCGTTGCCCCCCTGCCCGCCGCCGCCGTCATGGATGAGCTGGCGCGCAATGAAGTTCATCTGATCCCGTCCGCCGATGCGCTGCCCCCGGCCACATACGCCCTTTACACCCGCGAACGCCGCGAGCCCGGCAGTCTGCCGGCCCTCATGCGCCTCATCCGCGAACAGGTGTCGCAGTTCTGCGCGTCGCTGCCCGACGGTTATGCACAGGATATCACCAGCTAAGGCGCCGCGCCGCACAGACCGACGCAAAATGTTGCACGACTGGCACGATTTAGGATTGGCGTGGCGATGTGATCTGCTACCGTGACCATACAGTCACATCAACAGCTGAAAACGGGCAATGGTATCTGGTGTTGGGTCGAAATTTTGATGTTGCCATAGTTGGGGCCGGGGTAGTCGGTGCGGCCGTCTTTCGAGAGGCCGTCCTGTCGGGCCTGTCGGCCGTCCTGATCGAGCGTGGGCCCGACATTCTTGAGGGGGCGAGCAAGGCCAACAGCGCTATCCTTCACACCGGTTTCGACTGCAAGCCCGCGACGCTGGAGCACACCCTCGTTCAGCAGGGGCACGCCCGCTACTGCTCCGTCCACCAGCGCCTTGGGCTGCCTCTGTTGCGTGTGGGCGCGACCCTTGTGGCCTGGAACAACGACGACCTGGCGTCTCTGGACACCATAGCCCGGACGGCCTCACGAAACGGCGTCCCTCTGACGCGCCTTGATCGCGCGGCGCTGGTCGCGCGCGAACCCAATCTGGGTCCCTCGGCACTCGGCGCGCTGGTCGTCGAGAACGAGAGCGTCATCGATCCATGGTCCGCCCCCCTGGCGTATGTGTCTCAGGCCGTCGCCAACGGCGGTGTGTTGCTCCGCTCCACGGCGGTAACCGATGCCCGGTTCGCCGACGGTTCGTGGACGATCGGAACGAACCCGTCGACCATTCGCGCACGTGTCGTGATCAACTGCGCAGGGTTGCAGGGCGATCTGGTCGAGGCGATCGCGCGCCCCTCCCCCTTCACCATCCGGCCGCGCAAGGGCCAGTTCATCGTCTATGACAAGAGCGCGCACGGCCTTGTCTCGTCGATCATCCTGCCCGTACCGACACCGGTGACCAAAGGCGTCGTGATCACCCGCACCGCGTTTGGCAACCTGCTGCTCGGCCCGACGGCGGAGCCGCAGGACGACCGGGACAACGCGACGCTGACGCAGGGCGAACTGCAGGCCCTGATTCGCGCGGGGGAGAAAATCCTTCCCGACCTCGCGCACCACGACATTACGGCGGCCTATGCGGGCCTCCGCCCGGCGACGGAGCATGCCGATTACCAGATCGAGGCGCTGGCGGCGCGACACTGGATCACGGTCGGCGGTATCCGCTCCACGGGTCTGACCGCGGCACTGGGCATCAGCGCACACGTCATGGCGCTGTATGAGGACACGTTCGGTCCCCTCCGCCCGCTGCCCGATCCATTATGGCCGACGGTGCCCAACCTCACACAGGCGCTTCCGCGATCGGCCTCTCGTCCCGGGCGATCACCCATCGTCTGCCACTGCGAGGCGGTGACGCAGTCCGACATCGCGGCGGCCCTCGACGACCCGCTGGTGCCGGCGGGCTCAATCGGCGGACTTCGCCGGCGGACCCGCTGCATGATGGGGCGTTGCCAGGGGTTCTATTGCACGCGACGGGTGGTCGAACTGGCGTGCGGGCGCCTTCCGGGGCTGGAGGCTGCGTCCCATGACGCATGATGTCATCATCATCGGTGGCGGGCCCGCTGGCCTCACCGCCGCGCGCACCCTGCTGCGCGGGGGCGTGCGCGACGTGGTGGTCATCGAACGTAACCCTGAGTGTGGTGGCCTGCCCCGCTTCTGCCAGCACCCCGGATGGGGCATGCTCGACTTCCACCGTGTCTGGCGCGGGCCGCGTTACGCCCGCGCGCTGGTGCATGCCGCGCGGGGGGCCACGTTCCTGACCGATTGTGCCGTGACGGCCATCGAACCGGGCGGGATTGTACAGGTCAATACGCCGCATGGGGCGCAGACCATGCGGGCACGGGCCATTCTTCTGGCGACCGGGATTCGGGAAACACCACGCGCTCCGCGCCTGATCGGGGGAATGCGCCCCTTCGGCGTGTTGAACACCGGTGCGTTTCAGGAACTGGCGCGGTTCGGGCGGCTGCCGTTTCGCACGCCGGTCGTGATCGGCAGCGAACTGGTCGCGTTTTCGGCACTGGCGACGGCGCGTCATGCCGGCGCGCGTCCCGTGGCACTGCTGGAGGAACACGCGCACCTCAGTGTGCCCTCGGTGGTCGGCCACGCCGCGTCCTGGCGCTACCGCGTCCCGGTGCGAACCGCGACACGGCTGGTCGAGATTCTGGGCCGCGACCGCGTCGAAGGTGTCATGGTCGAACATCGGGGCCGCCAGGCGTTGCTGCCCTGCGACAGCGTCGTCTTGACCGGCTGCTTCAGGCCCGAGGCAACCCTGGCCGACGGCAACGCCGTCCGTCGCGATCTCGACGGGACGCGTGGCCCGATCATCGATAATTTCTATCGGTGCGACGACCCGCAAGTGTTCGCGGCCGGCAACGTGCTGCGGGGTGTCGAACATTCGGGATATGTCGCGCGGGAAGGCCGGGATGCCGCCCGCGCCATCCTGCGCGCGCTGTCGGGCGATCTCCCGGCCCCCACCCCTTACGTATCTGTCAGAACGACCGGGCTTGGCTATGTGTACCCGCAACGCCTGACCGGCGTGGGTCAGACGGCAAGATTGTTTGCCCGTGACAGCTCGGTCGCGCGCGGCGATCTTGTGGCACGAGACGCGTCACGGCGCGTGATCGCCCGGCGATCGGGCCACACGCTGCTGTGGCCGCGACTGGACATCACGCTCACGGTTCCCGATCCGCTAGACGCGTCGCATGTCTCTCTCGAGCGCGAGACGGCGGAGCCATGAGCGTCTGTCTGGCCATCGATCAGGGAACGACGGGCACCAAGGCCTATCGCTGGCAGGCCGGGGGGGCGATCGCGCCCGTCGGCAGCCTGACACACCGGCAGATCCATCCCCGCCCGGGCTGGGTGGAGCACGACCCGCACGAACTGTTGTCGCATATTCGCACGCTGATCGGTGCTGCACCGGACGCCGCTCTGCTTGGCCTGGCCAATCAGGGAGAGACAGTCGTGGCTTGGCACGCGACGACGCGCGAGCCGCTTGCCAATGCCATTGTGTGGCAGGATCTGCGCACGACCGAGATGGTCGAGCGCCTGCGTGCCGACGGGGCCGAGGCTCTGACGCTCGAGCGCGCGGGGTTGCCGCTGGACGCCTATTTTTCGGCGTCGAAACTGCGATGGCTCCTTGATCATGTGCCGGACGCACGGGCTCTCGCCGCCCGGGGTTTGCTGAAGCTGGGCACCAGTGACGCATGGTTTCTCGACTGCCTCACCGGGCACGCGACGACCGACGTCGCGACAGCGTCGCGCACCTCGCTGATGGATATCCGGCATGGAACCTGGGACGATGACCTGTGTGCCCTGTTCGGCATCCCGATGGAGTGCCTGCCAACGATCAGGCGCACGGACGGTCCGTTCGGCGGTGTGGCGGGGGGACCCGCCATCGCCGCCTCGATCGTCGACCAGCAGGCATCCCTATATGGCCATGGCTGTCGCGCGCCTGATGCGGTCAAGATCACCTTCGGTACCGGGGCGTTCGTGCTCGGCCTTACCGGGCGCACACCCCTGGTGAACGCCGACTCGGGCCTCTTGGCCACGGTGGCGTGGGATTTCGACGGCGCCACGCACTATGCGCTCGACGGCGGCGTGTTGTGCGCGGGGGCGGCGGTCGACTGGGGGCGCTCGGTCGGCGTGATCGACACCAACGCGCCCGCATGGGACAGGACCCGGACCTGTGCGGAACGCGGCCTCTTCTTCGTACCCGCGCTGAACGGACTGGGCGCGCCGACCTGGAGACGCGACGTGCGGGGCAGCTGGACCGGTCTGGAACGGTCAACAGGCCGCGAAGATCTTGGCCGTGCCATATGGGAGGGGGTCGGCCTGCGCGCACGGCAGGTCGTCAAGGCCTTCGAGCAGGCCCAGGGTCGCCCGGTGTCACGCCTGTCGATTGATGGCGGCCTGACCCGCAACGAATCCTTTCGCGCCTTTCTCGCCGATCTGTTTGCGATGGAGGTGCAGTACGTCGACCATGCCGACCTGACCGCATCGGGATTGCTCGGCTTATGCGCCCGAAACGCGTCACTGGGCGGCGAGCCGCCCGTGGACTGGCGCATGGCGATCCCACAGCATGCGGTGCCTGAACGTGCCATCGCCGCGTTCGACGCATTGACCGGGGTCGGACAGCCGGACGGAAAGTGCGCATGAACGACGTAGCGAATCTGGCCAAGAGCCGCACCGCTCCATACAGTTCGTACGAGAGAGCGCGAACGGGCGCTGGGGATGACGGGTCTTGCACTCGCACCGCGACGAACGGAACGTTCCGCACAGAC
Organism: Ameyamaea chiangmaiensis; assembly: GCF_013376175.1. Taxonomy (GTDB): domain Bacteria; phylum Pseudomonadota; class Alphaproteobacteria; order Acetobacterales; family Acetobacteraceae; genus Ameyamaea; species Ameyamaea chiangmaiensis. Next base: position 21,042 of record NZ_JABXXR010000021.1, read on the forward strand.
CTGGAAGGCAAAGCGATGCGCGTACGGAACCGGCAGAAAGTCATCCTCGAAATGGCGCAAGGGGCCACCTTGCTGACCGTCGAGGATGTCGCGGAACAGCTTCATGTCTCGCGCGAGACCATACGCCGCGACTTCGCCAGTCTCGATGCGCAGGGCCTGTTACGGCGTGTGCATGGCGGCGCGAAGCCCACCGTGAACGCCACGTCCGAGGAGCCGTTTCACGCCCGTGAGGAACTCAACATCGGGTGCAAAAACGCGATCGCCCGGGCGGCGGCGGCCCTGATCCAGCGCGGCGAGACGCTGATGATCGACACCGGCAGCACGACGCAGGCCTTCGCGCGGGCCCTTGCGGATGACCTCGAACTCACGGTAATCACGAATTCGTTGCGCATTGCCGACATTCTGTCCCACAGCACCGCCCGCCGGGATATCTACGTTCTGGGCGGCGAGTTTCGGCCCGACACGCAGCAGACACTGGGCACGTTCTGTCTTGATCAGCTTGATCGCTTCCGGGCCGATCATACGATCATCGGGGTGGGGGCAATCAGCCGGACCGGAGATCTGATGGACTACGACCCTCAGGAGGCCCAGCTCGCACGTGCCATGATCGCGCGCGCGCGCAAGACGACGGTTCTCGCCGATCATTCCAAGTTCGATTCCTATGCGCTCACCGGGTTGTGCCGTTTCGACGATATCAACCGTATCGTGACCGATGCCCCGGCCACCGACGAGTTTGCCCGTCTCGCCCGCAGTTTTGATGTCGAGATCGTCGTCGGGAACGCTGACTGATGCCTTTTTTCTCTTTTCATTTCTCATCCAAGGAACATGCCTCGATGTCCGTTCGTCCCAATTCACTTGAAGCCCGCGATGCCGCAAGCCAGATGCATCCGATGGTCAACCTGCGTCAGTACGAAAAAAGTGGTGGCCTGATCATCGAGTCTGGAGAGGGGATTTACGTCAAGGACATCAATGGCAAGCGTTACATCGAGGCCATGGCCGGCCTATGGTCCGTCGCCGTCGGGTTCAACGAACCGCGCCTGAAAGAGGCCGCGATCCGACAGATGGACAAGCTCCCGTACTACCACACCTTCTCATACAAGTCGCACGCACCGTCGATCGAGCTGGCTGAAAAGCTGTTGCAGATGGCGCCGGTGCCGATGTCGAAGGTTCATTTCACGTCCTCCGGGTCCGAAGCCAACGACCTGACGTGCAAAATGGTCTGGTATCGCTCCAACGCGCTCGGAAAGCCGGAGAAGAAGAAAATCATCGGCCGTGAAAAGGGTTATCACGGCGTGACCATTGCGTCGGGCTCGATCACCGGCCTTGCGCGCAACCATGAATGCTTCGATCTGCCACTTGACCGGATGAAGCACACATCCTGCCCGTCCTACGTCCATTATGGAAAGACCGGTGAAACCGAGGACGCGTTCACCCAGCGTCTGCTGACGGAGCTCGAGGACCTGATCCTGCGCGAGGGACCGGAGACGGTCGCGGCGTTCTGGGGCGAGCCGGTGATGGGCGCCGGCGGTGTTCTTATCCCTCCCGCCGGCTACTGGCAGGGTGTGCAGGCGATCCTGCGCAAGTACGATATCCTCCTGGTGGCGGACGAGGTGATCTGCGGTTTCGGACGGACGGGCAAGATGTTCGGCTGCGAAACGCTCGGGATCGAGCCCGACGTGATGGTCGTGTCCAAGCAGATCTCGTCGTCCTACATGCCAATCTCGGCCATTCTGGTAAATGATCGCTTCTACCAGCCGATCGCCGACGAGTCCGCGCGGCTTGGGGTCTTCGGACACGGCTTCACGGCGTCCGGTCACCCGGTCGCCTCGGCCGTGGCTCTTGAAAACCTCAAGATTATCGAAGAGCGCGATCTGGTGGGTAATGCCGCACGCCTGTCGGCGCATTTTGCCGAGCGTCTCGCGCATCTGGCAAAACACACGCTGGCCCATTCGTCGCGTTCGATCGGTCTGATCGGCGCGCTCGAACTCGCTCCGTGGGAAGGAACGGCCACCGGCAGTGCCGCCGCAGCCATTGCCGCGGCCGCCGAGGAAGAGGGCGTAATCCTGCGCTCTGTGGGTGAGGCGATCTGTTTCTGTCCGCCCATGATCATCACGCAGAGCCAGCTCGACGACATGTTCGACGCGGTTGGCCACGCACTAGACAAAGTCGCCGCACGGCGCGAGGAACGTGCCGCTGAAGCGGCCGAATGACGCAGATAAGAAAACGCTTTTGACAGACTTGGGTTTATGACAATGACGACATCTTCCGCCGCCGGCACTCCGCGCCTGCCTTTTTCGTGCGACAAGCGTCCGGTCACCGGCGACGGCGTCGTCGTCACCAATCATCCCCTCGGCACGGCGGCCGGCATGGAAATGCTGGCCGCCGGCGGCAATGCCATCGACGCGGCAGTCGCCTCTCTTCTGGCTCTGACCGTGGTCGAGCCGATGATGGTCGGCGTCGCGGGCGGTGGTCTGTCACATCTTCGCCTCGCGGACGGGCAGCACATTGTCATCGATGCCCTGTCCTGCGCGACCCGGAGCATGACGCCCACGATTTACGAACCCGTGTCGGACGAACCCGCGCGATACATGGATGCCGAGGGTCGACGCAATCTTGTCGGCCCGACGTCCGTGGCCGTTCCGGGAAACCTGAAGGGCTGGCACGGCATGCACGCGCGCTATGGCGTGCTGCCGTTTGCCGATGTCGTCGCGCCCGCCATCCGGCTGGCGAAATCGGGTTTCGCCGTCACGCATTATCTGGCCGGCGCGATCAGAGAACATGCCGACGACCTGCTGGCCGACCCGATGATGCGCTCGGTCTTTCTGCCCGACGGCGCGCCGGTCGGGGTCGGCACGCGCCTGAAGCAACCTTTGTACGGCGACAGCCTGGAGTTGATCGCGCGCGATGGGGCTGACGCGCTGCATGGCGGCGCACTGGGACGTTCTCTTGCACGCGCCATCGCCACCGGGGACGATCCGGGGTGGCTGACGGAATCCGACCTGCGTGACTACGCAACGATCGACCGCGCGCCGATCGTCGGGCATTATCGCGGTTTCGACATCGTCGGGCCGCCGCCGCCGGCCTCGTCGGGCGTGCATGTGACGCAGATGCTCAACATGCTGGAATCGTTCGACGTTCGCGCCATGGGATTCGGCAGTCCCGAGAGCGTGCGCCTGCTGATCGAGGTCATTCGTACCGGGTTCGCCGATCGCAAACGCTTCAGCGGCGACCCCGCTTTCGTGGACGTCCCCGTCGAGCGACTGACCTCCAAGGCCTACGCCGCAGAGTGCGTGCAAGCCCTGCTGCAGGGTGGCCATGTTCCCGATCCGGGACACCATCTCCTGCGCGAAAGCCATGACACGACCCACATCACAGTCGCCGACCGGCACGGCAACATCGTCGCGGCGACACATACCATCAATGGTCTGTTCGGTGCACGCTTCATGGATCCGGAAACCGGCATCATCCCGAATAACTACATGAGCAATTTCGATCCGCACCCCGGCCATGCGCTGTCGATCGAGCCGGGCAAGCGCGTACCGACCTCGATGGCGCCGATGATGGTGCGTCGGGACGGTAAGCCCGTCTTTGCACTGGGCATGCCGGGCGGGCTGCGAATCTTTCCCTCCGTCCTGCAGTCGATCGTCAACCTTCTCGATCACGGCATGTCCTTGCAGGAAGCGGTCGAGGCGCCCCGCGTCTGGACACAGGGCCAGGATGTGGAAATCGAACCCGCATACGCCCACGTGCAGGACACGCTGTCGGACGCGGGATACGACGTGCAGAGCAAGCCCCATATCGGCGGCGGGATGAACGCTATCGCGTTTCGTCCGGACGGCTCCATGGAAGGTGCCGCCTGCTGGCGGGCCGACGGAACCGCCCTCGCCATCGGCGGGGGGCTGGCCAAACCCGGCGTCCGCTTCTGGCCCGACAAGGCTCCGGACACCGGGTCCGAGCCAAAACACTAAGACACGACAACAAAGGATACGACTTTCATGGTCAATCGCCTCGTCATTCTGGACCCGATGGCACAGAAGGGGCTCGATAAATTCGCGCAGTTCCTGCCGGATGATTTCGAAATCGCGACCAGCCGCAGCCGCGCGCCCGCAGACCAGCTGGAGGCCATCAAGGGCGCCACGTTCGTGATCACTGCGGACGTGCCGGTCACCGCGGAGATGATGGAGGTGGGCGCCGCGCACGGCCTGAAGGGTGTGCACAAGTGGGGTGTCGGCTACGACAACATCGACTGCGAACGCGCGCGAGAGGTCGGCGTGCGGGTCATGCGCACCACCGGCAGCAATGCCGTCATGGTCGCGGAGACGACGCTGGCCCTCATGCTCGCGCTCCAGCGTAACATCGTGCGCGGGCATGTCGGACTGCAGAAAGGCGAGTGGCTGAAGGGATCGCTGGGCGAGACCTCAATGCGCCTGACCGGCAAGACCATTGGCCTCATCGGGTTGGGTTACATCGGCAAACAGGTCGCGCGGCTACTGCGGGGGTTCGACTGCGAGGTGATCTACACCAAGCGTACACCGATCTCGGCGGAGGAAGCCCAGGAGCTGCGCGCTCGTCTTGTGACACTCGACGAGTTGATCGAAACCTCGGACGTGATTTCGCTCCACTGTGCGCTGACCGATGAAACTGCCGATATGATCAACAAGGAGTCGATTGCCCGGATGAAACCCGGGTCGATCCTGATCAACACGGCGCGCGGCGGTCTGGTCAACGAAAACGATCTGGCCGAGGCCGTGGAATCTGGCCACCTGCGTGGTGCGGCGGTGGACGTTTTCCCGGTCGAGCCGATCGCGGCCGATCATCGTTTCGTGGGCGTTGATCGTATCATCATCACCCCGCATGTCGGTGCCATTTCGGCCGACGCTTATGCCGACAACGTCAAGCGTATGGTTCACAACATGGTCTGCGTGGCCAAGGGCGAAGAGCCGCCCGCGTTCGACACCCTGGTCTGAAAACAACCCACCCGGCCGGCTCACACAGAGCCGGCCGGGTGGGTGTTCCGCGCGCATTGCCCGGCGCATTTGATGCTGGCCTGCGCGTTACGACTCGGTCCGTAATGGCACCCAGTTCGCGACGTACTTCCTGTCGAACAGGTTCCGCACGCTCGCAGCAACGGACCCGCCGCGCAGCGATCACGACAGATGCGACAGATCGTAGCGTGCCGACGTGTCAAACACGGCATAGCGCAGTACCCACATACGCCCGTAGGTCGCCTCGCCACCATTGGCACGCGCCCGAATACCGCATGCCCGCGCCGGACGCCACGGCGTAGAACGCGAACAGGGACGCAGTGCCCTCGGTGGACTGGATCAACGGCTTGCCGGTCGAAACGTGGCGCACTTTCCACACGCTGACCGCCGCCTTTCGAAACCGTCCGAATGCACGTGGCACTCTGGGTGCTATAGCCGGTGTCGCCGACAGACACGAGAACGTTGGTCTGTTCGCTATGAAATCCGGCCGCCGTCAGCAGGATCGTCGTGCCGAACGCAGAACGTGCGAGCGTATTGTCGGCCAGGTAGCAACCGCCATAGCTCCAGTCCTTGTTGAAGCGATGGTTCAGGATATAGCTGATCGCGACCTGGCGTCGGTTGAACGTCTCGAACGACGCGTCGCCGTCGTAGAAGTTCCGGGGCAGATACCCGAATGTTGCCGGCCGAAGCACGCTTATGCGGCACGCCGTCATAGGTGCCGTGTTCGGGATCATACTGGTAGTTGCCGAGCGGCGGCCGGGTGGTGGTACCATTGCCGCCGAACGTGCAGCAGTCCGCGAACGCTGACGGGGCCTTATTCGCAGCGGACCTCCCGCCTCGTCAGCGCCCGTTTCCAGTCCCGAACCGCGCAACGCTGCCGGGCCACCTCTTCGCGTACATGGCCGGCGCCAAACAGGCCAAGGGCTCGCGCGCGGCCCGCGTCCCCGAGCGCCCGCCGTCGCGGTGCATCGTTCAACAGCAATGTCAGGGCGTGTTCCAAAGCGTCCGGGACGTCGGGATCGACGCAGACCCCAGCTTCGCCGATCACATCGGGCAGTGCGCCCCGCGTCCCACCGATCACAGCCGCGCCACAGGCCATCGCCTCCAGCGCCGTCATGCCGAAGGGCTCCGGCCAGCGACTGGGCACGACCACGACCGATGCCTGCGCCATGGCGTGCAGGACGGCAGCATGGGGCTGATAACCGGCAAGTTCGACCCCCGCAGCATGCGCCTGCGGTTCCAGTGCCCGCAGAAAGGGGGTCATGGGACTGTCATCGCCGAACCGGTCGGCCCCGATCATGCGTGCCCGCCACCCCGGCGCGGTCGGGAGGACGGCGCGGCAGGCCCGGACGAAGGCGTCCGCCCCCTTGTCGGCCACCATACGTCCGACGAACAGTATCAGCGGCTGACGGTCATTGATCGAGGGCACGTCCACTGCATCAATCGCATTGGGCCTGACGCCCAGCAACGCGCGCGCAATATCCGGGCCGGCGACGCCATCCGAAAAACGGCTCATAATCCAGGGGGAGACCGCATACACGGCCATTAACCGTAACAGTCGCGTGCGTTCCGCCGCCGTTCTCGCCTGGCGCATGCCCTGCGGATCGTTGTGCAACACAAGCGTCACTGGCCGGTCCGGAAAGCGACGGCAGACACGCACCGCGAGATCGGGCCGATTATGCACCTCGATCACGGCATCTGGCCATGACGCGACGGCCGCACACACCCCACGCGCATAGCGGTCAGACGCGGACAGCCCCCACCGCTGGGGCACGGGATGAAACGCAACCGTGTCGAACGGCACGTCCGCCACAGGCGCGCCGACGACACGCTCCCCGGGAACGGCCATACGCCGCACCAGAAGCGCGATCGCGCCTGCCTGCCCCGGCGCGAACCGTTCGCGCGGGGGCAGCACGGTCACGACCGAGGGCTGCGCCGATGGCTCCGCCAAGAGCCTAATCGACGTTCTCATAGTGAGGGAGATGCCATGCCTGCGGTTCGGCAGCCGCCTCGGCGTACCAGCGCTCCATCAACGGGTGACGGCGCACGGCCTGGGCATAGGCATGCGCGGCCGGGGACAAGCGGACACCGAACGAGAGAAAACGGCTGACGACGGGCGCATACATGGCATCGGCGATGCCGAACGTCGCGCCGAACAGGAACGGACCGTTCGCGCCAAAACGTGCGTGCGTGTCGGACCACAGCGCGTCGATCCGTGCGATGTCGGCCAGGACATCAGCGTCCAACGGTGTCGCACGGGGGCGGTCGAGACGCCCCAGGATCATCGGCATCGCGATCCGCAGGGCCCGGAAGCCCGCGTGCATTTCAGACGCGATCGAGCGCGCATGAGCGCGGGCGATCCGGCCATCCGGCCACAACGACGCGTCACTTTCGGCGCAGTACTCCCCGATCGCGAGACTTTCCCACAGGACGGCGCCCTGATGCTCCAGATACGGCACCTTGCCGTTGGGCGACAGCGCGTGGATGGCGGCCGTGCCCCCGCCACCCGCGAGCGGTATCAGGATCTCTTCGACGTCAAGACGCGCGAGATGCACGCAAAGCCAGCCCCGCATGGACCACGAAGAATACCGTTTCGTTCCAATAACCAGCCGACCGTCGGCCATGTGCCGTCCCTTTTCCGCTGCGCGAGAGGCGCCTGACCCTGTTCTATCGCAGGCGACGCGGGGCGCCTACAGCACACGACGCGACAGCGCGCATCACGGCGCGATGGATCAGACAGGCCGCTCTGCCGCCCGTGCAGTCGCATCGTCCCGTCGTTGCGCCGCATCGAGCGTGACCCGGGCCTCCAGACCACCACCCGCGCGATTGCTCAGTGTCAGTGCACCGCCTGCGCGCGCCACTTCACGCTGCACGATCGCAAGCCCGAGACCCATGCCGCCCGTCTCACGCGATCGCGACCCTTCGAGGCGAAAAAAAGGGGTCAGGACGCGGTCCAGATCGCCTTCAGGAATGCCCGGCCCGTCATCGCTGACGGTGACCACCACCTCCGTCCCGTCCATCGACGTTCGCACATGCGCACTGCCGCCATAAGCCAAGGCATTATCGATCAGATTTCCAAACACGCGTTTCATGGCCAGTGGCCGCACCCACACCAGAATATGCTCCGCGCCGGAATAGTCGGCGACCGCGCCGCGATCGGTTGCCTCGTCGACAAGAGTGATCAGCATGGCCGCCAGATTGACGGCCTTGGGGCGCTCGGGATCGTTCTCACCCGCCAGATACGCCAGAACGCCACCGACCATCGTCTCCATTTCCACGACGTCCGCCTCGATCGCCTGCTGGACTTCGGGGTCGTCAAGGAAGCCGCAGCGCAGGCGCAGACGGGCCAGCGGCGTGCGCAGATCGTGCGACACGGCCGCCAGAGCCTCGGTCCGGTCCGAAATCAGGCGCTGTATCCGCACCTGCATGGCGTTGATCGCACTGGCGAGCCGCCGGACTTCGCGCGGCCCCCGTTCGTCCAGCGGAGTCCAGTCCCCCTCGCCCACCGTATCGGCCACATCGGCCAACGCCCGCAGTGGCATGCTGAGTGTGTGGACCAGCATGCCCGCCACCAGAAGCACAGCCAGCGCGGCGATCGCGGCCGACGCAAGACCTTGTGTCACGTGGTGACGCAGCAGAAGGCCGGGCGCGGTGAATTGCACAAGCGTGCCGTCGTGAAGGCGCAGCAGACCACGCACGTCGGTCGGCGCGCGCGGCACGATCGACAGCTCCAGCGCGTTCCCCGCGAGAAGATCGCTCGCGCCGGCGAAACGCTCATGCAGTTCACGCAAGCTGCCATGGCTGGCGTCCAGCCAGTTGGTGGGCGCGGTCCCCGGCCAGAACACCGACAGTTCGTGGTTGGACAGCATCGTCGCAAGAATCGGGCGCTGGTCGTGCGCCGTGGCGTTCAGTACCTGCGCGTCGACGGCCAGGCGTTCTCCGATACGGTCGAAATGGGAATCGTCGATCGTGAAGGTTTCGACCTGTTCGTACAGGACCGAGCTGACGACAAAAACGATCGCGACGGCGCCTAGCAGGACGACGATCACCCGCCCGACAAGTCCGACGGGCCAGAGGTGAATGCGCCGCGCCGCGCCGACACGCCCACCGGGCCTGCCGGACCGCTCAGACACGCTCGACGGGCACCGTCAGGATGTATCCCATGCCACGTACCGTGCGGATCAGGCCGTTGGACTCTGCCCCCAGCTTGCGCCTCAGTCGGCTTACCAGAACATCGATACTGCGATCGGAAACGTCTCCCAGGCGGGCGCGGGACAGTTCCAGAAGGCGATCGCGGCCGATCACGCGCTGCGGATGGTCAAGGAAACTCGTCAGAAGGTCGTGCTCCGCGCCCGAGATCTCGACCACGGCCCCAGTGGGGTCCGTCAGTTCACGTCGCTTGAGATCGAGACTCCATCCGGCGAAACGAAGCGTTTCCTTGCGCTCATACTCATTTAGAAGCGTCGCATTGGCGTGGCCGCGTCGTAGCACCGCGCGCACGCGGGCCAGAAGCTCCTTTTGGCCGAACGGCTTGGCCACGTAATCGTCCGCGCCAAGTTCGAGACCCAGAACGCGGTCCAGTTCCTCGCCACGCGCGGACACCATGATCACCGGCACCTGGCTGAGAGGCGGTTCGCCTTCGTGGCTGACGCCCGTCCCCTGACGCAGGGCCCGGCACAGATCAAGGCCGTTCGTCCCCGGCAGCATGACATCAAGGATGATCAGGTCGACGGGCGCCGTTTCCAACGCCAGCCACATCTCGCGGCCGTCCTGGACGCCACGCGCGCGATACCCATTTCCCTGCAGGGTGCGTAGCAGGAGCGTCCGCATGCCCGCATCATCTTCGACGACCAGGATCCGCCCCGGCAGATCACTGTCAGACATATGGGACAACATGACTCACCACCAGTTCCTTATACCGCACACACAGCCTCCGATTCGTAATGGCCGAGGGTCTGAATGGATACGATATCCCCCTCTACGCATCGAAATCCAGCGGCAGGCTTTTCAACCGCCCGCACAACAAAAATCCCGGCATGAGTACATGCCGGGATTTCGCATCGATCGGTATGATGGCGAACGGGTCGCCACCATGGTCCGCGCCGTCAGTGCTTGACGGGAGTCAGCTTGAGAATCCACATCTGGGCGATGTCGGCCGCGCCATTCGTGCCACCAACCGTTTTCAGAGTGGCGATGGCATCAGCCGTTCGACCGCCATCCATCTGCGCCAGACCAAGATGAAGCTTGCCCCCCTCGGGGTCGAGCACGCCTTTGGCAAGACCCTGCCGGATCAGGTCCAGCCCTTTGTCGACATTGCCGAAGGTCACTTCGTTGTAACCGGCGGTTACCAGAGCCCCACCCGAAGGCGCCTTGGCAGCAGCGGCTTCGTCCGCGGCGGCGGAGGCTTTCTTGTCCTCGACAGACTTGACGATCATCGCCTTCAGCCGTGCCTCGCGCGCTGCGCCGGCATCTTTGCCGAGTGCGCCGGAGGTATAACCCTGATTCATCAGATTGAGCGCGAGTTGGGGCATACCGGCCTGCATAGCCAGTTCCGTCATGTCCATGAAATCGCCGGTCGCCGTCAGCGTCCCGGCCGCAAGGCGGATCCGGTAGACATCAAGCTGTAGCGAACCCGGAACTTTCGGATTGACTATCAACCCATGCAGCAACTGGGCCCAGTAATCGGGCTTCGGGTAATATTTTGCCAGCAGCACATAAGTGTGCGTCTCGGCCGACTGATCCTTCAGCGCCGTCTGGCACGCCGCCAGCAGTTGCAGTTGCGACTCGGCCGGGGCCTTGCCGGCCTTGATCTCCGCATCGATCACGCCCTGCTGCACCCGGGCCGCGTTGGCGTAGTCCTTCTGCAAATAGTAGGACTGGATGAGGATGGTTTCGACCGACGAGTTGCTTCCGGCCATCTTGAGGTAACGCTCGGAAGCCGTCACCGCGTGAGGATAGTCCTTCGCCGTGTATGCCATCGATGCCTCGGCCAGAAGCATCTGGTTCTTGGCGTCCTTGGGCGTGCGCGACGACGCGATCAGCTTGTCGTACGCCGCTGTCGCCGCCGCGACGTCGCCGGACTGTGCCGCGACCGCGGCACGCATCTGATCGACGGTGTATTCCTCGTAGGCACTCTTCTTGGGAACAGCGTCCGCTTGCGACACGGCGTCCATCGCCTTGGCGTAGTTGTGGGCCGCCAGAGCGGTCTGCGCCTGCTGCAACGGCTTGCCGACGGCGGCGCTCAACGCCTCCTGTGCGGCGGCCATGTTGGCTGCAGGGAACGTCGCCACAGCAAGCGTCCCCACCGCACCAACCATCAGGCTGGCGCGTAGAAAACCAAGAGACTTCAAATCACTGTCCTTCCATGAACTGATCCTGACCCACGATCCCAAGCTTGGTGATGCCAAGGCGCTGGGCATCGGCCAAAACATGGGCCACAGTCTTATAATCAGCCAGGCGGTTGGGATGGATGTGCATTTCAGGCTGGTCAGGCTGCGATGCTGCATTGCGGAAATGCTCCTGCAACGTGCCTTCGTCCGTCATCGGCTCACCATTCCAGGTGATGCTGTTGTCAAAATCGATAGCCACCGTCACGACCTGCGGCTGTGTAGCCGGCGGAGGTGGGTTGCCCTGCGGCAGATCGAGCGCGACGGAATGCGTCTGAAGCGGGATGGTGATGATCAGCATGATCAGCAGCACCAGCATCACGTCGATCAGCGGCGTGGTGTTGATATCGACGATGCCTTCGTCTTCCGTCGTGCTGTCTGTCCCGACGTTCATACCCATGGCGGCGTCACTTTCTCGTCGCTGGTGGCACCTGTTCCCCTCTCTCGGCCATGGGACGCCGGATTGGATCAGGGCCTGTGAATTAACTTAAGGCGGCCCCCTTCCGCGCTGGACGGAAGGGGACACCAGAGGATCAGTCCTCTGAGTGTGGCTGCTCGGTGATGAAGTCGACACGGAAAATGCCGGCTTCCTGACAGGTTGCCACGACGCGGCCTACGGCCTCGTAACGCGACTTCGCATCACCACGCACCTGGATCTGAGGCTGAGGTTTGATCACCGCAGTCTTTTCCAGGCGATCGAGCAGATCCGCATGACTGCGGATCGGAACCTCGTTCCAGTAAACCTGACCATTTTCCGTAACGGCAAGAACGACGTTACCGGGCTTAGTCTGGGTCGGCTGGTTCGCGTCCTTGGGCAACTGGACCTTAACAGTGTGCGTCGCGACTGGAATGGTGATCAGGAAGATGATCAGCAGCACCAGCATGACGTCGACAAGAGGAGTGGTGTTGATGGCCGACACCACCTCGTCTTCATCTCCGCCGCCTCCTACTTGCATTGCCATGATCAGGCCACCCGGCTGGACGTGGTCGTCGTGGTGGGCGAGCCGTCAGGGCGGACGGTGATGGTGTCACCGGTCGAACCGTGGCGGAAACCACCGAGCAGGATGGACTGGAGGTCGGCCGCGAAGTTGCGGACGCGGTCCATCGCACCCTTGTTACGGCGCACCAGCAGGTTGTAGCCCAGAACGGCCGGAACGGCGGTTCCCAGACCGATCGCGGTCATGATCAGCGATTCACCGACGGGGCCGGCAACCTTGTCGATCGAGGCCTGGCCTGCGATGCCGATGGCGGTCAGAGCGTGATAGATACCCCACACCGTTCCGAACAGACCGACGAACGGCGACGTCGAACCGACGGTTCCAAGGAACGCCAGGCCACCCTGCAGACGCGACTGGATGGTATCGACCGAGCGCTGGATGGACATCGACGTCCAGCTGTGCAGGTCGATGGACTCCTGCATCGTGCCTTCGTGATGTTCAGCAGCCGCAATGCCGGTTTCGGCAATGTAGCGGAAAGGCGAGCTGGGCTTGAGAGCCTGCGCGCCCTCCTGGATCGACGACTTCGTCCAGAAGTTCTTGGACGCTTCCTTGGCCGCGGACAGCATCTTCGACTGCTCGAAGAACTTCGTGATCATGATGTACCACGTGCCGAGCGACATGATCACCATGATCAGCAGCACGCCACGGGCAATGATGTCGCCGTTGCGCCACAGCGCATCGAGGCCATACGGGTTCTTGCCCGAAGCGGCCGGCGGCGGTGCGGCAGGCGCCGGAGCGGCATCGGCGGCGGCAGGTGCCGCGTCGCCAG
>NZ_JABXXR010000022.1 GCF_013376175.1 Ameyamaea chiangmaiensis
AGGCCAGGGGCTGTCGCGCGCGCCCCGCGCGATCCTCGCCCATGCGCAGCGCCATGATCGCCAACGTCTCCCGCGTGGCGAGTACCGCGTCGTGGTTCGGGCGCGCGTGGTCGGCGTGACCGTGGGTGATGATGGCGCGCGGCACGGGCACGAGCGGGTCGATATAAACGTCGCCCGGGACGCAATAGAGCCCTTCGGGTTTGGGTACCAGCCACGCGACCATTGCTTCTCCCCGCAACTGGCGGTTCGGGCGGGCGTTGTCTCCCACGATGACCGAACCGCTTCCTGCTGCCTTCAGAACGTGGTTCACCGCCCAGGGTTGGCATCCGCATCCGCATCAGCTTGCCATGCTGGAGGCGGCGCGCGCCGGAGAGTCCGCGCTGCTGATCGCGCCGACGGGCGGCGGCAAGACGCTGGCCGGGTTCCTGCCGTCGTTCGTGGCCCTGAGCGAGTCGCCGCAGCCCGGGCTGCACACCGTCTATGTGGCGCCCCTCAAGGCGTTGACCGCCAATATCGCCGAGGCGATGACGCGCCTGATCGACGAGGCCGCGCTCGATCTTCGTCTGGACGTGCGCACGGGCGACACCCCGTCGTCGCGGCGGGCTCGTCAGGCCCGCACCCCGCCGCAGGTCCTGCTGACCACGCCCGAGAGCCTGAGCCTGATGCTGTCCTGGCCCGAGGCGGCGACGCTGTTCGCCGGTGTGCGGACGCTGATCATCGACGAGGTCCACGCCCTTGCCGGCACGAAACGCGGCGATCAGCTCGCCCTGTGTGCCGAGCGTCTGTCCACACTGGCGCCGGGCCTGCGGCGGGTCGGTCTGTCGGCGACCGTGGCCCATCCGCAGGCGATGGCCGCCTATGTCGCGGGCGGCGCACCCGGGGGGGCGCGCATCGTGCGTGCGGGTGCGGGTGTTGCGCCGGAGATCGCTCTGATCCTGCCCGACGGACCGATACCTTGGGCGGGGCATATGGGTCTGGCCAGTGCGACGGCGATCCTGCGGCAGATCGAGCGCGCGAAGGTGACGATCGTGTTCGTCAATTCGCGCGCGCAGGCCGAGCTGCTGTTTCAGGAACTGTGGAAGATCAACGACCGCAACCTGCCGATCGGACTTCATCACGGCAGTCTGGACCTTGCGCGGCGCAGCCGGATCGAGGCGGCAATGGCGGCGGGTGACCTGCGCGCGGTGATCGCCACCAGTTCGCTCGACCTCGGCATCGACTGGGGGGACGTCGAACAGATCATCCAGGTCGGCGCGCCCCGTGAAGCGGCGCGGCTGGCGCAGCGGATCGGGCGTGCGAACCACCGTATGGATCGCCCGTCGCGCGCGTTCCTCGCCCCGGCCAACCGGTTCGAGGTACTCGAGAGCATCGCCGCGCGCGAGGCCGTTCTGGCGCACGAACTCGACGGCGAGCCGCCCGGGCCGGGCGCGCTCGATGTGCTGGCGCAGCATATGCTGCTGACGGCGTGCCACGGACCGTTCCTGCCCGATCCGCTGTTCGCCGAGGTCTGCCGTGCCGCTCCCTATCGTGCGCTTGATCGCGGCCACTTTGACGAGGTGCTGGGGTTTGTGGAAACCGGCGGCTACGCCCTGCGCGCCTATGAGGAGCACAAGCGCCTGCAGCGGGACTCGCTGGGCCGGATGTGGGTGCGGACGGAGGCGATCGCGCGGACCGCGCGGATGAATATCGGCACCATCGTCGATACGCCGCGCATTCGCGTGCGTACCCGCCGCGGCAAGGACATCGGCGATGTGGATGAATATTTCGCCTCCACCCTCGTCCCCGGGGACACGTTCTTTCTGGGCGGCGAGGTGGTCGAGTTTCTCAGCCTGCGCGAGACGACCGTCATGGTGGCGCATGCCGCGTCACGGACGCCAAGGGTGCCGGTTTATGGCGGCAATCGCCTGTCGATGTCGCGCGGTCTGGCCGGGCGCGTCCGCGACCTGATCCATGATCGGAGCCGCTGGGACGGGCTGCCGCGCGACGTGCGCATCTGGCTGGAGGCGCAGGCCACGCGGTCTGTCCTGCCCGCGCCCGACCGACTTCTGGTCGAGACGTTTGTGCGCCAGAAGCGCTGGTATCTGGTCGCCTATGGCTTCGAGGGTCGGAATGCCCATCAGACGCTGGGGCTGCTCGCCACGCGTTTGCTGGAAGAGACGGGCGCCGCTCCGCTTGGGTTCGTGGCGACCGACGATGCGCTGGCCTGCTGGTCCGTGCGGGAGCCCACCGATATCGCGGCCCTGTTCAGTCCGCGCCTTCTGGAGGGTGACCTTGCGGAATGGATGGCGGAAAGTGCCGTCATGCGAAGGGCCTTTCGCGAGGTTGCGGTCATTTCCGGCCTGACGGAGCGACAGTTGCCCGGCCGCACGAAAACCGGACGCCAGATGACCGCCAGCAGCGATCTGCTGTACGATGTGCTGCGCCGCTACGATCCGGACCATGTGCTGCTGCGCGCGACCCGGCAGGACGCGGAGCGCGGATTGACGAGTTTCGATCGGATCGAAGCGCTTGTGGCCCGGGTGCAGGGCCGCATCGACCATCGGCGTCTGGACCGCGTGTCGCCTCTGGCCGTGCCGGTTCTGCTGGAGCTCGGCCGGAACCGCATCAAGGGCGGCGAGGGTGAGGACCTGTTGCTGGAGGAGATCGAATCGCTGGTGCGCGAGGCCGGATTGCCATGACGGTCGGGCTGAACACGGGTGTTGCGATCACGCTGGGCGGCGAGGCGATCGTCCTGCTGCCGCAGAAGGCTCTGTACTGGCCCGCCGAGCGCCTGCTGGTCGTCGCGGACCTGCATCTGGAAAAGGCGACGGCGCGGCGCCACACCGGTGTTCTTCTGCCGCCCTACGACACGCGCGAGACGCTGGCGCGTCTTCTGTCCGTGGTGCGCGACGTGCGTCCCGAGACCGTTCTCGCGCTGGGCGACAGTTTTCATGATGCGGCGGCGGTCGGGCGGCTGGACGTCGAGGCGCGGGCATCATTGGCGACACTGGCGACGCTGGCCCAGCCGGTCTGGCTGATCGGCAACCATGATCCGGCGTTGCCGCCGACCCTGCCGGGCACCGTGGTTCCGTTCTTCGCGCGGCGGTCCATTGGTTTTGTGCATGAGCCGTCGTCTGCCGTGATCGCGCCTGAAGTCGCGGGACACCTCCATCCGAAGGCGCGTGTTCGCGTTGGTGGCCATGCCGTGGTGCGGCCGTGCTTCGTCGTGGGCGGGGGGCGGGTGATCCTGCCCGCCTTCGGTGCCTACACGGGGGGGCTGGATGTGACGGCGCCTCCGATCCGCTCCCTGTTCGGCGGGGGCGGCGATCTTTACGTGCCGGGTCGCGATCGTCTGTATCGCGTGCCGCTGATGAAGACTTGACGGCGGGCGTGGCCCAGGCGCCATGATCGGGCATGCAGGATCCATCCTCCCGTGAACGCGCCATAAGGGACGCCCGCCGACGGCGTATGGGGGATTTTTCCATACGGATGCTGCTGACGTGGCTTAGCCATCTTCTGCGGGGATTGTGACCGGACCGGTCAAAAAACTATCGGTGAGCGGCGCGGAAACAGGAGGAATTGCGCGCACGGGTGCGCTACGCTTCGTCTAACAAGAACGAACAGACGCCGTCGGGGACACTCGGCGAGCGCCGGGCTGGTGTCATGATCCGATCTTCTGTCCGCCGCGCGGGGGGCGATGACCCGCGGTGCCACGTCCTGACACGGGTGCCATGAACGCGCCGGACCTTGAAACCCCGGTGATGGATGGCGAAGCGTTCAGGATCTGGACGCATGGCTACCCCTATCGCACGGTACGCTGGCATTTCCATCCTGAATTCGAAATCCACCTTGTGACCGAGACGTCCGGCCGCGCCTTCGTCGGAGACTATGTGGGGGCGTTCGCACCGGGCAATCTCGTCATGACCGGCCCCGATCTGCCCCATAACTGGGTCAGCGACGTGGCACCGGGGACCGTCATCGATCGGCGCTGCATCGTGCTTCAGTTCACGCGCGGGTTTCTTGACGGTTGTAGCGCGATGTTTCCCATGCTCGACCTTCCTTCTCTGGCCCTTGACGCGAAGGCGGGGGTTGAATTTTCCGCCGAGACGAGTCGCGCCGTGGACCCTCTGATGCGCCAGATGTGCGATGGGGAGGCGCGGGCGCGCCCAGCACTTCTGTTGCGTATTCTCGATCTTCTGGGTCGTGACAGCGGGCGGCGGACATTGGCAAGTGCGGGATACCGTTCTGAACCCGCGCGGTATCGGCAGACACCGCTGAACCGTGTCCTCGATCATATCGCGGTCAATTTTGAACATGATGTGCGTGAAGCCGATCTGGCGCAGCGTTGCGGCGTGACGGTCAGCGCGTTTTCGCGCCTGTTTCATCGGCACACGGGCATGAGCCTGCCGGCCTATGTCAACACGCTGCGCATCAACCGGGCCTGCCAGCTTCTGGCCGACACCGCGCAATCGATTACCGATATCTGCTTCAGCGTCGGATTCAACAATGTCTCGAACTTCAACCGTACGTTCCGGGTGCTCAAGGGCATGACGCCGCGAGCCTACCGCGTGTGCCAGCGTCAGAATAGCGCATGCGCGCGAACATGGAATCACGACGGTCAGGAGGCCATGGCTCCCTGACACAGGGTGCCCTGCAACGGGGCCACGCGCCCCGCAACAACCAACAAGGTCAAGACAATGACTGTTTTTTCAAAGCATATGCCGCACGTTATCGCGCTTCTGGCGGTAACCTCTCTGGTTGCACCGGCTGTGACGCGGGCAGCGACGGTCGAACACGCCAAGATCGGGTTCCTGATGCCCGACGAGGCCTCGACCCGCTACGAGCAGCACGATCGGCCGGGCTTTGTCGCGGAGGTGAAGCGGCTCTGCCCCACATGCACGGTGCTCTATCAGAATGCCAATGCGGACGCCTCGCGCCAGCAGCAGCAGTTTAATTCGGTGATCTCCCAGGGTGCGAAAGTGATTGTCATGGACCCGGTCGATTCCACCGCGGCCGTGTCGCTGGTCAAGGCCGCGCAGGCGCGTGGCATCAGGATCATTGCATATGATCGCCCCATTCCCGGCGCTCAGGCTGATTATTACGTGTCGTTCGATAATCAGGCGATCGGCCGGATGATCGCGCAGTCGCTGGTCCAGCACCTGCGCGACAGCCATGTCTCGCCGTCCAACGGAGGTGTTCTGGAGGTCAACGGCTCACCCACGGATGCCGCGGCGGGCCTGATCAAGAAAGGGATCCACGAAGGGCTGGCCAATAGCGGCTATACGACCCTGGCCGAATATGACACGCCGGACTGGCTGCCACCCAAGGCGCAACAATGGGTCTCCGGCCAGATCGCGCGCTTTGGCAAGAAGATCGTCGGCGTTGTCGCCGCCAATGACGGGACCGCCGGTGCCGCGATCGCGGCTTTCCGTGCCGCCGGGGTGAATCCGGTGCCACCCGTCACCGGCAACGATGCCACGATCGCGGGATTGCAGCTGGTAATTTCCGGCGACCAATACAACACGATTTCAAAGCCCAGCGAGATCGTGGGCGCGACGGCGGCCCAGGGTGCGATTGCGCTTCTGGAAGGGAACAAGCCCGACACCACGACAACCTTGTTCGACACGCCCACGAAACTTTTCACGCCGACGCTGATCACGACCGCGAACGTCAAGGCCGAGATCATCGACAAGACCGTCAATGGCAAATCGATCGAGAAGGCGTCCGTCCTGTGCGCGGGGCGCTATGCCGAGGGTTGCCAGACGCTTGGCATAACACCGTGAGCGCGGCGAGCGATGTCGCGGCTGACGCGGGCGCGGCGCAGGCCATGACACCCGTGCTCAGCCTTCGCGGGGTGTCCAAGCGCTTTGGCGCCGTGTCGGCCCTGACGGATATCGAACTCGACGTTCACGCAGGCGAGGTCGTGGCGCTTGTGGGTGATAACGGCGCGGGCAAATCGACCCTGGTCAAGATTCTCTCCGGTGTTCACCAGCCGACGGCCGGCACCATCCGCTTCGCGGGGCAGGACGTGACGGTCGCCGACCCCGCCGCAGCCCTTGCGCTGGGTATCGCGACCGTGTTTCAGGACCTTGCCCTGTGTGAAAACCTCGATGTCGTCGGGAACGTCTTTCTGGGGCGGGAGCTGTCGCCGTTCGCGCTGGACGAAGTGGGCATGGAGTTGCGGACATGGACGCTGCTTCGTCAGTTGTCCGCGCGCATCCCCAGCGTGCGTGTGCCGATCGCGTCCCTGTCGGGCGGGCAGCGTCAGACGGTCGCCATCGCCCGATCCCTGCTGCTCGAACCCAGGCTGATCCTTCTGGATGAGCCCACGGCGGCTCTCGGCGTTGCCCAGACGGCGGAAGTTCTCGACCTGATCGAGCGCCTTCGTGAACGCGGTCTGGCCGTGATCGTGATCAGCCACAACATGGAGGACGTGCGCGCCGTGGCCGATCGTATCGTCGTGCTGCGCCTCGGGCGAAACAACGGTGTGTTCTACCCCGATGCGACCAACGCCGAACTGGTGACCGCCATCACCGGCGCGAGCGAGAATGCGGTCTCGCGGCGGCGGGCGCGTCATATGGACGCGGCCGGTACCGAGGGAGCCGGCGCATGAAAGCCGCGGAATTGATCGACCGGACGGACGAGCGCCTCCACCGCTCGGACAGCCCGGTCGACACGATCAGGCTGTTCCTCGACCGCATACGCAGCGGGGAGCTGGGCTCCCTGCCGGTCATCGTCGGCCTCGTGCTGATCTGTGGCGTCTTCGAAGGCCTGAACAGCGTCTTTCTCTCGAGCGGCAACCTCGTCAATCTCCTGTACGATTCGTCGACGATCGGCGTCATCTCCCTGGGTATCGTGGGTATCCTGATGGTGGGCGAGATCGATCTCTCGGTCGGATCGGTCAGCGGCTTTTCGTCGGCGCTGGTGGGCGTGCTGTGGGTCAACATGGGCTGGCCGGTGTGGGCCGCGATCGCTGCGGCTATTGCCTGTGGCGCGGTCATCGGTCTGGTATACGCCTTCTTGTTCAATCGCTTCAGCATGCCGAGTTTCGTCTCCACCCTGTCGGGCCTTCTGGCGATCCTCGGGCTGCAATTGTATATTCTCGGCGACACCGGCTCGATCAACCTGCCGTATGGGTCGCGCCTTGTGACGTTTGGCCAGTCGGCGTTCGTTCCGCCACCGATTGCCTATGCGGCGGCAGTTCTGGCCGGGCTCGCGCTGTTCGCCACCGAATTGCGCACGGCACGGCGTCGGCGCGGGGCCGACCTGTCGTCACGGTCCGTGCGCTCCATTGCCGGGCGGGCGTTGCTGCTGGGTGCGGTTCTGGCTGCCCTGGTGTTCTATCTCGATCGGGACGCTGGCGTTCCGTGGATGCTGTGCCTGTTCATCGCGCTCGTGCTGCTGCTGAACTATACCCTGACGCGCACGCGCTGGGGCCGCGCGATGACTGCTGTCGGCGGCAACCGCGAAGCGGCGCGGCGCGCGGGCATCAATGTCGCGCGCGCCTATACCTCGGCGTTCGTGATGTGTTCGGTGCTGGCCTCGATCGGTGGCATTCTCGCCTCCGCGCGTCTTGCTTCGGCCAGTCAGCAGGCGGGCACGGGGGACGTCAATCTGGACGCGATCGCCGCCGCCGTGATCGGAGGCACCAGCCTGTTCGGCGGTCGGGGAAGTGCGTACTCCGCCCTGCTCGGCATCGTCGTTATCCAGGCGATTTCGAACGGCCTGACGCTGCTCGATCTGTCGTCGTCGCTGCGGTACATGATCACCGGTTCCGTGCTGGCCATCGCGGTCATCGTGGACTCGCTGACGCGCCGTTCCCGTCTTTCCCACGGGCGTGCCTGACGGCGCGCCCCAACGTCGGCTCCGGCCGACGAGCGAGGACTTATGAGCGAATACTTTGACCTCTCCGGAAAGGTTGCCATCGTCACCGGTGCAGCCTCGGGCATCGGACTGGCCTGCGCCCGGTCCCTTCTGGCCGCCGGCGCGCGCGTGGCGCTGGCCGATATCGACGTTGCGCGTCTGCGCGCCCTGACGGCTGAACTGGGGCCTGCCAGCGCACCCGTCATGGTCGATCTGATGGACCCGCACAGCATCGGACGGCTTGTGCCCACGGTGCTGGACCTGTTCGGCCAGGTCGACGTGCTGCATGCTAACGCGGGTTCGTATGTCGGAGGGCCGATCGCCGACGGCGATCCCGATGCGTGGGACAGGATGTTGTATCTCAACATCAACGCGGCATTTCGCTGTGTGCGGGAGGTATTGCCGCACATGATCGGGCGAGGGACCGGCGACATCGTGATGACCAGTTCGGTCGCCGGACTGGTGCCGGTGGTCTGGGAGCCGATCTATACTGCATCGAAACATGCGGTTCAGGCCTTCATCCATACCGTGCGCCGTCAGGTCGCGCCGAACGGCATTCGGGTGGGCGGTGTTGCCCCCGGACCGGTGATCACCGGTTTGCTGAAAGACTGGCCCAAGGAAAAGATGGACGAGGCCCTGGCCGCGCACAGCCTGATGGAGCCGCAAATGGTAGCGGACGCGGTCATGTTCATGCTGACACGCCCGCGTACCGTCACCGTGCGCGATCTGGTGATCGTGCCGCAGAGCCTAGATCTGTAAGAGCATAGGAAAATACAATGAGTATAGAAATAAATCTGACGGGAAAGCGCGCGATCGTCACAGGCGGGACGCGCGGCATCGGACTGGCATGTGCCGCGATGTTGGGACAGGCCGGAGCGTCAGTGGTGATCACCGGGCGCGATCGCGGTGTCGGTGAGCGCGCCGAGGCGCAGTTGTCATCACGGGGTGTATCGGCGTCCTTCTTGCCGGTGGATGTCACGTCCGAGGATGACGTCGTGCAGGCGTTTTCCATTCTGGCACCGGACGGGATCGACATTCTGGTCAATAGTGCCGGCGTCGCGCGCCACCAGAGTTTTCTCGAGGTCGACGCGCGGCATTGGTCCGACATCGTCGATACGAATTTCAAGGGGACATATCTGTGCAGTCGAGAGGCGGCACGGCATATGGTCAAGGCCGGCCGGGGCGGCTCCATGGTCAATATCGGGTCGATCTCCGGTCTGATCTCCAACATTCCCCAGCATCAGGCGCTGTACAATGCGTCGAAGGCGGCGGTTCATATGCTGACGAAATCGCTGGCCAGTGAGCTGGTGGGTGAGAATATCCGTGTCAACGCGGTCGCGCCGGGCTATATCGCGACGGAGATGACCAAAGGCGGTCTGGAAAATCCCGAATGGTCACCGGTGTGGATCGACATGACGCCGATGCGCCGGCCGGGCGAGCCTGATGAAGTCGCGTCCGCCGTCGTGTTTCTCGCGTCCCCGCTGGCCAGCTACATCACGGGCGACGTAATGGTGATCGACGGCGGCTACACGACGCGCTGATGCCGGCTGGCGTCTGGGCGCCGGCGCTTCAACGCGCTGGCGGTCCGTCAAGGTTTGCGCAAAACTCTACAAAGGCCTCATACGTGGGGAAGGACGTCTGTGTGCCTTCGGCCGTCACGGACATGGCGGCGTAGCGCGCGGCGCGCGTCAGGCTCTCCACGAGCGGCGTTCCGGAAGCATAGTGTGCGGCAAAGGCACCGATAAACGCATCCCCGGCGCCGGTCGTATCACGAACGGCGACGTGCACCGGCGGGATAAGCCTGGTCTGCTCCGCGTTGACCAGCAGCGCTCCGTGCGCGCCTAGCGTTACCACAACGGTGCTGATTCCGTGTGCCAGAAGGTGGCGCGCGGCGGCGGCGGCATCTTCGGGCGTATCGGCACGGTGTCCGGTCAGAATGGCCAGTTCGGTCTGGTTGGGCATGAAGAAGTCGACCCCGACCAGCCTGTCGAGTGCGAGGTCCGGCACGGCGGGCGCCGGGTTGAGAATGATCCGTCGACCGTGACGCCGCGCCCAGTCGATTGCGTAATACACCGTATCGAGCGGAATTTCGAGTTGCAGAAGGATAAGATCGCACGTCAGCAGGGCGGGTGCGGCAGCGTCGACATCGGAGGGCGCCAGATCGGCGTTGGCGCCCTTTACGATCAGAATACGATTCTCGCCGTTTTCGTCGACGAAGATCGGGGCTACGCCGCTCGTCATGCCGGGCACCCGTCGGACGTGCCCCGCGTCGATGTCCAGATGTGCGAAATTGCCCAGCGTCCCGTCCGCGAACAGGTCGTCGCCCACGCATCCGACCATGGTCACGGCGGCGCCCAGCCTGGCCGCCGCTACCGCCTGGTTCGCCCCCTTTCCGCCATGTCCCAACGCGAACCGGGGCGCTTCGAGTGTCTCGCCGGCGTCCGGCATGCGTCTGATCGTGGTCACAAGATCGACCATGCAACTGCCGATCACACCGATGCGAGCGTTCATGCGCACTCTCCGACTGCATGGGAAAGCGATGCGAGGTGGGCGGCCATGACGTCGGCCTCGGGCGATGTCAGGTGGCCAAGACGGACGGTAAACTGCGTGCTGTCACCAGCGGGAAGAAGACGTATCGTCCCCTTGGCCTTTTCGGCACTGTAGCCTTCGGGTTCGCACGTGGCAGGAAGCGCGAAGGCGGCGACGGCATAGTCCGCGTTGTGGACGATCCAGCGGGCACAGACGGGAAACTCGTCCGGCCTGTACTGCACGGCGAACGCGGCACCGTCCGGATGGCGCAGCATCAGGAGCGTTTTCTGTTCGGCGTCGACTCGCTGATCGCGAATGTAGAAGACCTGTTCAGGATCGTAGAGCGCCGGTTCGCGCAAGTATTCCATCCGCCCCGGGTTGCCGGTCACAGTGTCGAGGAAGGCACGATAGGCGGCCGTCGGCGCCACGTGCGCCGGTATGACGCGCCGTGTTGCGACATGTTCCGGATCATACGGTACGCTTTGACCAATCCGGCCGTCCTGCACGAACGCGAAATTCGCATGCAGCATATACATCAGTTCCATGGGCTGGCCGGACCGGTTCTCGACGTTCAGCGAGACGTCGAACAGGGCCTGCCCGGCGCGCAGTGTGATGGACGGTCGTGCCCGGTAGTGCGGCCCGAAGGCGATGACGTGGTCGCGCTCGCTCACCAGCCGCAGGGCGGTCTCGCCGTCGATCGTCACGAGGTCCAGCCATGCGGCGCGCATGGGTGCGCACGCAAACTCGCCATGGGCCGCATGATCGTCGCCTTTGGCCGGAACCCCGTTCCGCAAAAGCCCGCTATGAAACGCGAAGCCTCCATACGTGCCGCCGATCTCCGCCGCTGGTTGGGGAATGTCCAGCGGGCCGCGCATGGCAAGGTCAGTCCCATCGAAACGGGCCTGCCAGATGATCTGACCCATCCATGGAAGGACGACCAGTTCGCCGCGCGTGTTGGACAGGCGGAGGCCGACGATACCGGACACGTAGCGGAACAGGCTCGCGCGCAGCGTCGGCGTTTCGAGAATCGTACGTTCGTCCCGGTGGGCCTGATCCGGGTCGAGCGCGACGGTCGCGATCACGTTCATGACCCTAGCGCCGCCGCTGCCGCAGGGCATTGAGGGCGATCGACAGCAGCAGAAACGCGCCCCAGATGAAGTCGACCAGAAAGTTGGAAAATCGCATCAGCTGAAGTCCGGACGACAGCAGCATCAAGGCAAACAGCGCGAGCGTGACCCCCCAGACGGAGCCACGGCCGCCCGCGGGGTTCGTTCCGCCCAATACCGCGATCAGAACGGCCTGCAAAAGGTAGGAGATGCCATAATCGGATTTTGCAGCGTTGGTTCGCGCCGAGAGAAGAATGCCCGCTGTCGCCGCCAGCGTCCCGCTCAGGATGTAGGACAGCAGAACCGTTCGCCCGGTGCGCAGTCCGCTGAACGTCGCGGCGCGCGTGTTGGTCCCGATCAGCTTTAACGACAACCCGAACGGTGTGCGTGTCAGCAGACCGCCGATGGTGCCGGCGATGACGATAAAGATCACCAGCGGAGCCGCGACGCCGAGCACGCGTCCGTTGCCGATGGCGCTCCACGCCCCGGGAAAACCGACGATGGCCGGCCCGCCGGTCAGTACCAGCGCGATGCCGGTGAAAATCTGTCCCGAACCGATGGTGGCCAGGATGGGGGTAACGCGCGCGCGGGTGATCAGAAGGCCGTTGATCGCGCCGCCGACGATGCCTGCCGTCACGGCTATCCCGATCCCGCCGCACAGGACCGCCGCTCCCGCGTGGCGCAGATCCGGGCCGGAGGCGCCGGCTGTTGCATGGAAGAACAGACCGGCGAGTATGCCAGCAAGGTTGGCCAGCCCGATGACCGACAGGTCGATGCCGCCGCTGAGCATCGTCAGCATCATCGCGATCGACAGCAGCCCAAGTTCAGGTGCCATGTAGGTGATCGAATCAAACACATAAGGCCGCAGGAAGCGCTGCGGGTTGAGCGACGCCATCAGGATGAACACCACGACGGCCAGTGCGGCCATCTGCACCAGTGCGGGGTCCACTCGTCTGGGGCGCAGCGCGAGCATCCGGCGTGCGGGTGTGGCGGTCATGCGGCAATCCTCCGATCACGCCAGGAGGTCGCCGCAGCGGCGAGAATGACGATCGAGCCGGTGACGATGCGTTGCCAGGTGGTGTCGATATGCATGATGATCAGGGAGTTGGTGAGCAACACAAGCGTGAAGACGCCGAGCATCGTGCCCATGACACTGCCGCGACCGCCGAAAATGCTGGTGCCTCCAAGGACGACGGCGGCGATGACGTCCAGTTCTATACCCACCATGTCGCGCGGGTTGGCCACCCAGATCATCGAGCCGTGCAGCAGGCCCGTACATCCGGCCAGCGCACCGGCCATGCCGTAGATGAAAAAAATCGTGGTGCGGACGTTGAATCCGGCGCGCCGTGCGGCCTCCTCGCTGCCGCCGAGTGCGAAAATGCTGCGTCCGATCAGTGTGTGGCGCAGCATCAGGTGAACCATGACGGCCAATGCGGCATAGAGCACAACCATCGTCGACAGGCCGTTGCCGCCACCGACAGAGCGAAGGAATTCCAGCCGCCCGAAGCCGATCAACGCCGGGGGCATGCGGTCTATATTGATCTGGCTGGACCCGACGGCGCCAAGCAACAGGCCGCGCACTGCCGTGCCGGTGCCCAGTGTGACGATCAGCGGGATCATGCGCAGGCCATAGACGAATAATCCGTTGATCAGTCCAAGAAGAAGCCCGATCATCGTCGCGACGGCGAAGGGCAGCACGACACCGTCATATCCCAGTGCGATCATGCCCTTGATCGTGAGATACATTGCGGCGATGGCGAAGGCGGGAAACGACACGTCGATGCCACCGGACAGCATGACGATCATCACGCCCAACGCCAGAATCCCGGTGATGACATTCGCCCGCAGAAGGCTGAACAGATTGGCGGCGTCCCAGAAGGCCGGATTGATGCTGCCGATCACGACCATCGCGACGACCGCCAGACCGCCGACCCCAAGTTCCGGACGCTTGAGAACCCAGGCCAGACGTGGAGAGTCGGCGCGGCCCGAAAGGACGGGGGTAAGGGTATTGCTCATGCCAGTTCTCTCAGGCGGTCCGACAACGCGCGCTCGGCCCGGCGGGTCTCGTATGGTCCGTTGCGCGTGTCGGCTACCTCGTCGACAAGGCGACCGCGATGCATGACCAGAACACGGTTACAGTTCCCGATGAGCTCGGGCAGGTCGTCGGAGATCATGATGACCGCCATGCCGTGTTCGCGGGCGAGGCGACGCACCGTGCGATGAATGCCGGCCTTGGAGCCGACATCCACGCCGACGGTCGGACCGTTGAGGATCAGAATACGGGGGTGGCGCAACAGCCACCGGCCGATCACCACGCGTTGCTGGTTGCCCCCCGATAACTCGACGACGGGTCGTTCGCCGGTCGGCGTCGCGATGGCCATGTCCCGGATGGCTGAAGCGGCTGCGTCACGCATGGCCTCAGGCCGCAGAACGCCGCCGCGCGACAACCGGTCGAACGACGCGCAGAGCAGGTTGATATCGATGGACTCCGGCAGGAACAGCCCTTCGGTCAGCCGATCCTCGGGCACGTAGGCGATGCGGTTGGCGATGGCGTGGCGCACAGAACGCAGTGCCACATCCCGGCCATCGATCTGCACGGTTCCTGTGTAAGACGGCAATAATCCGAACAAGGCGAGTGCGAGCTCGGTTCGCCCGGATCCGAGCAGACCGGACACGCCGACGATCTCGCCCGCGCCAATCGTCAGGTTGATGTCGTGAAGGACGCCTCGAACGGACAGGTCGCGCACGGCCAGGACCGGGTGTGTGGCAGGAGAGGCATCCCACAAGTAAGGATCCTCGGCGATCTCGCTGCCGGTCATAAGGCGCGTAATGCCCGCTTCGTCGAACTGGCCGATCGGGCCGCCGGCGACCACAAGGCCAGAGCGCAGGATCGTGATCCTCTCGCTGATGGCGAGCATTTCGCGCATCTTATGGCTGACGAACAAAACGGCGATGCCACGCGACTGGATGTCGCGCACGACGTCGAACAGGGCAGCGACCTCGCGGCTTGTCAGGGTCGTGGTCGGCTCGTCCATGATCAGCAGAAGCGGATCGGCCATGAGAGCGCGTGCGATCGCCACGAGTTGCCGCCCGGAGGTGGGCAGGCTGTCGACCGTTGCGTCGAGATCGAGAGCGACACCAAGCCGATCGACGGCGGCTTGCGCATGCGCGCGCATGCGGCGCCAGTTGACCAGTCGTCGTCCGGCGCGGACCTCCGCGCCAAGCGCGAGGTTTTCGGCGACCGTCAGATTCCCGAACAGCGAGAAATCCTGATAAATGACCTGAATCCCGTGGGCGATGGCCAGACGGGGCGTCATGGTATCGACCAGCGTTCCGTCGACCAGGATGTGCCCGCGATCGATCGTGTTCACACCGGATACGATCTTGATCAGGGTCGATTTGCCTGAGCCGTTTTCTCCGGCGAGACAGTGAATCTCGCCGGGCATGATGCTGAGCGACACGCCGTCCAGCGCCTTGACGCCCCCGAAGTGGCGCACGACGTCGCGAAGTTCGAGAAGGGGCGCGGTCATGCCGGCACTCCGCGTCAGAAATTATAAGCGCCCAGATTGTCCTTGGTCACGCCGACCCAACCCTCGCCCACCAGAAGCGTGTCGCGGCCCGCCGCCTTGAGGTTGTGGTACCCTTCGAGACCGAGGTCGAGTCCGGGCTTGATCGGCTTTTTGGCCAGCGCCATAACCGCGAGCAGGTTCATCGCATAGCCGGCGATGGCGGGGTCCCAGAACTGGATGTAGGCGATATCACCGTCTTTCAGATACTGGCCGGCCACCGACACCAGACCGGTTCCGGCGAAGAACAGCTTGCCTTTCAGGTTACGCTCGGCGATCAGCCGTCCGGCACCCGCCGACGTCGGCATAGGCGCACCAAGAATGCCGCGCAGATCGGGGTAGGTGGTCAGAACCTCCTTGAGCTTATTGTAGTCGGTCGTCGCGTCGTCGTAGGTCTCGATGCGCCGCGCCACCTGTCGCATCTTGGGAAAATTCTTTTCCTGATAGGCGACGGCGCCGTCGATCCACTCGTTCTGCGACTGGGACGTCAGGCTGCCGACCGTCGCGATGTATTTGCCCTCGCCACCCATCTGGCGGGCGAGATTGTCCATGAGTTTGGCGCCATAGGCATGGTTGTCGAAGGCCTCGATATCATAATCGGTCGCCTGGAGATTGGACGCTTCGTGGGAAATCACGACGATGCCCCGGTCGCGGGCTTTCTGCAGCACCGGTTCGACGGCCTCGACCGAGAACGGCACGATACAGATGGCGTCCACACCCTGGGCGATCAGGTTTTCGATGATCTGGACCTGGGCGGCCGCGTCGGCCTGACTTGGTCCCACCATCCAGGTGTCGTGACCCTGATCGGCGCCGAACTGCTTCACGCCCACCCGCATGCGATCGAACCAAGCGATCCCGTCGACCTTCACGACCGTCGCGATCACGTATTTCTTCGTGTCTTTCGCCCCCAGCCCCGACGGAACCTTCGATGTATCGAACGGGGCAGCCCGTGCGACCGAGGCGCGCAACAGAGGTGTCAGGCCGACGGCTCCCGCCGCCAGAAGACCGGAAAAGCCGCGCCGTGTGAGCGTAATCATCGTGCTGTTCGTCCCTTTTCGGGTTCTTATGTGCAGATGTCGGAAGGGGTGTCAGTAACCGGTGGAGACGGGCTCCGTCTGTGTGACGAGCGCTACTCCGGCGCTGGTTCCAATGCGTGTGGCCCCGGCCGCCAGCATGGCACGGGCGACTTCCAGCGTCCGGATGCCGCCCGAAGCCTTGACGCCGACGGTGGGCCCGACTTCGGCATACATCAAGGCGACGTCGGCCGTTGTGGCGCCCCCACTGGAAAAGCCGGTCGACGTCTTGACGAAATTGGCACCCGCCATGGCGGCGATGCGGCACGCTATGCGCTTTTCATCGTCCGTCAGGAGACACGTCTCGATAATGACTTTCAGTGTCGCGTCGTGTGCCGCCGACCGCACGGCGGCGATGTCCTCGCGCACGGCGTCGACCCGCCCGTCCTTCAGCGCGCCTATATCGATGACCATGTCGATCTCACTTGCCCCGCCGGCCACGGCCTCGGCGGCTTCGGCGGCCTTCATCGCAGGCGACACGGCGCCTAACGGGAAGCCGACGACCGCGCAGACGGCGGCCGCACTTCCGGCCAGCCAGTCCGCCACGACGGGAACGTGGAGCGAGTTGACGCAAACGGAGCGGAAGCCGAACTGACGGGCCTCCTCACAGAATCGGCGAATCTGCGCGTGTGTGGCGTCAGGTTTAAGGATTGTGTGATCGATCAGCGACGCGAGACTGCGCATATCGGGGGCTTCAGTCACAGGGCGATATCCTCCCTCGGCCTGCGCGTTCCTGATATGACGGCATCCGACGGTTTTCTTGTTTTTATGGCGCCGATGGTAGTCACACGTCTCGCGCCACGGTCAAGCCGGATTTTGAACCCTGCCGCAGGATACGGAAAATGTGATAAGGTGTCCGTCGCGTTAAAGCAGACGCAGGGCCACCCGGTCGACGCGATGATCGCCGGCCTTATGCAGGATCAGGCGCGCGCGCTCGCGCGTTGGACGGATGTTTTCGCGCAGGTTGATCAGATTGATGTCGGACCAGAACCGGCGCGCAAGGGTCGTTGCCTCGGGCACGGAGAGGTCGCGGTAGTTATGGAAATATGATGAGGGTTTCTGGAATGCCGTTCGCTGCAGGAGTAGGAAGCGGTCGATATACCACGCCTCCAGATCAGGCTCCTCCGCGTCGAGGTAAATCGAGAAATCGAAGAAATCGGACGCAAGAAGCGCTGTGCCATGTGGCTGCTGAAGGACGTTGAGGCCTTCGAAGATGAGGATGTCGGGCGTATCGAGCGACTGCCGTTCGTGCGGCACGATGTCGTAGGCGATATGCGAATACACCGGCGCGCTGACATTTGGCGCGCCGGACTTGATCGCCGCGAGAAACGCGATCATTGCGGGCAGGTCGTAGCTTTCGGGAAAACCCTTGCGGTGTGCCAGCTTGCGTTCGATGAGCGTATCAAGCGGATGAAGAAAGCCGTCGGTCGTCACCAGATCAACGCGCGGATGGTCGGGCCAGTGGCTGAGAATGGTGCGCAGGACGCGCGCGAGCGTACTCTTGCCCGCCGCCACGCTGCCCGCGATCCCGATAATATAGGGCGACGTCACCGGCGCGTTGTTAAGAAAGCTGTCCTGCACTGTATGCAGGGTCCGGGCGGCGCGGACATGCAGGTTCAGCAGGCGCGACAACGGCAGATAGATGTCCTCGACCTCCTGCAGCGACAGATCGACACCCAGGCCGCGGATGCGTTCCAAATCCTGAGGCGTCAGGGTCAGCGGGGTGTTCTTGCGCAGGGCACGCCAGTCGTCGCGTCCGAAGACCTGGTAGGCAGGCGAGAAGGAAAGGCCGGACGGCTCGGACATCGGGGTGGAGGGACCTTGCGTAGCGGAGAACGCGCAGGGCGACCGGGGCCCCGCCTCTTCGGGGATAATGGCGGCAGCCGGTCCGGACAAGGGCGGTCTGGATCGATCCAGACAACAGCGCCGCGCGCGTGCATATGGGAAGGGCGCGGAAAAGCGGCACTTTTCGCAAAGGCGGCCCTGTCTTCACAATCTGTTGGGCGACCACGGCGTCGAGCGGGAACGGATCGCCGGGGAGGGGACGCCATGCGTTGTCTGTCCGGGACAAAGGGGATATGCCTCGGGGGTCTGTCCTTTATGCAACACAAAAGAGGCCCGAACCCTGTCATGGTGTCTTCGCTGATCCTGCGTCTTGCACGTTCGTGCGTCATTCCCGTGGGCTGTGCGGTTGCCCTGTCCGCACCGGCCGTGTCGCTGCGTGCGCAAGGCGTGATTACCGGCAATCAGACGACTGCCGCCGTCGTGGAGACGGTCGATCCCGATAGCCACACGGTCCTGTTGCGTGATCATAATGGCGGTCTGATCAGTGTCGTGATCCCGACGCAGGCGCACGCGCTGCCGCATCTGCAGCCCGGCGACCAGATCAACCTGCGCTTCTTCCAGACGATGGACGCGGAGATTTCGCAGCCCGGATCGCCCCTGCCGGAGTCGACCGTGTCCACCGCCCGTGGCTACGTCAGGCACCACCCGCATGGCACGATGGTCTCGACCCGGCGGCAGCGTGTGCACCTGCTGGCGATCGACCCGGTCAAGCATGTCGTGACGTTCAGCGACGCCGATGGCGCGACCCGGACTGTCACGCTGCACACGAAGGCGATGCAGGCGCTTCTGGGCACGCTCAAGGTCGGCGACGACGTCGATGTCACGACCCGCGACGCCGTGTCGTTCGAGGTCATGAACCGTACGGTCACGCCCGATGCGACCGTCACGGAGCAGAACGGACAGATCGCGCCGCCCCCCGCCACGCACTGAGCGCGGCAGCCCGCGTGGCGTCGACCGCGCAAAGGAACAGGCCCGGATGCTCGATGGCGTTTCGCTCGACCAGTTGCGTTGCTTCGTCACCGCCGTCGAGGAGGGCAGTTTCTCCGCGGCCGCCCGGAAGCTGCGTCGCTCCCAGTCGGTGGTCAGCGAGATGGTGGGTGCGCTCGAGGCCCAGATCGGCGTCGTGCTGTTCGACCGCTCGGGCCGTTATCCGCGCCTGACGGCGCAGGGCACGGTCCTGCTGACCGATGCGCGTGCCATCGTCGGTTCGGTGGAGACGCTCAAGGCGCGGGCACGGGGCATGGCCTCGGGGCTGGAGGCCGAGTTGTCGGTCGTGGTGGACGTGTTCTTTCCGTTCGAGATCATGACCGCCGCCGCGCGTGAATTCCGCGCGCGTTTCCCGCAGGTCGGTCTGCGGCTTTACAGCGAGGCACTGGGGGCTGCGTATCAACCGATCTTCGACGGGCGCGCGGGACTTGGGATCGTCGGCTCGCTGCCCAGCATGCCGCCGGGCCTGACGGAGGAGCGTCTGGGCGCGGTCCGGTTGGTCATGGTCGCGGCGCACGACCATCCCCTGGCCGCATGGGACGGACTGATCCCGCGCGCCGCATTGGCGCATCATACGCAACTCGTGCTGACGGACCGGTCCGATCTGTCGAAGGGCCGGGACCTCGGGGTCATGTCGTCCTCGACATGGCGGCTGGCCGATCTGTTCGCAAAACACGCGTTCCTGCTCGATGGTCTCGGCTGGGGTGGCATGCCCCTGCATCTCGTGAACGGAGACATTGCCGCGGGGCGGCTTGTGCGGCTGGCGATTGAGGATGTTCCCGCCGACGGGCTGCTGTTGCCCATGTCGGCGGTCTATCCGGTCTCTCGTCCGCCCGGACCGGCCGGTCGGTGGCTGATCGAGCGTCTGCGGCGCTGCTCGGAAGCGGGGCGGCTGGAACATATGACCGGTGCCCGGCCATGGCCGGGGGTCCCGCTACCTGATCCATCTGAAAAACCGATGGAAAGTGCCGGATAATAGCACCTTTTCCGGAGGGTCTGGCTGTGGGACGGAAGATGTCGTGTTTCTTCCGAGGAGTTTTTCACCATGACCATTCTTCATCTGGATTCGAGCATTCTGGGCGATGCGTCTGTCAGTCGCGTCCTGTCGGCCGAACTGGTGGCGGCCATGCAGGCGCGTGCGCCGGGCGCGCAGGTCATTACGCATGACCTTGTCGCGGACCCTGTTCCGCCGTTGACGGGTGCTCATCTGGCCGCGTTGCACGGGGCCGAGGTCACGGACCCGGCGCTGGCCGCCGATCTGGCCCGTGGGGCGGCGTTCATTGACGAACTGTTTGCCGCCGAGGCGATCGTGATCGGCGCGCCGATGTATAATTTCGGTATTGCGTCCCAGCTCAAGAACTGGATCGACCGCGTCATCGTGGCCGGTCGGACGTTCCGCTATGGGGCAAATGGTCCGGAAGGGCTGCTGCCTACGGGCAAGACGCTCTATCTGGTGTCGTCACGCGGCGGTGTCTATTCCGACGGCAGCCCGGCGGCTGCGTTGGAGCATCATGAGACCTATCTGCGCGCCGTGCTGGGCTTCATCGGTCTGACGAACGTCGTCGTCATTCGCGCGGAGGGGGTGGCCATGGGCGATGAAGGTCGTGCTGCGGCGTTCGAAGCCGCGCGCCGCGATATCGCGGCCGCTGTCGGTTGAAGCGTCGCGAGGGGCGAGGCGGGAACGCCTCGCCCCTTTGACGCCGTTTGGGCTTCAGTGCTTGGCGGGTGCCGGCACGGCTGCCTCGTTCACGTCTTCGGACACGAACACAAGGCTGGCGGCAATCTGGTCGAGTGCGTCCACTGCGTCCTTGGCATCACGGCCTTCCGTGAACACCGTTGCGCGGTTCAGGGCGCCCTGGGTCTGGGCGAGGGGGGCCAGCGCAAGGATGAAGTCCGTGTTCTGGTCCACGATCTGCATTGTCTGGGCAGCGTCCTTGGTCTGACCGGCCTTGAGCTGCTGGTTGGCCGTGGCGACGGCGCTTTTCTGTTCCGGAGCGAGTGTGTCCGTCACGATGAATTCGCCGCCCACCGGAATCCACGCCGTGGGTGCCGTGACCGGCGCGTGGCCAGGTGCCGCCGGATGCTGCGGCGCGGGATGAAGGTCGCTCTCGGCTGCAATGAAGTTCTGCCGCGCCTTGCCGGCTGCGGCCAGTCGCTTCTGGGCGTCATACAGCGAAGGAATGGCGGCGTCTGTCTTGCCCTGCGCCAGAAGATCGTGCGCCGTCGCGATGTCGGCCAACGCGCGCTGACCATCCGCGGACAGGCGACGCAATGCGTGCCCCGCCTTGAATTTTTCCCAATCGGTGTGGAGCGACGCGGCCTGTGCGGTGGACAGGCCGGCGAGCACTGTCGCGACAGCGGTCAGGGAAGCAAGAAGACGCATGGGTTCGTTCCGTGTCCTGAGGTTACGGGCCGGCCTGTTATGGGCCGGCCCCTCATGGCTGCGTGTACGATATGACATAAAATGTCACAATGGCTTGATCAGGGAGGCTGCCTTGCGGTTCAGGCCGTGGTCGTGTCGTGCAGGGCCGCCAGCACGGCTTCGGGTCTGATGGGCAGGTGCCGCAGACGCGCACCGACGGCATTGAACACTGCGTTGCCGATCGCGGGTGCAATGACGGTGACGCCCGGCTCGCCCAGTCCCATTGGCTTTTCGGTGCTGTCCGCGAATTCGATGTCCATGTCCGGAACATCGGGGATACGCAGCGGCGTGTACGTGTCGAGGTTTCGGTCCCGTATGGTGCCCCCGACGATCTCTGACCCTTCGAACAGCGCCATGCTCAGACCCCACAGGGCCGCGCCCTCGGTCTGGGCCAGTGCGCCGCCCGGATCGACGATCGTGCCAGCATCGATCACCAGCCACAGTTTCTGGCAGGTTACGACCCCGGTCTTGCGATCGACATGCACCTGTGCGGCGCCAGCGGTCCAGGTGGGCATGCCGCGCTCCTGGCCGAAACTGGTCGCAAGGCCCAGCGCGGTATCGGCGGGCAGGGTGGTGCGGCCCCAGCCGATCTTGTCGGCCAGACGCTGTAGTACGGCGGCCTGCCGCTTCGCGCCCCCGTTGGAATCCGGCGCGGAGCCGGCGTTGCGCCCCTGTGCCGTCAGCATCGACAGGCGCATCGCCAGCGGATCTTTTTTCAGGTCGTGCGCGACTTCATCGAGGAATGACTCCAGCGCCCATGGCGTCCAGCCGGCGCTGACCGAACGCAGCCAGCCGGGACGGAAGGTACGGTTGGCCAGATCGTTGCTGATGGCGCGCAACTGCATCGGCCCGACCTGATACCAATGGTCGGCACCCGCGACGGCGAACTGGTCATAGGGTTTGTTGTCCACGCCTTTCTGCATGAAGGCCGGTGCCATGACCTCGGTCGGCCAGCCCGCGACGGCGTCGTAGCGCATGCCCGTGACGTGGCCCTGCGGGTCGAGGCCGGCGCGAATGGTCTGAACGGAGGGCGAGCGGATCGAGTCGAACGCCATGTCGTCCGATCGCGTTAGGATCAGCTTGACCGGCACACCGCCCAGCGCCTTGGACGCCAGCGCGGCCGGCACGGCGTAGTCGCCGTTGAGCCGCCGTCCGAACCCACCGCCCAGCAGATAGGTCCGCATGACGATCTGTTCGGCGGGCACCGCGAGCGCCTTGGCAAGCTGCGGCAGCACAAGGGACTGCCACTGGTTGCCGGTATGGATCTCCCACTGGCCGTCGATGTGGCGGGCGATGGCGTTGACGGGTTCGAGCTGATAGTGCGCGACTGACGCGCAGGTGTAGCTGCGCTCCATGACTCGGGAGGCCTCGTGCAGCGCATCCTGCGTGCCCTTGTCGTCGAACACGTAGGTGCCGCCGTCGGGCCTGGCGATCAGCGCGTGGCCATGGGCGATGATCTCGGCCTCGGTCACCGTGTGCGTCTCGCCGGGGGACCACTCGACCTTCAGCGCGTCGGCCGCGCGGATCGCGGCCGGATAAGTGCTCGCGATCACGACGACCCAGCCGGGCACGATGCCCGAAGGATCGTCCAGCACCACATGACGCTGATAGCCGGGGATCGTACGCGCCTCGGTCTCATCGACCGACAGGACCTTCGTGCCGTACCGGGTCGGCGGCATCTTGGGCCGGGCATAGACCATGCCGTCGATCTTGACGTCGATGCCGTAGATTGCCTGCCCGGTGGTCTTGGCCGGAATGTCGAGGGCCGCGACCGGCTTGCCGATCAGGCGCCGTTCCGTCGCGGGTTTCAGCGGTAGCTTGGCCATGTCATCGGGCGTGAACTGCCGTGTGGGGCGACCACGTGCCACGATATCGCCGTAGCTGATGCTGCGGCCGTTGCCTGTCACCATGCCGTTGCGGGCAGAGCAGGCGGCCGGCGTCGTGCCCAGCAGCTTCGCACCTTCCTCGATCATCACGGTGCGGGCGGCGGCGCCGGCCTGACGGAACACGTCCCACGTCATCCACACCGACCAGGAGCCGCCGGTGACCATCAGGCCCCATTTCGGGTCGGTGTCGACCTGCGTGATCTTCACCTTGTCCCAGTCGGCTTCCATTTCGTCGGCGATGATGCGGGCAAGCGCGGTACCGACGTGCTGGCCCATCTCGGCGCGGATGATGTTCACGTTGACGGTGCCGTCGGGACCGATCGCGCACCAGATCGTGGGCTCGAACAGTCCGCCGGGAACGGCGGAGGGATAGGTCTGGGCGGCGCTGGCCGGCCGGGCGAACCCGAACACGAAACCAGCGCCTCCGGCGGTCAGCAGGAAGCCGCGACGCGACAGCGCGCGACCATCCTGTCGGGCGGCGATGCGTTCGAGTTTACCCATGGGTCGCGTCTCCGCCCGTCTGTTCGCCGGGCTGGCCGGCGGCCTGTGCCGCGGCCTGCTTGATGGCCTTGCGGATGCGGATATAGGTCATGCAGCGGCACAGGCTGCCGCCCATGACGCCGTCGATCTCGTCATCCGTGGGGTGGGGATAGTCCTTCAGCAGGCTCGCGGCCTGCATGATCTGTCCGGACTGGCAGTAGCCGCACTGGGGCACCTGGATATCGCGCCAGGCGACCTGCACCGGGTGCTCCCCCGCGGGATCGAGGCCTTCGATCGTGGTGACGGCCGCCCCCTCGATCGAGGACAGCGGCGTGATGCACGACCGGGTGGCGCGACCGCCGACATGGACGGTGCAGGCTCCGCACTCGCCGATACCGCAGCCGAACTTGGTGCCGGTGAGGTCGAGATCGTCGCGCAGCACCCACAGCAGCGGGGTATCGCCGGGTGCCTCGACCGAGACGGGTTTGCCGTTGAGTTCAAACGTCGTTTTCATAGTGGTATCCCCTGCGTGCGCGGCCGGATCAGTGCGAGGCATTGATCGGCGGGGTTTTCAGGGTGGCGCGCATCGCGGCGGCCTTTTTCTCGAGATCGGTCCAGGGCGGCCGGGTGGTGCGGGTGCGACGCAGATAGGCCGCGATCCGCGCCATGTCGGCATCGCTCAGACCGGCATAGAAGCTCGGCATCGCAATGCCGTCCTGTCCCTCGGCGGCCCCGATCCCGTGCAGCATGACCATGAACAGGTTGTTCGGCTCATCCAGCCACAGCGCGTTGTTCAGCGCGAGCTCCGGCCGCCCGGACACGGGGGCGGGCGCGGCGTTGTAGTGGCACGCGGCGCAGGCACCCTGATACAGGCGCGCGTCCGGGTCGGTCTGCGGGCCGGTCAAATCGATTTTCGACTGGGCCATGGCGACGGCGATGGCGGCCTGATCCTGTCCGGCGCGGGCGGCGGCGTGATCGAGATCGGCATAATAGTGCGCGATCGCCCGGACGTCGGATTCCGGCAACTGGCTGAGGAACTGGTGCGGAACCGGCGCCATCGGACCGGCGGCCGAGCCATGGAGCGGGGCGACGCCGTGACGCAGGTAGGCGAACAGCTCGTCCTCGGTCCAGACGACCGGCGTCGGGTTGTGGTCGTTCAGCGGCGGGGCGATCCAGCCGTCGATGACCGCGCCATCATAGGCGTGGCTGGCTTTCTCCGCGCCCAGCAGGTTGCGCGGGGTGTGGCAGGAGCCGCAATGCGCGTCGCCCTCGGCCAGATACGCGCCACGGTTCCACTGGGTGTCGTGGTTCGGGTCGGGCCTGAACCGTCCGGGCGTGAAGAACATCAGTTTCCAGCCGGCCTGCAGCAGGCGGATGCTGAACGGGAACGGCACGGTGTTGGCACGATGTTCCATATGCACCGGCGCGCGCGTCATCAGATAGGCGTAGAGATCGGCAACGTCCTGATCGCTGACCTTGGTGAAATGGTCGAACGGGAAGGCGGGATAGAGATGGCTGCCGTCGCGCGAGACGCCGCGATTCATGGCGCGCTTGAACGCGGCCTCGGACCAGTGACCGATGCCTGTTTCGGGGTCGGGCGTGATATTGGGCGAGTAGATGGCGCCGAACGGCGTCTCCATCGCGTAGTCACCGGCCAATGCCGGACCGCCGCCGCGATCCTGGCGCGTGTGACACTCCGCGCAGTATCCCGCTGCCGCGACCAGCGCACCGCGCCGCACGGCCTCGTCGGAGAAGGACGAGGCGGCGGGTTTGGCGATCGGAGCAATGGACGGATACCAGGCGTAGGCGAGGAAGCCGCCGCCCCCCACGACACCCGCGAGAATGGCCGCGCCGACCGCGCGCTTGAGCAGGGTGAAAGCACCCCGATGTCGAGAAGACGTATCGTTCACCATGATGCACCCGACATGGCAGATCGATCCGATAGTGACAATCAGGTGATCGCGCGCCGAAAGCGGCGAATAAAGCGCGTGTCGGCTATGATGCTTACGTATGTCAAATAAAAGCTATGTGTATTCTGCTGATTGATACGTCATGACTATAAACGATTGAATATAGACGAGTGCCACTCGATGGATGCCGTGGGTTTGTCAGCGAGGGGCGTTCCGGTCGGTCGGATGCCGGTTCTGCTTTGTTTTGACAGGCATGTTTGCGAAGTGGCGGGTACAAGGGGTGGCTGCCCGACCCGGGGTGCGTCCGGGCCGTGCCCCGACGCGCCCTCACGCCCCGGCCGATCGAGCGGGCGCGCCCAGCCATCAGGGAAAAGCATGGCAGCCCTGCAATTGGGTGCGGGATTATAGGCTGCGTCGGCGCCCGCGTCCTTGATCTGGGTCAGTTTACGCAGACGGCGTGGGGTGCGAGCCCCGTCACGCGATCTCGACGAGGGACATCGTGCCGTCCGCGCGGGCGGCGGTGCGCAGATGCTCGTATCCGGGCACGGCCGTGAAGGGCGTGTCGACCGGATGCTGGTGGGTATGGGTGATCACCACCACCTGCGCCCCGGCGGCCTTGCCCGCCGCGATCCCGGCGGGCGCGTCCTCGAACACCACGCAGCGGCGCGGATCGACGCCCAGCCGGCGGGCGCCCAGCTCGAAACAGTCCGGGGCCGGCTTTCCCCGTGTCACGTCGTCGGCCGTGACCAGCACGTCCGGCAGCGGCAGCCCGGCCACCGCGATCCGGCGCAGGGCGAGATCGCGGGGAGCCGACGTGACGACCGCCCAGCGGTCGGGTGGCAGGCTGTGCAGGAACGCCAGTGCGCCGGGGACGGGGGCGATGCCGTCGGTGTCGGCCAGTTCCTGTTCGGTCAGCCAGCGGGCTTCGGCCTCGGGGTCGACGCCGGGCAGGTTCTGGCGACGTATCGTCTCGATCGCGCGTATGCCGTGGATGGTCGGCAGGAATGTATTGACGTCGATCCCGTGATGTCGCGCCCAGCGGGTCCAGACGCGCTCGGTGGCCAGGATGGATGTCAGGATCGTCCCGTCCATGTCAAAGAGGAAAGCGTCCACGGGCGTATCGGGAAACAGCGGGCGTTCGGTCACATCGGGCTCCTGGCGCGTGCGGGGACGATGGCTGTCGGACCAATTCGTTTCCCGGACAGCAGTTATGTAGGGGGGAGCGTAACCGCGAAGTGAGCGAACTGCTAGGATTTTGGCCGATGAAACGGAACTGTAGCGGTGACGGGCACAACGCCATGACCGGGTGCAAGGCCCGGAGCGCGGGCGAGAGCCGGTCGCCATGGGCCCGCCGGTGAACGAAATTCCGCTCGCGGTCCAGCCGGTCGTCATGCGCGTGCGCCGGGCGTGGAAAGCGCTCTGGCCCGCCGCGCCGTCGACCGATGGCTTGCGCTGGCTGTATCAGCCGGGATTGCTTAACTTCGGCTACGCGTTGCGCACGGCGATCACATCGGTGATCGCGCTGGGAATCGCGCTGTGGTGGCAACTCAGCAGCCCCCAGTGGGCGGCACTGACGGTCTGGATGGTGGCGCAGGGCGGCCGGGGCAAGAGTCTGGCCAAGGCGCGATGGCACCTGTTCGGCATGGTCGTGGGCACCATCTGTGCCGTCGCGCTGGTGGCGGCGACGCCGCAGCAGCCCTTGCTGTTCATCCTTCTGCTGGCGGCCGGGATCGGCAGTTTCTGCTTTATCGGGACGCTGCTGCCCGGGCCGCCCACCATGACCAACTACCGCATTCATGGCATGCGGGCGAGCGGCTTTACCTACGCGATCATTTCGCTCGACGGTGTCGCGGACCCGAACCATGTGTTCGAGGTCGCGATGGCACGCGCGACCTACATTCTTCTGGGCATCGTGCTGGAAACGACGGTGTCGTCGCTGTTTCAGTTCCGGTTGGAGCAGCGGGCGCATGAGCGACTGAACCACAACTTCATCACCGCCCTCTCGCAGGCCGGGCATACGCTGGGCGCGCTGCTGGGGGGCAATCTGGAGGCGTTTTCGGCCACACGGGCGCTGTTCTCCACCATTGCCGACCTGACCGACCAGGTCGAATTCGCCGAGGTGGAACTGGGCCGCAACCGTGGGCACGAGGGCGACCATGCGCGTGCGGCGATGGGCTGGGTCGCCGACCTGATGTCACGCGGTCTCGCTATCGCCGCGCTGATCCGCTCGGGCGCGGACCCTCACGATGCGGACTTCGCGCCTCTGGCCACGCGCGCCCGTGCCCTGATGGCGCGCATGGCCGACGCCCTGTCCGTCGGCGACGGACGCGGGATACTGGCCGACGTCGGGGTCCTGCGCGGTGACTGCGCCAGCGCGATAGAACGATCGTTCCTGAACGAGTGGCACCACGGCGCGGTGGCGACCGGCGTCGCCGGTCCCGGTGCGCTGGACGCCGACCCCGTGAGCGAAAGCGCGCATGTCAACCAGCGCATGCTGCTCTCGGCGCTGGGCGAGATGCTGGCGGCCCTGGGTGAGGCCGTGACCCAGTTCCAGAAGACGCAGTATCCGATCGCCCATGACCATTTCCACGAACCGATCCGCACGTTCCGCGACTGGCGGCAGGCTGGGGGCAACAGCCTGCGCGCGGCACTGACCGTCTTTGGCGCGGGGGTGATCTGGATCGCGACGGCGTGGCCGCAGGGCCTGTTCTTCCTGATGTTCGTCTCGATCATCTGCAGCCTGTTCTCGACGCTCGAGCAGCCCGCCGTGGCGTCGCGCGGATTCC
The DNA here is from genome assembly GCF_013376175.1 of Ameyamaea chiangmaiensis. Taxonomy (GTDB): domain Bacteria; phylum Pseudomonadota; class Alphaproteobacteria; order Acetobacterales; family Acetobacteraceae; genus Ameyamaea; species Ameyamaea chiangmaiensis. Next base: position 28,433 of record NZ_JABXXR010000022.1, read on the forward strand.
TGATCGGCTCGCTTCTGGCCGCTGTCGGGGGCGGCGTGCTGGGGTTGTGGCTGCTCGCCGGTCCGTCGGATTTCGAGCTGCTGGCGTATTTCCTCGGGATTGGGACGCTGTTCGGCGGCATGGCGTTTGCATCCCCGCCGCTGGCGCTGATCGCGGTGGCCTACAACCTGTTCCTGCCGATCCTGATTGCGCCGAGCAACCAGACCAAGGTCGACGAAATCATATATTTCAACACCGCCTTGCCGCTGGCCCTCGGCATCGCCTATGCGATGGTCGCCTTTCGCGTGGTGCTGCCGCTGGACCCGACGGCGCTGCGCTGGAGCATGCGGGCGGAAATCCTGCGCAGTCTGCGCGGTCTGGCGCGCAGGCGCCACCCGGACGCGGGCAACGACGTCGTGGCCCGCGGCGTGGACCGGTTCGTGCGGTTGCTGCGCAACGGGACGGGCGCGCCGGAGCCGGTCATCGACGCGTATCTGAAGGGCATCCTGTCGTCGATGACGATCGCGCTGAATGTCCGCCGTCTGCGCCAGATCATGGCGTCCGGCGCCCTGCCGGAGCACAGCCAGCAGTCGCTGGTCGGCATGATGGAGCGGATGGCGCAGTTCAGTGGCCGGTTCGGCGGCCACTACGGGCGCACCGTGCGCGCGACCCGGCAGGCGATCGCGGCCCTGCGCTACAGTGCGGCCGGGCAGACCGATCTGCACGTGCACATGGACCTGAACCGGGCACTGTCGTGCCTGACGGTGATCGCCTGCGAACTGGACCTGAACCGGGCGTTCTTTGATGCCAAGCGCGCCTACCTCGATCTTGGAGACACGGCAACGCCGGCGGCTTGAAGTGCTGCCAGGGCCCGCGGCCGCTTGGCGGTGCGGACAATGTGTGTGAGTGTTGCGGGATCGTCACGATCATCAGGCCCCACCAATGCCCGACGCCCCGTCCGTCGACTTTGCCCCCCGTTCGCGGGCTCTCTACGAGCGTGCGTGTCGCGTCATGCCGGGTGGCAACACGCGCACGACGGTCTTCTACGACCCGTTTCCGCTCTATCTGGTGCAAGGGGCAGGGTGCCGGGTGACGGATGCAGACGGCCGGGTCTATCTGGACGTGATCAATAATTTCACCGCGATGATCCATGGGCACGCGCATCCGGCGGTCACCGCCGCCGCTGCGGCGCAGATAGCCCGGGGTACCGCGTTCGGCGCACCGACGCCCGCCGAGATCGAGCTTGCGGAACTGCTGGTAGATCGCATCGCCTCTGTCGAGCAGATACGCTTCACCAATTCTGGCACGGAAGCGGTCATGACCGCCGTCAAGGCCGCCCGTGCGTTCACCGGCCGATCGCGCATCCTGAAGATCGAGGGCGCGTATCATGGCTCGTACGATCTGGTGGAAGTAAGCCTGGATACGCCGCCGGAGCGTTGGACGTCGCCCGCGCCGTCCGTGGCGTACGTGCGCGGCACGCCGCAAAGCATGCTGGACGAAGTGATCGTGGTGCCGATGAACGATCTTGCGGCAGCGCGGACGGCGTTTGCCTTGTATGGTGAAACGATCGCGGCCGTTCTGATCGATCCGATGCCAAATCGCGCCGGACTCGTGCCAGCCGGGATGGCGTTCCTCGACGGACTGGCCACCCTTGCCCATGCGCATGGCGCCCTGACGGTCCTGGACGAGGTGATCACGTTGCGCCTCGGCCATGGGGGCGCGCAGGGGCGGCTGGGCTTGCGGCCGGACCTGACGGCCATGGGCAAGATCATCGGCGGGGGGTTTGCGGTCGGGGCGCTTGGCGGTCGCGCCGATGTGATGGCGGTGTTCGATCCGCGCGGTCGGCGGCCGGTCCTGCCGCATGGCGGCACGTTCTCGGCCAATCCGGTCACGATGTCCGCCGGTCTGGCAGCGATGACCCTGTTGACGCCGGAGTCGTTCGCGCGTCTCGACGTCATGGGAGAGCGGGTGAAGGCGGCGGTGAATGCGTCCTTCATGCGTACCGGCCTGCCCGGGCGCTGCGTCGGGTGCGGATCGCTGCTGAAAGTGCATTTCAGCGCAGAGGCGGGCGACGATTATCGCGGCGCCTATGCCGACCCCACGGCCCGTGCGCGGCTGGCCGCGTTTCATCGCGGCCTGCTGGAGCGGGGCGTGATGATCGCGGCCTATGGCCTCATGGCGCTGTCCACCCCGATGACGGACGCCGATATCGACATCCTGATCGAAGCGGTAGACGCGACACTGACGGCAATCGCGGACTGAGGTTCAGGCCAGAAGGCCGCCATCGACGGGAAACGCCGCGCCGGTGATGTAGCTTGCATCGGGGCTGGCCAGAAACGCGACCGCGCGCGCGATGTCCCGCACCACGCCGTATGCGCCTGTGGCCGTGAAGGCCGCCAGCGCCTTGGCACCTTCGGTGTTGGCCGGGTTCATGTCCGTATTGATCGGCCCCGGTTCGACCACATTGATCGTGATCCCCTTGGGGCCGAGGTCGCGTGCGGCTCCCTGCGCGAACCCGCGCAGCCCAGCTTTGCTCGCGGCATACAGCGACAGGCCGGCAAACGGCGCGCGCCCCGCGAAGGCGGAGCCCATCAGAATGATGCGGCCGCCGCGTTCCATGTGCTGCACGGCCTCGTGCGTCTCGACCATCACGGCGCGCAGGTTCAGGTTCAGCGCACGGTCGATGTCCTCCACCCCCGCGTCCGCGATGCTCTTGGCGTCGAACATTCCGGCATTGCACACCAGAACGTCGATCCGCCCGAACGCCTTGATCGCACCGGCGATCACGGCGCGGTTGCCGTCGGTCGTGGCGCCGTCCGCCTGCACGGCCACGGCCCGACGACCGGTCGCCTCCACCCGGCGGCACAGATCCTCCGCCGCGCCGGCGCCCCGGACATAGGTGATGACGAGGTCAAAGCCGTCGGCCGCGAGCTGTTCGGCAACGGCCGCGCCGATGCCACGGCTTCCACCGGTTACGACGGCAACACGTTGAGTCATGGTCATGATCCTTCTGCAAGGCGGCACCGGGGTGCGAACACAGCCCTATTAATTGCTAAAGTGCACACAGTAGCAGATCATGCGATCGGCAGGACAGCGATGGGGGGCATGCGTGACGGGACTGCTGAGACGCGTGTGGCAGCGGCGCGTGCGCCCGCGATCGGCCGGCGTGTTCGTCACGCATGTGCGCGGCGCGGCTGTCGAACGACATTTTCAGCGGCTGCTGCGTGAGAGCGGCCATCTGATCGACTGGCATTTTGTGCTCAATGACGGGGACATGCCCGCGCCACAGACGGATCTGCCGGTCGCGCCACCGGAACGCATCATGCCCGCGCGCTACGCCCAGATGCTTGCCAATGGCGGGATCATGAACGGGTTGGGCGACACGATGTTCATGCCCTGCGCGCTGGCCGCCGCGCGGCGGTTTGTCTGGGTCATGGAATACGACGTCGATTACGCGGGCCACTGGGCGGAGTTTTTCGCGCCGTTCGCCACGGATACGACCGATCTTCTGACCACGACCGTCACCAGCCCGGACAGCGAGCCGGGCTGGCATCACTGGACGACCGCCCGCACCCCCGCGTCGGTCGCACGTACACAGTGGCGGCGTGGGTTTCACCCGATCATGCGCGCGTCGCGCCGCCTGATCGAACGGTATTGCGCGGCGGCGTCCGATCCCGCGTGGGGTGGGCACCACGAGTTCGTTCTGCCCACCGTGACCGTCGCCTCAGGCCTGTCGTTGCGCGATCTGCGTGACGGGGCGACCAGCGGGCGCAGCCATGTACCCACCTATCGCAATACGCCCGGAGACACGTTGCTGCGCCCGGGCACCTTCATCTGGCGTCCCGCGCGCACGGCTTATTTCCACGAGGCCCCCGACACGTTCGAAGAGCGTGCGCGGCTTTATCATCCCATCAAGACCGACCATGACGGCTGGGACGTCGCGTTCAACGCGCGCCGTGCCGCACGGGCGGGCGCGTGACCGGGGAGGCGCGATCGCTTTCTTGTGTCGCCACGTCTCTCGGGCTGTTTCAGGCCGCGGCGGCCGTGTGGGGCGCGCCGCAGAGACCGAGCTGCTGCTGATCGACGGTCCGTTCCTCGTGGCGGCATTCGACAGCACCCCTGATCGCGACAGTGGCGCCGCCCTCTTTGACGCCGCGGTATTCACCGTCATGATCTGCACGGCGTTCATCGGTGTGCCCCGTGTCGTGATCATGGATGAACCCTGTAACGGTCTGAACCCTGCCGCACGTGACACACGTGAGACGCCGCTTGGACGATGGGCCAGGGCAATCTTGTCCTTGTCTCGACACAGGATGCATCCCTCCTTGCCGATCGCACGGTGTCGACGATTCACATGGACAGAATCGCGCGTCCGGGACAGGTCTTGCGCATCGGCCGGGAGGGACGGTGCACCTTCGGCCCGCGTATCAAAGAGCGACGGACAGAGGGTGAAAGCTTGTCAGCACGGCCCCCCTGCGACATGGTGTGCGCCGTTCAGCCCCCCGGTGTGTGGGGCCGAAATGTCGTGTTGATCGGGGGCCGACGACCGTGAAGAAGAGCGTTCTGACCATTCTTGCCCTGCTGATCGCGATGCCGGCGGCACGCGCGCAGGAGGATGGCGGTGACAACGCGATGCTCAGCCGGCTGCTCCAGCGCTATCTTGCGGTTCTGCAGACCAGCCCGGACGAGGCTAGCCCGGCCTGTATCGATGCACTCAAGGAGATGCACAAGACGCAGGATCAGGTGACGGCGGAAGAGGGACGCACGAAGGATCAGGATCTGGAGGTCGCGCGCGACGTTCTGGCATCCGACACCGAAGACGCGACCCAGATTTGCGGCGCGGACGCGCACCGTCTGTGCGACGGCGGCAAGCAGAGCCCGGCTCTGGTCGCCGCCTGTCAGGCCCTGCGCGCCGGGCGCCCGGGGCAC
>NZ_JABXXR010000023.1 GCF_013376175.1 Ameyamaea chiangmaiensis
GGTCGCCACCCCGCCCGGCACGACGCGGGCCAGTGCGGGACGCGCGCGACGGTCGATCATGGAGTCGGGCAGATGGAACAGAAGGTCGATCACCCGTCCGCCGCCGCAGGCACGCGCCATCAGTCGTTCGGCGGCGGGTTTGACGCCCAGCGCGGCGATCGGTGCGAACAGCGGCGCGAGACCGGACTCCGGGTCGGCGGGAAGGGAAGACGGCAAGGGGGCGTGTCGCGTGGCTCGGGTGTGTTGATCGGGGGCGTTTGCGGGCTGACAGAGGAGCGTGGCGGAGCTATAGGCTACTGCCGTCATGCCGCACAATGAAACCCCGCAGGCCGCGTCGGCCGAAGCCCTCGACTCCCGCCGTCGCCGGATCCTTTATCGTGCCAATCATCGCGGCACGCACGAGACCGATATCCTGATCGGCGGCTTCGTGGCGCCGCGTCTGGCGACGATGAGCGATGCCGAGCTCGATGCGCTGGAGGCGGTGATGGATCTGCCCGACGCCGATCTGGCCGACTGGCTGACCGGACGCATGCCGGTGCCCCCGGACAAGGACAGTGCGATGTTGCGGGCCATTCTGGCCGACGCAAACGACCCGGTCCGGCAGGCGCGTATCCGCGATCCGCGCGACGAGGCGTAACCATGGCCGACGCGACCGCACCCGCGACCATCTGGGGCGCGCCGGACGGGTTTGACGCCCGTCTTCTGGTCCGCCGACTGGGCGAACACGACGGTCCGCTGCTTCATATCGCGCGCGACGATGCGACACTGGCGCGGCTGGCTGATCTGATCGCGTGGTTCGCGCCCGAGGTCGACGTCGTCCGCTTTCCGGCCTGGGACTGCCTGCCGTACGATCGCGTCTCGCCAAATCCGTCACTGGTGGCCGAGCGCGTCGCGGCCCTGACCCGCCTGCTGGAGCCCGCGCCGCGCACCGGCCGGATCGTCCTGACGACGGTGTCCGCCCTGACGCAGCGCGTGCCGCCGCGCAAGGCGCTGGAGGGGCAGTCGCTGACCGTCCGCACGGGCGAGAGCCTCGATCAGGCATTCCTGATCGAACTGCTGATCGCCAACGGCTACACGCGCACCGACACGGTCATGGAACCGGGTGAGTTCGCAACGCGCGGCGGGATCTTCGACCTCTATCCAGCGGGCGAGGTCGAGCCGGTGCGCCTCGACCTGTTCGGCGACGAGGTGGACAACATCCGTCGTTTCGACCCGATCACCCAGCGTTCGACGAAAAAAATCGGCGCGATGGTGTTGCGGCCGGTTGCGGAATTTTCGCTCGACCCGGCGTCGGTGACCCGGTTCCGGGAGGGCTGGCGCGACGCGTTTGGCCCCGCCGCCACGTCGGATCCGCTGTATGAGCACGTGTCCGACGGTCGCCGCTTTGCCGGGATGGAACACTGGATCAGCCTGTTCCACGAGCGGATGGACACGCTGTTCGACTATCTTGGCCCTGTGTCGGTCAGCATGGACTACCAGGTTCCCGAAATGCTGACCGCGCGGCTGGAGATGATCGCCGATCATTTCGAGGCCCGGAAGATGCCATCGCGCGAGGGGGAGGTGCCGTATCGGCCGTTGCCGCCCCACAGGCTGTATCTCGAACGGTCGGAGTGGTCAGCGGCCTTGGCCAAGGGACCGTGTTTCGCGCTCAGCCCGTTCGCCAGACCCGACGGTGCGCCCGGGATCGATGCCGGTGGACGACCGGGGATCCTGTTCGCGCGTGCGCAAGATGGCGGCAGCCGCGAGGCCGTCTTCCCTGCACTGGCCGATCAGGCACGAAAATGGGCGGAGTCCGGTCGGCGTACGTATGTCTCGGCGTGGACCCGTGGCGCGCGTGAACGCATTGCCCATCTTCTGGCCGAACACGGCATTTCGGCCGTGACGCATGACGGCTGGCCGCAGGCCGCGGGGATGGAGCCGGGCCCGATCGGGCTGGTCACGCTGGGGCTGGAGCGCGGATTCACGGCCGATAACGTCGCCTTTGTGTCCGAACAGGACCTTCTGGGCGAGCGCATCGCCCGTCCGCCCCGCAAGCGCAAGCGTGCCGACCAGTTCATCGCCGAGGCGTCCGAGATCGCCGAGGGCGATCTGGTCGTCCATCAGGACTATGGCATCGGACGCTACGACGGTCTTGAAACCGTCAGCGTCGGTGCCGCACCGCACGACTGTCTGCGCCTGATGTACGACGGCGAACAGAAGCTGTTTTTGCCCGTCGAGAACATCGAGCTTCTGAGCCGCTTCGGTACCGATCAGGCGGGCGTCGCGCTGGACAAGCTCGGCGGCACGTCATGGCAGAGCCGCAAGGCCAAGATGAAGTCCCGCATCCGCGAGATGGCGGGCGAACTGATCCGCACGGCCGCCGCGCGTGCCCTTAAGGAAGCGCCCGTCATGGCGCCGGCCGAAGGCGTGTGGGACGAATTCTGCGCCCGCTTTCCGTTTATCGAAACGGACGACCAGTCGCGCGCCATTGCCGATGTGCTGGAGGACATGGCCTCCGGCCGTCCGATGGATCGGCTGGTGTGCGGCGATGTCGGATTCGGCAAGACGGAAGTTGCGCTGCGTGCGGCGTTCGTCGCCGCGATGTCGGGGCAGCAGGTGGCTGTGGTCGTGCCGACGACGCTGCTCTCGCGCCAGCATTTCCGCACCTTCTCGGCACGGTTCGAGGGGCTGCCGGTCAACGTGGTCCAGATTTCGCGCATGGTGACGGCCAAGGAGGCAACCCAGGCGCGCCGCGATTTGAAGGAGGGGCGGGCGAATATCGTCGTCGGCACCCATGCCCTCCTGGCCAAGGGGGTGGAGTTCGCCGATCTGGGCCTCGTGATCGTGGACGAGGAGCAGCATTTCGGTGTCGGACACAAGGAGAAGCTGAAGGCACTCCAGGAGGACGTCCACGTCCTGACCCTGTCGGCGACGCCGCTGCCGCGCACGCTCCAGCTCTCGCTGAGCGGTGTGCGCGAAATGAGCCTGATCGCAACACCTCCGACCGATCGTCTGGCGGTCCGCACCTTCATCATGCCGTTCGACAGCGTGGTGATCCGCGAGGCGATTCAGCGCGAACGTTTTCGTGGCGGCCAGATTTTCTGCGTCGTGCCGCGTATCGAGGACCTCGATCGCATGGCCGAACGGCTGCGCGATATCGTGCCCGACGCCCGCACCGTGCAGGCGCACGGGCGGCTGACGCCCGCCGAACTCGAACGCGTGATGACGGAGTTCTCGGACGGAAAATACGACATTCTGCTGTCGACCAATATCGTCGAGAGCGGGTTGGACATGCCGGCGGTCAATACGCTGATCATTCACAGGGCGGACATGTTCGGTCTAGGGCAGCTCTACCAGTTGCGCGGTCGCGTCGGGCGCGGGAAGCAGCGTGGCTACGCCTATCTGACGTGGCCGCAGACCCACCGCCTGTCGCCGGCGTCCGAAAAGCGGCTCGAGATCATGCAGACGCTCGATACGCTGGGTGCGGGCTTTACCCTGGCCTCGCACGATCTGGATCTGCGCGGTGCTGGTAACTTGCTGGGGGATGAGCAGTCCGGGCATATCCGCGAAGTCGGCATCGAACTTTACCAGCAGATGTTGCAGGACGCGGTGACCGATCTGCGCGCCGAACGGGGCCGCGCCCGTGCGGACGACCGGGACTGGACGCCCACCATCGTGCTCGGGCTGCCGGTTCTGATCCCCGAGGAATACGTGCCCGACCTGCCGGTGCGGCTTGGCCTGTATCGGCGCATCGGCGCGCTGGAGTCCGCGGCGGAAAACGAGGCGATGCTGGCCGAACTGGTCGACCGGTTCGGCGATGTTCCGGAGCCTTTGAAGAATCTTCTGGACGTTGTGGCACTGAAGCGGACCTGCAAGCGCTGTGGGATCGAGCGTCTGGAGGTGGGGCCGAAGGGCATGGTGATCCAGTTCCGGGGCAATCATTTCAGCAACCCGGCGGGTCTGGTGCAGTGGATCGCGACGCGTTCGGGCGAGAATGTGCGCCTGCGCCCGGACCACAAGCTGGCGATTTTGCAGGAGATGACCAACGCGCAGCGTATTCCCCAGGCGCGCCGGGTCACAAAGGCGCTGGCGGGGTTGCTCAAGACGGAGAAAGCCGACGCTCAGGCGGCGGTTTAAAAGAACATTAAGGAATGCCGGGCAAGGTGGCGGACGCTTGATCTTATCAGGAAAGTGACAGGCCACATGATGTCCGGAATTTCGTCCCTTCTTGGCACGTCGTCGACGGGGGGAAGTACCTCTTCGACGAACCAGTCGTCGTCCTCGTCCTCTTCAACGTCGTCCGCCGACACGACGTCCACGTCGGTCGGTCCCCATGGCGAGATCATCACCACGGTGACCGATGCGCAGGGCAACATCGTCTTCCGGACCGTCGGCGGTTCGCAGTCGTCGGCTTCGGCGAGCCCGGACAGCAACTCATCCGGCAGTGGTGTCAACGTTTTCGCCTGAACCGGCGCACCGTATCGCCGGCTGCAAGCTCTCCTTCTGTCAGCGGAGTGGCAGCGGGACGTTGTTGACCGTCAGAACGCCGCCCGTATAGCCGACGGTCCACCGTGTCATGTCCCCATCGCGGTGGCCGACAAGGCGCGCGATCACCATCGCGGCCGCAGGACGGGTGAGGCCTGCGTCTTGCGCGCGCGTGATCATGTCCGGGAAATGCTGCGCCGAGAGGTGTCCGGCGGCCGACAATGTATCCGGGTATCCGGTCAGCGTGGTTGATCCGTCGCCGCGCAGGGTGGTCGGTCCCATCACGACCGTCAGGTCACGAACGGTCGCCTGGATCGCCTGACTGGGCGCCCCCTTGCCGGCCGTCACCTGCAACAGCGACACCAACGCGCTGGACGGGATCGATACGTCGAGTGTGAGGTGATCGGGGTTTAACACATCCGCGCCGGTGCCCGACAGTGTCACATGATCGAACGTCAGTGTCAGTTCGAGGGGGGCGTCGTCCTGTCCGGCCAGCGTCAGATGTGCCGCGGCCGCGTGGATGGTGACCGGGCCGCTGCGAACGGTCAGGTCCCGCCACGTCAGGTCCGGGCGTGCCCCGGCAACGATGCTCGTGCCCTCGCTGCGCGCCGTGCGGTCGAACCATGGACCGTGGCACCCCATCGTGTGATGGCCGCTGATCGCCGACAGCAGCGAAACCGAGGCGATATCCAGCATCTGGGTCAGGGCATCGCCATCAAGCATGTGTCCGTGATCGTCCAGATCGACCCGCGCGGCGTCGAGGCTGGCTTTCCCGTCCGGCAGCGTCATCGCGTAATGCGCGGCGCCGTAATGGTGGCCTTCGTGCTGCGCGCCGGCGGACGTCGTCTGCGCGCACGACGAAGGAAGGGTGGACTGCGCGGACGCGATCGCCGGCGCGCCCAGACCAAGGACAACGACAAGAGCTGAAGATATTCGCATCGCTCTAGTTGGCGCAGCCGACGGGGGTTGCGCAATCGCTCTGTGGCCAATCATGCACATTTGTCATGGGCATAATGCGGTCCGCCCGCTATCCCCGGTCAGATTTTGTGTCACGCGTCCGGTGGTCGTGGGGCCGGACCGCACGGAGCAGGATTCTCGAATGCCCAAGCTCGACCCCTTTCTGATGTGCCTTCTGGGAACGGTTCTTCTGGCGACAGTGGTGCCCTGTTACGGCGTGGCGGTGCCGTTTTTCAACGGTCTTGCGGTCGCCGTCATCGGGGTCATGTTCTTTCTGCAAGGGGCTCGGCTCGACCGCCGTGCGATCCTGGCCGGGGCGGCCCACTGGCGGCTGCACCTGACGATCATGGTCGTAACGTTCGTGGCGTTCCCGCTGCTGGGGCTGGGGCTGCGTGCGCTCGGCCGCCCACTTATGGCGCCGGAGTTATGGCAGGGGGTGCTGTTCCTGTGTTGCCTGCCGTCCACGGTGCAGTCGTCGATCGCCTTCACGTCCATCGCACGCGGCAACGTGCCCGCGGCGGTGTGCTCGGCCACGGCGTCGAACATCGTGGGGATTTTCATCACGCCGGTGCTGGTCGGATTGATATTGGCCCGGCATGGCGGCGGGGGCCAGAACCCGGCGGAGATCGTCTATGAACTGTTGCTGCCGTTCATCGCGGGGCAGGTCATGCAGCCGTTCATCGGCGCCTGGGCGCGCCGGAACAAGGCGCTTTTGTCACTGACGGACCGGGGATCGATCCTGATCGTCGTCTACACCGCCTTCAGCCACGCGGTGATCGAGGGGCTCTGGCACACAGTGCCACTGGCGTCGCTCGGGATGCTCGCGATAGTGGACATGGCCGTTCTGGCCATCGTTCTGACGTTGACCGCCCTCGGAAGCCGTTGGCTCGGCTTCAATCGCGCGGACGAGATCACGATCGTGTTCTGTGGCTCGAAAAAGACGCTGGCGTCAGGGGTGCCGATGGCCAACGTGCTGTTCCCGTCCGCCAGCGTGGGGATGATCGTCCTTCCGCTTATCCTCTATCATCAGATTCAACTGTTCGTTTGCGCCGTCTTGGCCAGGCGCTTCGCACGCTCCGCGCCCGATCACCCCTGACGCGCAGGGCCTGCTCCCTCCATCAGGGACAGCCGGACGAGCGTGCCCAGCACCGTCTCGTCCTGCAATCCCGCGATCGCCATACCGCCGGCGACCAGACACGGAGCACCCGGAAGGCCACGCCGTTGTGCCAGACCGTGATCGCCCATGACTTCACCCAGGCAGGCATCGGATTCAAGCATGGCCAACGTCTCCCCCGGGGGGGCCAGAGCCAGTTCCCCCGCCAGGGTAGCGAGAACAGACGGGTCGCCGATATCCAGTCCATCGGCGAAGTGGGCCGTGAAAAGGCGCATCGCCAGAGCGGAGAGACGCGACGGTGGTGCGGCGTTGCGCAACCAGATCAGAACGCGATGGGCGTTCATGGTCGACGGTATGCGCACCATCGACTCAAACTCTATCGTCAGGCCTTCGGCCCGCGAGAGTTCGGCGAAGAACAGGTAAAACCGACGTGCGCGGCTTTCGCTGCCGAACTTTCGGATACTGTATCCCGCGCGGGTCAGGCCGTGGGGCGGCAGGAACGGGTCCAGCAAAAAAGGTCGCCAGAGAGGGTAAAGCCGTCCGGCGGCCTCGGGCTTCTCGGCTTCTATCGTGGCGAGCACACGCATAAGCCGCGCACTGCCCAGAAATGACCATGGGCAGGTCAGGTCGAAAAAATTTTCGACGTAAGCGGTAGCCTGCCCGGCGGGCGGCCGCACGGATGCCACCATGTTCATGGTCGCATGTTACGGTCCCGTCTGCCGGGCAGGCCAGAAGTTTATCGAAGGTCTGTCGCCGTGGTGAGGCCAAAACGGCTCACGATTGCGATTGCGACTGTCCCGTGGGCAAGGGGGCCGCTGCGGCTTCGTGCGGCCAGAATGCCGTGGCGATGTCGGTCTGAACGCCCTGAAGCTCCACCTGCACCCAATCCATGAACTCGTGCAGCCCGCGAATGAGGATCTGTTGCGCGGTCTGTCCATCCAGAATGGCCCGCACGCCATGAACGCGCTCGATAATCGGGGCGGCCTGACGCAGGCCGTAATCGGTGCGCAGGGCGCTCAGCGACAAGGCGAGTTGCCGCAGGGCGGTTGAGACGGAGCGGGGGAAGCTGTCGTTTTTCAACAGGAAACCGACAACCGTTCCGGGGGTGAGGTCACGCGGCAACAGTCTGCGGAACGCGTGATAGCCGGCGGCGGCGCGCAGGACGGCGGTCCACTGGCTGATATCGACCGGCGAGCCGACCATCGCACCGGGTCGCAGCAGCGTGTGGTATTTGATGTCGATCAGCCGTGTGGCCTGGTCCGCGCGTTCGAGGCTGCGTCCGATCATGTGGAAGTGCCAAGCTTGATCGCGATAGAGCGTACCGTCGGTGATACCGGCCTGCGTCTGGCACTCGCGCTTTATGCGGGCGCACAGCGCGGAGATCTGGTTCTGCCGCGCATGTTCGGGCGACAGGCTGCGGATGAAGTTGGTGAACATATTGAGTTGCACCCACATCTCGGTCGAGATCAGCGGACGCACGGCGCGGGCGTTCTCGCGCGCAGCGTGGGCGAGACTGACGATCGAGTTGGGGTTATCGCGCGCGCTGACGTAGAAGTTGATTACCGACTCTGCGTTGATGGTCGTGCTGTACGAGGCGAACCGTTCCGAATCCGCGTTGATTTCGATGATGCTTTGCCAGCCGTTTGCGGTGCTGCCGGTGCGGACGAATGTCTCCGTCACGTCGATCAAACGGGCGAGATTTTCAATCCGTTCCATATAACGCGCCAGCCACAACATGCACTCCGCATAGCGCGAGAGCAGGTCATTACCGGCCCGGAGAGGGGTGGACACCGTCGTCATGATGCCAGCACCCATGTGTCCTTGGAGCCGCCGCCCTGTGACGAGTTGACGACCAGAGAGCCCTTGCGCAGGGCCACGCGAGACAGGCCGCCCGGCAGAACCCAGGTCGACCGCCCCGTAACGGCGAACGGCCGTAGATCGACGTGACGCTTTTCCAGCCCATTGTCGCACAGGGTGGGTGCGACAGACAGCTTGACCACCGGCTGGCTTATGTAATTGGCCGGGTTGGCGAGCAGCGTCTTGCGAAACGACTCGATCTCGTCCCGGGTCGCGTGGGGGCCGATGATCATGCCATATCCGCCGGACTCGCCGACCGGTTTGACCACCAGATCGGCCAGATTGTCGAGTGTGTACTGAAGGCCCTCTGCCTCGCCGCAGATATGGGTGGGCACGTTTTGCAAAATCGGCTCTTCGTTGAGGTAATAGCGGATGATGCGCGGCAGATAGGCGTAGATCGCCTTGTCGTCCGCGACGCCGGTGCCGACGGCGTTGGCCAGGGTCACGTTGCCGGCGCGATAGGCGCGCACGATGCCAGGGACGCCCAAAAGACTGTCCGGATTAAAACATTCGGGGTCGAGAAACGCATCATCCAGACGACGATAGATCGTATGGACTGGCCGGAGGCCGCCAATGGTCCGCATGAACACCCGGTCGTTCTGCACGACCAGATCGCGCCCTTCGACCAGCGGCACGCCCATCTCGCGCGCCAGAAACACGTGCTCAAAATACGCGGAATTGAAAATCCCGGGCGACAGCAGCACGACCTGCGGATCGCTGGCCCAGTCCGGCGCGACTTCGGCCAGCGCGGCCTGAAGCTGAAGGCCGTACTCGCCGACCGGGCGCAGGTCGAGACCGTCCGCCAGATCGGGCATGACGCGCAGCATCATCTGCCGGTTTTCCAGCACGTAGGAGACACCAGAAGGTGTGCGCGCATTGTCCTCCAGCACCAGAAAGGCACCGTGCTCGTCACGAATGATGTCCGTGCCGCAAATATGGACGTATGTGCCGCCCGGAACGTCCAGACCCCGCATCACCGGACGGTAATTCGGATTGCCATGCACGAGTGCCGTGGGCACGACGCCGTCCCGCAGGATGGCGCCATCGTGGTAGATGTCCCACAGGAAGCGGTTAAGGGCGGCGACGCGCTGGCGCACGCCGGCCTCCACATGCGCCCACTCGGCGGCGGTGATGATTCGCGGGATCAGGTCGAACGGCAGGATGCGGTCGATGGACTCGCGCTCGGTATAGACCGTGAAGGTGATCCCGAGGTTGAAGAGTTCGGCTTCGGCAGCGCTCGCACGCTGGCGCAGCTGGGCAAGGTCGAAATGATCAAGCCGCTGGACTAGGGATGCGATCTCCGGTGGGGGCGGTTCGCCCCGGTGCATCATCTCACAGAAGTAGTCGCCGGCGTCGTAGTCTGCCAGCGCGCCCGATATGACGGGTCGCGAGGAGGGAGATGTGGTCATGATGTTCGGTTCCGACCGCATGAAGGCGGGAACCGGCACGAGGATGGCATGCGGAGGCTCCTCGTCGACGCGTCTGTTGTTCCATTAGCGAAGCAAGAAACACGCGCCGCGCCAAGAGAAAAAGTGTCGATTTCGTCGCGTGGCCGTGCGTTGGGGTATGCGTTAACCCGATGTTAGGCATCTGATCGCCATGGTTGCGGCATGTCTGGTCTGGAGAGACGACAATGAGCGGGATCGGGGGCATTTCGGCGGTCGGGCAATACCTGCTCGATACGAAGGACGAGGCGGCATCGGTCGAGACGTTCACCAGAACCGATACGTCGGACATGTCTCTGGTCAAGACATTTCAGACGACCGCGTCCTCGATCACCAGCGCCAAGGACCTGCTGGACAACTACGCCGCGATGAAGGTGGTGCTGGGCGCCTATGGCCTCTCGTCGCTTTCCATGCAGACGGCCGTTCTCAAGCAGCTGATGACGCAGGATCCCACCTCGACAAAGTCGCTGGCCCAGCGATCAGGCAACACGGCATGGCAGGCGTTTGCTAAGGCGTTCTCGGACTGGTCGACACCACCCTTCGCGGACTCCACGGCTGTGCAGTCGATCGTGACGGGATATATGACCGGGCAGTTCGAGGCGTCGGAGGGGAAAGCGGTCCCGGGTCTGGGAAATGCGCTGTATTTCACGCGCACGATCTCGGGCGTCAGCACACTGGCCGAAGTGATGTCCGACCCGACCTTGCTGAAGGTGGTGGAGACCGTGAACGGCTATGACCCGACACAGTTCGGGGCACTGGATTACGACCAGCAGGTCCAGATGCTCAAGGACAAGGTCAATTTCGACGACTTCTCGACCCCCGCCAAGATCAGGACCTATGCGGAGCGCTATCTGGCGACGCTGCAGTTCAATCCGCAGCCCGAAACGCAGACGCCCAGCCTGCTCACGCTGTATGGGTCGGATGGGAGCGACTCCGGAATCCTCGCGCTTTTCGGAGCTGGTTCGTCGTCCTCATCCACCTCGTCGCCGCTGCTCACACTGTTCGGCTAGGGCCCGGCAGGACGCCTCAATCGGCTTTGAGGAAGTCTGCCAGTGCTGAGGCCGTCTCGGTCGACGCTTCCTCGGCCAGGAAAGTGCCGCCATTCAGTTCAAGGGCCTGCACAGGGCGCGCGCAGAACGGTTGCCACAACGACGAGGGATCATACCAGCCGCCGTTCCGCCCCTGACGTCCCCAGAGCATCAGCACAGGGCACATGACCTGCTGGGTGTCGCCCGCATCGCGCAGGGGTGCGAAAGACAACGCGCCGCCCGAGGCATCGGTCCAGAGCCGGTGTGCCGTGTAGTCGGCTACCGCCTGGGGGGCAAAAACGCCGCTGTGATCGGAAGCATGCCATTCGGCCGGAACGGTCAGTGCCCGCGCCTCACGCTTGGGATGCAGCTGCCCGAACCAGCAGCTCTCATAGGTTGACAGCTCGAATGCCAGATCGCGGCGCCCCCCGTGCTCGGGCGGTGGCACACATTCAAGCAGGGCCAGACGCTTGACACGGCTCGGTGCCACCAGCGCCATGCGGGCGGCGATCAGGCCGCCGACATCCTGCCCGACCAGAGAGAACTGCTCGTGCCCAAGCGCGCTCGCAAGTTCCAGCAGGGCCTGCGCCAGCCCTGTCGGGCCGAGGTCCGGCTGGAGATCGGGACAGATCACGCTGTGCCGGGCGGCGAGTGCCGGCGCCACACGATGCCAGGTGGCATGCGTCTGCGGCTGCCCGTGCAACAGCATGACGGCAGGACCCTGGCCGCCCGTCCGTAGGCGGAATCTCGTTCCGGCCGCTGTGTGGTGCGACAGTGCAAACCCGTTGAAAAACATATCGCTCCCTTCTCACCGACGATCCGAGGGCCGTCGAGCCTCCAGTATCATGCCGCAAAAGCTGAGCCTATAGTGTCGCGCGCATGCGCTGGCCCCGGCAGGCCCGGCGTAACGGGGCGGACGGGAGAGGCAGCGTGGCGGGACTGGATCCAGACGACTGGCGAGGGCTGAGGGCGCTAGGCCATCGCATGCTCGACGACATGTTCGATCGGCTGGAGCATGTGGGCGACGGGCCGGTCTGGCGCCCGATGCCCGGGCAGGATCGGGATGCGCTTCGAACCGGACTTCCGCGCCGTCCCGCGCCGCCCGAAGAGATCTACGCGCGTTTTACGGCCCTGATCGCGCCGTATGCGACCGGCAACACGCATCCGCGATTCATGGGGTGGGTGCACGGGGCGGGGACCGGCGTCGGAATGCTGGCCGAGATGCTGGCCGCGGGCCTCAATGCCAATTGCGGCGGCCGGGACCATGCACCCATCGAGGTAGAGCGCGAGGTCATCCGCTGGGCCGCCGAAATGGTGGGACTGCCGACCACCACGTCCGGTCTGCTGGTAACCGGATCCTCGATGGCCAACCTGATCGCCATCGTGACCGCAAGTCGGGCGCGTCCGGACGGCGTGGCTTTGCGGCATACCGGCGTCGGCGCGCGTCCTCTGGTCGGATATGCCGCGCGGACGGCGCATGGATGTATCGCGCGTGCGTTCGACATATGCGGTCTGGGGACGGATTCGCTGCGGCTGATCGACACAGACGACGCCCATCGCATGTGTCCGCAGGCACTGGCCCGCGCCATCGCCGCCGACCGGCAGGCCGGGCGCGAGCCGTTTATCGTGGTGGCCACGGCGGGCACGGTGGACGTCGGCGCCGTGGACGATCTGGAGACGATCGGCGCGATCGCGCGCGATGCGGGTCTGTGGTTCCACGTCGACGGGGCCTTCGGCGCGTTGGCACGACTGGCGCCACGCCATCGGGCCTATCTGGACGGTATCGAACAGGCCGACTCGCTGGCGTTCGATTTTCATAAGTGGGCGCAGGTTCCCTATGACGCGGGCTGCGTGCTGATCCGTGACGCGGGGGCGCATGCGGCTGCTTTCGCGCAGACGCTGGCCTATCTTCAGCGCGAAGATCGAGGCCTGGCGGGTAACGCGCCGTGGTTCTGTGACCTTGGGCCCGACCTGTCGCGCGGGTTCCGCGCGCTGAAGGTGTGGATGACGCTGTCGGCATATGGCGCAGACCGGCTGGGTGAGATGGTGGACGCCTGCTGTGCGGTTGCCGCCCATCTGGCGGCACGGGTGGAGCGGGAACCTGACCTCGAACGGCTCGCGCCAGTGACGCTTAACATCGTGTGCTTTCGGGTGCGCGCGTCCGACGCGTTCAACGCGGAGCTGGTCAAGGACCTGCAGGAAGCCGGCATCGCGGCGCCGTCCACCACGACGATCAATGGACGGTGCGCGATCCGTGCGGCGATCGTCAATCATCGGACGACGAACGCCGACGTCGACGCGCTCGTCGATGCCGCTCTGGAACGCGCGCGGTCGCGGTCGTAACCGCTCAGCCGCGCCCTTCGTCGAACAGTTCCGAAAGTTTCTGCATCATCGTGCCGCCCAGCTCCTCGGCATCGGTGATGGTCACGGCCCGGCGGTAATAGCGCGTCACGTCATGACCGATGCCGATCGCGATGAGCTCGACGCCCCGGCGCCCTTCGATCTGGCCGATCACGTCGCGCAGATGCGATTCGAGGTATGAACTGGGGTTGGCCGACAGCGTGCTGTCGTCGACAGGCGCGCCATCGGAAATGACCATCAGGATCTTGCGGCTCTCCGGTCGGCCCTGAAGACGCTTCCACGCCCACAACAGCGCTTCGCCATCGATGTTTTCCTTCAGAAGACCCTCGCGCAGCATCAGGCCGAGATTACGCCGCGACCGCCGCCAGGGCATGTCGGCCGCCTTGTAGATGATGTGACGCAGATCGTTCAGCCGCCCGGGGGAAGCGGGCTTGCCCGCGCTGACCCAGCGTTCGCGGCTCTGGCCACCTTTCCATGCGCGGGTAGTGAAGCCGAGTACTTCGGTCTTGACGGCGCAGCGCTCCAGCGTGCGGGCCAGGATGTCGCCGCACATTGCCGCCACCGTGATCGGACGGCCACGCATCGAGCCGGAATTGTCGATCAGCAGCGTGACGACGGTGTCGCGAAAATCGGTGTCGCGCTCGTGCTTGTAGGACAGAGACAGGGTCGGGTTGATGATCACCCGCGACAGGCGACCAGCGTCCAGAATGCCTTCTTCCAGATCGAAATCCCACGCGCGGGTCTGTTGCGCCATGAGGCGCCGCTGCAGGCGGTTGGCCAGTTTGGAGACGACGCCCTGAAGGTTCAGAAGCTGCTGGTCCAGTTGCTGGCGCAGGCGGGTCAGTTCGTCGGCATCGCACAGCTCCTCGGCACTCACTTCCTCGTCGAACGCCGTGGTGTAGGCCTTGTAGGCCGGGGACACGGCTTCGGACGGGGGCGGCAGTTCGTCCTGAGGTCCGGCGGCCTCGTCCTCGCCTTCCTGACCGGAGTCGTCGTCGCTCTCGTCCTCCTCGCCGCTTTCGCGGGCGGCGCCCTGCGCGGCCTGCGGCTGGACGCCGGCTTCCTCGTCCTCTTCGGCCTGTTCTTCCTGCTCGGACTCGGACTCCTGCTCCTCGTTATCGCCCTCTTCGCTGTCTTCGGCCGAATTGTCGTCCTGACCGTCGTCGTCGGGTTCTTCCTGCTCGGCCTCGACCAGTTCGCAGGCGGCCAGAAGCCGCCGGGCCGCGCGGGCGAAGTCCTGCTGGCTGTCCTGAGCGCCGTCCAGTTCCGACAGGGCGGCGCGCGCGCTGTCGGACAGGCTGTCACGCCACTGCGCGACCACGTCGCGCATCATCGGGGGGACAGGTTCGCCGGTCAGGCGTTCGCGCGCCAGCAGGCCGAGTGCGACCGAACTGGGCAACTGGTCGCGGTTGCTGATCCGGTCATGCCCGGCGTCGCGCAGATCCTGTTCGAGCTTGAGGCGAAGGTTGGCCTGGACCCCCGCCATATGCCGGGCGCCGATCGACTCGACTCGGGCCTGCTCCAGGGCATCGTAGGCGTCGCGGGCCGCGCGCTCGGCGGGGCTGCGCGCGCTGTGCAGGGCTTCGTCGTGATGTCGCAGGCGCAGGGCCTGCGCGTCGGCCGCACCGCGGATACGCGTCATCTCCTCTGGCGTCAGTAGACGAGAGGGCTGCGGCAGTCGGACATGCTCGGCGGTCGACACGGCACTGGAGGTCGTGCCGGCGTGAAAGGTGACTTCGGTTTCGCCACGGCCACCCATCGCGCGCAGGGCGCCGACGGTGGCGCGCTTGAAGGCGTCCGCGCGTCCCTGTGCCGCCGTGGCGGCCTGCGTCTTGTCCCGGGTGTCGGCCATCAGGCGCTATCCTGACTTTCAGCCGCGTCCGGGCAGCGGCGAGCGGTTGAAGCAGCGCTGGTAATATTCGGCCACGGTCGCGCGTTCGGCCTCGTCGCACTTGTTGAGGAACGAGACGCGGAACGCGAAATCGAGATCACCGAAGATCCGGTCGTTGTCGGCCCACGAGATCACCGTGCGGGGCGACATGACGGTCGAGATATCACCGGCGATGAAGCCGGACCGGGTCAGGTCGGCCAGGGCGACCATGTTCTCGATCTTCTTGATGGCGGCCTTGTCGTTTGCGGGCGTGCCCATCTTGGCGCGAATGATGGCGCATTCCTGCGCGTGCGGCAGATAGTTCAGGGTGGTTACGATGTTCCACCGGTCCATCTGGCCCTGATTGATCTGCTGCGTGCCGTGATATAGCCCGGTCGTGTCGCCCAGGCCCACCGTGTTGGCCGTTGCGAACAGACGGAAATACGGATGCGGGCGAATGACCCGGTTCTGGTCGAGCAGTGTCAGGTGACCCTCAACCTCCAGCACACGCTGGATCACGAACATCACGTCCGGGCGCCCGGCGTCGTACTCATCGAAGACCAGTGCACAAGGATGCTGGAGGCCCCATGGCAGAAGACCTTCGCGGAACTCCGTGATCTGCTTGCCGTCGCGCAGCACGATCGCGTCCTTGCCGATCAGGTCGATACGCGAAATGTGACTGTCGAGATTGATCCGCACGCACGGCCAGTTGAGGCGCGAGGCGACCTGTTCGATATGCGACGACTTGCCTGTGCCGTGATAGCCTTGGACCATCACGCGACGATTGAAGGCAAAGCCCGCCAGGATCGCCAGTGTCGTGTCATGGTCGAAACGGTAGGTGGGATCGGCCTCGGGCACATGCTCCGTGCGTATGGAGAAGGCGGGCACCATGAGATCGCTGTCGATCCCGAAGACCTCGCGCGCGGAGACGGTCTTGTCGGGCGCGGTCAGCGTCGACGTCGGCGGCAGGTCATCCTCGCGCGTCACGACGGTTTCGGGGGCATCCGTGGCAGGCAAATCGTTCATGTGAAAAAGTCCGTCCGTCCTGTGCGGCCTGGTGCGGGGAGAACCACGAGTACAGGCCATCGGACCGCCCGGGTCAACCCTGCGCAGAGGGCCTTTACCTGTATTGGCCGGCGCGGGGTGTTATCCCACAGTCCCGGCGTCGGCGCGGGTCAGATGCTGGCGGACCGCCGAGTAGGCGACATTGATGCTTTTGAGGCGTTCTTCTGCCGCGCGATCGCCACCATTGGCGTCGGGGTGATGCAACCGCGCGAGGCTCTTGTAACGGGTCTTCAGGTCGTCCATGGACACAGGCCATGCCAGCCCCAGGGTATCGAGGGGCTCGCGCAGCGGTTCCGGCGCGCCGTTGTCCGCAGGCCGGGCGCTGGGGCCGCTGCCGCGATGCGCACGGGCGCGATTCTGCCGCGCGGCGCCGAGAATATCCAGCGGGTCCAGGACGTCCTCTTCGTCAAAGACCTGTGCGCCGCGGTGGCCCATTTTCCATGTTGGCCGCTGCCATGCGGTATCGGCACGCAGATGGCTCTCGATCTGGCCCGGCGTCATGCCACGGTAATAGTCCCAGTTGGCGTTGTAGGCCCGGACATGTTCGAGGCAGAACCAGAAATAGTCGTTAAGCTGGTCACGTGCCCGGGGCGCGCGGTAGCCGGCCGCCGCGTCACAACCGGGCATGTCGCAGCAGCGTGTCGGCGCGTTCGGGTCCGGGTCGAACGCGCGGTGTCGTGTGGTCCTCTTGTTCATCATCGCGATTTATGTGCGTGTGGGTGTGTGTGGCGCAAGGGCGCCGCGCCGTATTTCGGCCCGTCACGCGGGCTATCGAGGACCGGCACGCCGTCGCGTTTCAGGGCGGCGGACACCCGGACGGAAGGTGGGACATGACAGACTTACGGCGGTCGGACCGCATGGACGAGACGCTGCGCGCCGCGTTCGCGCCCGAGGTTCTGGTGATCATCGACGACAGTGCCCGTCATGCCGGGCATGCGGGGGCAGGGCCGGCGGGCGAGACCCACTACGACGTGACCATCGTCAGCGCCCGGTTCGAGGGCATGAGCCGCGTCGCGCGGTCGCGCCTTGTGCATGAGGTTCTAGCCGATGAGTTCACCACTGGCCTGCACGCCCTTGCTCTGGCCCTGCGCACGCCGGACGAGGCCAGGCGCCTGACCGCGGCCGGTGCCGGGGCATGAGGACCCGCCCGTTGAAGGGAGGCGCCCTTGCCGTTCTGCTTGGCCTTGGGGCGTGTGCCACCCGGCCGGGTTTGGGGGGCGCGGTCCAGCAGGGGCAGGTACAGCGTGTCGAGACCTATCTGAACGGTTTGCACGGCGTTCGCGCGCATTTCGTCCAGACCTGGCCGGACGGGGGAACGGGCGGCGGCACGATGGCCTACGATCCGGGTCATATGCGTCTGGATTACGTCAGTCCGCACGGTATGCAGATGGTGGCCGGAGAGGGGCATCTGACACTGCACGATGACCAGAACGGTTCGCTGACCCGAGTCGCCTTGTCCCGCAACCCGCTTGGGATGCTGTTGCGCGTGCCGCTGCACCTGTCGGGGGATATTCGCGTCACGGCCGTGCAGGCGCAGCCGGGATCGCTGCAGTTGACGCTCGTGCGCACCGACGCACCGACCGAGGGCGCGTTGACCCTGACATTTTCCGATAGTGCCGGGCAGCTTGCCCTTGTCGGTCTGCAGGGCGTGGATGCGCGGCAGCACCGTATCGTGCTTCATCTGACGGATGTGACGGAAGGAGCGACGCTTCCCGCGTCCCTGTTCACGCCGCCATCAGGCTGACGGGCCGAAAATCGGCGTCCAGCAGTCGCGCATGGCGCGGCTGACGTCGTCCATGCTGACCGTGCGGCCGAGCTGGGCGAGGGACGTCACCCCGTACTCGCGGATACCGCACGGCACGATGCCGTCATAATCTTCCAGCGCGGGGGCAACGTTCAGGGCCACTCCGTGCCAACTGATCCAGCGCGTGATCCGGACGCCCAGGGCCGCGATTTTCGATTCTCGGCCGTTCGCGTCCACCACCCACACGCCGACTCGTCCCTCGCGCCGCTCACCGCGCACGTCGAAGCGGGCGAGAATCGCGATGAGCCAGGATTCCAGGGCGTGTACGAACGCGCGCAGGTCTCGCGGCGGGACAGCGCCATGGGGCCGGCTGAGGTCGAGCATCACGTAGGCGATCATCTGGCCGGGGCCATGATAGGTCCACTGGCCGCCGCGACCCGCGCGGTACGTCGGCAAGTTGCGCGGATTGAAAAGGTCGGAGTCCTGCGCCGACGTCCCGGCGGTGAACAGCGGAGGGTGCTCCAGAAGCCAGACCGCCTCGGGTTGTTCTCCGGTACGAATGGCCGCGATCCGGCGCTCCATCATGTCCAACGCGTCGTTGTAAGGCACGTGGTCATGGGTGCGGAGCCACTCTGTTGCGGAAATCGTACTCTCGGTCATTGCCTGGCCCTCTCGCATCGGTTATACGGCGCTCGTCAGCGGGTATCGCGCAGTCGAGCCCGCTTGTCACGATGCGGCCATGGCGGAATGGTAGACGCGCAAGCTTGAGGTGCTTGTGGGGGCAACCCCGTGGAAGTTCGAGTCTTCTTGGCCGCACCATCGTGACCCTCGGGCAGCGTCTTCGCTACCCCAACAGACTCCCTACATTATGATGACGACGACTCGTGCCTGTCGGCAAAGGCGTGATCGGCGGTCTTCGCAACCTGACTCCGTCGCGTGCGTTACCTCCCAACAGAGCTTGCGGTGATTTCTGGTCGGGTTAACAATGCGATACGCCGTGTTCGGGCGGCGTTCCTTCTTTTGCCCGATTTCGCCCGTAAGCTAGGCCCAGAGAATGTCGTTGCGCTGCTCGTGCCTCAACCAAAGGGCGTTCGCGTGATGGCCGAATCGCGTTGGAATAAAGGTTCAGATTGGTGATCAAACCCTTACGCAAAGCCGTTCTGCCCGTAGCAGGACTTGGCACCCGTTTCCTGCCGGCGACGAAGGCCATGCCCAAGGAGATGCTTCCGGTCGTCGATAAGCCGCTGATCCAGTATGCGATCGACGAGGCGCGCGAAGCGGGGATCGAGGAATTCTGCCTTATCACCGGACGCGGCAAGGACTCGCTGATCGACTATTTCGACGTCGCGTTCGAGCTTGAGACTACGCTGAAGGAGCGCGGAAAGAAGGACGCGCTTGCCGCCCTTGCGCCGTCGGGCATCAACGCCGGTTCGCTGGTCGCGGTTCGGCAGCAGGAACCGCTGGGGCTGGGCCATGCGATCTGGTGCGCGCGCTCGTTCATCGGCGACGACCCGTTTGCGATCCTGCTGCCCGACGATGTCGTGCAGGCGGAAAAAGGATGCCTCAAGCAGCTTGCCGAGGCGTATTACGAGACGGGTGGCAATGTCGTCGCCGTTGAGGAAGTGCCGCGCGAGAAGACAAACAAGTACGGTATTCTGGATGTCGGCCGCGACGATGGGCGACTGGTCGAGGTAAAGGGGCTAGTCGAAAAGCCCGATCCAAAGGACGCGCCGTCCAACCTGTCGATCATCGGACGCTACGTGCTGACCGCCGATATCATGACGCCGCTGTCGAAGCTTGAGAAAGGCGCCGGGGGCGAAGTCCAGCTGACCGACGCGATGGCCAAGCTGATCGGAACGCAGCCGTTCCACGGGCTTCGTTACAAAGGCGAGCGCTTTGATTGCGGCGACAAGGCTGGTTTCCTTGAGGCGCAGATCGCGTTCTCGCTCCAGCGGCCCGATCTGGCGCCGTCCGTTCGTGCCTTTCTGCAAAAATATTCCGGGAACTGAGCATGTCGTTCACGCACGCTTTTGATGCCACGAGCCTCCGCGAGTACGATATCCGCGGTATCGTGGGAAAGACGCTTCACCCTGCGGATGCGTACGCGATTGGCCGGACGTTCGGCTCGATCGTCGCGCGCAACGGCGGTAAGTCGGTCGCCGTGGGGTACGACGGACGGCTGTCGTCGCCTGAGCTGGAGCATTCGCTTGTGCAGGGACTGGTGGCGTCGGGCATGGACGTGGTCCGCGTCGGTCGCGGACCCACGCCCATGCTGTATTTCGCCTCGGTCACGCACAAGGCCGATGGCGCGGTGATGGTGACGGGCAGCCACAATCCGCCGGACTATAACGGCTTCAAGATGATGCTGGCCAACAAGCCGTTCTTTGGCGAGCAGATCAAGGAACTCGGGCGCCTGTCCGCCGAGGGCGATGTGGTGCCGGAACACGCGGGCAACGTTCGCGATCTCGACGTTCACGCCGACTATATCGCGCGTCTGCTGAAAGACTACGACGGCGGTGAACGCACGCTCAGGGTCGTCTGGGATAACGGCAATTCGGCCGCGGGCGATGTTCTGGCGCAGCTCGTGCGCGTTCTGCCGGGCGAGCACATCGTCCTGAACCCGGATATCGATGGTACGTTCCCGGCGCATCATCCCGATCCGACCGTGGCCAAGAATCTCGAGCAGATCATCGCGGCTGTGAAGGCCGAGAAGGCCGATATCGGCATTGCGTTCGATGGCGACGCCGACCGTATCGGGGTTGTCGACAACAAGGGCCAGATTTTGTGGGGCGACCAGACGCTGGTCATCCTGGCGCGCGACGTGCTGAAGAATCATCCTGGCGGGACGATCATCGCCGACGTCAAGGCCAGCCAGGTCCTCTTCGACGAGGTCAAGGCCGCGGGCGGCACGCCGCTGATGTGGAAGACGGGCCACTCCCTCATCAAGTCGAAGATGGCCGAGACTCGCTCGCCGCTGGCCGGCGAGATGTCGGGGCACATCTTCTTTGCTGACAAGTGGTACGGCTTCGACGACGCGATTTACGCGGCTATTCGTATGTTGGGGATCGTGGCGCGCATGGATACGCCGCTGTCCGACGTCCGTGACGCGCTGCCGTCAACCATTTCCACGCCGGAACTGCGCTTTGATTGTCCCGATACACGCAAATTCGCTGTGATCGACGAGGTCGCATCGCGTCTGAAGGAGAGTGGGGCTGACGTGTCGCCGATCGACGGCGTGCGTGTGAATACTGCCGACGGCTGGTGGCTGCTGCGTGCGTCCAACACCCAGGCTGTTCTCGTCGCCCGCGCGGAAGCCCGTTCCGAAGAGGGGCTGGAGCGTCTGAAGGAGGCACTGGTCGATCAACTTGAAAAGTCGGGTATTGCCGCACCGGATTTCTCCGGCGAGAACGCGGGACACTGACGGGCGACCGGCGGAGGGGTGGCTTGTGACCGGTCGGGGGGACATCCTTCGTTCGTTTTTGGAGCCCGGGCAATTCGTCCGCCATCCCGCGCACCCGGAGTGGGGGCGCGGGCAGGTTCAATCTGCGGTGGCGAACCGGGTGACGGTCAATTTCGAGCATCAGGGCAAAGTCCTGATCGACGCGGCGATCGTGACGTTGTCGCCGATCGACTGAGGGCGGTTTTGCACCGGTCGCCGCTCCGCACTATGTGTGTCTGATGATGCAGAGCTTTTCCGACACGCAGGGCCGCCACATCAGCTATCTCCGGGTGTCGGTGACGGACCGGTGCGACATGCGCTGCGTCTATTGCATGTCCGAGGACATGGTGTTCCTGCCGCGCGACGACGTGCTGAGCTTCGAGGAAATGGAGCGCCTCTGCGGCGTCTTCATCCGTTCTGGCGTGCGTCGGATGCGCATAACGGGCGGCGAGCCGCTGGTGCGCCGTGACGTGCTCGGTTTCTTTACGTCATTAGGCACATGGCTGGGCCGACCGGCCGGGCAACCGGGACTTGATGAACTGACTCTGACGACCAACGGATCGCTTCTCGCGGAGTATGCTGATGGGCTGCGGCGCGCCGGGGTGCGCCGGGTGAACGTCAGTCTGGATTCGCTCGATCCGGCGCGGTTTGCGGCGGTCACACGCCGGGGGAAACTCGACAAGACGCTTGCGGGCGTGAAGGCCGCGCGGGCGGCGGGCCTGGACGTACGCATCAACACGGTTGCCATGGCGGGCGTCAATGATGACGAATTCGATGACCTGATCCGATGGTGCGGTGAGGTTGGCACCGATCTGTGTCTGATCGAGACGATGCCCATGGGGAACGTCGGCGAAGACCGGGCCGAACGCTACTTGCCGCTGTCGCGGGTGCGCACGGACCTCGCACGGCGCTGGACGCTGGAGCCGGTTGCGCACCGGACCGGCGGTCCCGCGCGCTACGTCCGGATCGCGGAGACAGGGCGACGGCTGGGCTTCATCACACCGATGACGCATAATTTCTGCGACACGTGCAATCGTGTGCGGCTGTCGTGCACCGGCACGCTCTACACCTGTCTGGGGCAGGAGGATCAGTGCGATCTGCGTGGGCCGCTGCGGGACGGGGCGACTGACACGATGTTGACCCGTCTGATCGCCGATGCCGTGGCGCGCAAGCGGAAAGGCCATGATTTCCTGATCGACCCGGCGGTGCGTGAACGCGGGCCCGCTCGCCTGATGAGTGTGACCGGCGGGTGACGGACTCTTATCGGAACGAATGATTTAAAATCAATATATTATGACATTATTCTGAGTTTTTACGTTCACTATTCCCCGCCGAGAGAGCATCCTCCAGCGAGACGGTGAAGGCGCCGGGCGCGAGAGGTCTGGGCTGGTCGGCGGACGGCGCCCAGCCGGTCATCATCGCGAGGTGCAGCGGCATCGCGAACGTGCCGTCACTCTGAAGACGCATGACCGCCGTCGGGAACAGGGCGTGTGGCACGGACCGCCGGTCCCGTACGACAAGCGCATTGGTCTCGCCGGCGGCGCGAAGATCGCGCAAGAGTGCCAGTCCGGTCTGATATTCCAGCATGAGCGTTTCCGCGTCCGCGACCGGCAGGGCAAAGCGTGCCCGTTGCAGGAGGCCCGCGCAGTCGCGCAACTCCGGAAAGGGGGACACACGGGCCGAGGCCCCGCCGCGCAGTTCCACTTCCGCCTCCATAAGCGTCGCACGCAGCGGCGCCAGGGTGGGCAGTACCGGCATGCTGGCGAGAAACAGTCCGTCCGGACACAAGGCATGGCGGATCTGGACCAGTGCGCCAGGCAGGTCGTTGACCCAGTGCAACGACAGATTGGCGATCACAAGGTCGAAACTGTTCGGCCCGAACGGCAGGGCTTCCTCGTCCGCGCAGACGCATGGGCCGCCCGACAGACGCGCCATGGCCGGCGAGAGATCGCACGAGATGACGTCGATACCGCGGGCGCGCAAGCGTGGCGCGACCACACCGCGACCGCCGATATCGAGTGCTCGGGTGAAGCGTCGGGTGGTGTCGTCCAGCCGTTCAAGCAGGCGTTCGGCTGCCTCGTCCAGGATCGGTTCGACCGCACCTATGGTGCGCGCCGCCCGTTCGCGGTGTATCCTGACCGCCCGCCGATCGAATATCGTGTTGTCTTCCATAGTCACGGATGTGCGCCCTTGATGCGAGCCTGCCAAGCCCTCGGTCCGACGGCATGAGTGCTGTCCAACGCATACGCCGCGTGTGTCTGGCGGCCCTCGATCTTCTGCTGCCGCCGCATTGCACTGGGTGCGGTGCGGAGGTGATGGCGCATGATACGTTCTGCGCCGACTGCTTTGGGCAGATCGAGATCGTGCACACGCCGTATTGCGTTCGATGCGGCGTGCCGGTGCCGGCTGCCGGTTTTCTTAATGGCGCGAAGACGTGCGCGCGCTGCGCGTTGCGGCCGCCGCCCTGGACCGCCGCGCGGGCAGCCTTCGTGTATAACGAGCGGTCACGCGACCTGATCCTTCCGTTGAAATACGCAGACCGAACGACCAACGCGTCCGTGCTGGGCACGTTCATGAGGCGCATCGGCGCCGACCTGTTGCATGACGCGGATCTTCTTGTGCCCGTGCCGCTTCATCGGGCGCGACTGCGACACAGACGCTACAATCAGGCGGCTCTTCTTGCCCGGGCCGTGGGCCGGCGAAGCGGGGTGCCCCTTATGGTGGATGCGCTGGTCCGGACGCGTTCGACCACGCCGCTGGCGGGCCTGGGGGCAGAGGCGCGGGCGCGGGCGGTTGCGTCCAGCATTGCGGTGCGGGAGTCCCGGCGCCATCACGTCCGCGACAGGGCGATCGTGCTGGTGGACGACGTGCTGACGACGGGCGCGACAGCCGGCGAGTGTGCGCGCGCCCTTCTGGCGGCGGGTGCGGCGCGCGTCGATCTATTGGTCGCAGCGCGCACGACCTGGTCCGAGCGCGAAGATATTTCCACGCCCGATATTGAAAATCGGAATTTTGCCGTGACATTAACCCACTGAGATACATCATGTGTCGGCCGTTGTGGGTCGGTGTGGAGAGAGAATGCCCAAGATCGAGGTTTATACCCAGCCGGGTTGCCCGTACTGCGTGCGTGCCGTTCGTCTTCTGTCGTCCAAGGGCGTCCCGTTCGAGGAGATCACGGCCCTGCACGGCACGGCCGAGCGCACCGCCGCACGCGAGCGTTCCGGCGGCCGCACGACGGTGCCGCAGGTTTTTATCGATGGACGGTCGATCGGCGGGTGCGACGACCTGATGGCTCTCGAGCGCAGCGGGCAGCTTGATCCACTGCTTCAGGTGGCCTGAGGCCGGTTCGTCGGGAGCGACAGGTGATCTGTTATCGTCTTGCATGCGCCAGGGACCACACGTTCGAAGGATGGTTTCGCGACAGCGCCGCCTTTGAGTCGCAGGCGCGCATGGGGTTGGTGACGTGTCCGCAGTGTGGCGAGACGCGCGTGGATCGGGCATTGATGGCGCCGGCCGTGCACACGCGGGGCGAATCGCCGAAGGGCGCCCCCGTGGCTGAAGAGAGCGCCGCGCCACAGGCGACAGCCCCCGCGCTTCCGGACGCAGTGCGTGCCGCCCTCATGCGCGCGCGTGCAGAGATCGAGCGGACGTGCGAGGATGTCGGTGACGGATTTGCCGAAGAGATGGTTCGGATGCACCGCGGCGACCGTGAGCGTCGCGGCGTCTATGGCCAGACGACGGCTGAGGAGCGAGAGGCGTTGCATGACGAAGGAATCGAATTCGGCGTGCTTCCCTGGCTTCCGCGTGCGGACGGTTGACGCACGGCGCCCGCCGCGGCGGCTGCACGTTATCGCCCTGTGCGGCGTTCTTCTTGGCGCGGCCGCCGGACTCGTCGGGCCGGCCCGCGCGGCCGAGATCCCCGAACTCGGGCTATGGCTTTCGCAGGACCACGACGGCGTCTTTTCGATTGCCCGGTGCGGCACGCAGTTGTGCGGCCGGCTGGTGGGGATGCGCTACACGGGCGAGATGCCGCGCGACGTCAATCATAACCCCGAGTGCAACATTCAGATGCTGACCGGGTTTGAACCCACCAATGATGACGACAAGGCTTGGGAGGGACGGATTCTCGATCCCGACAGTGGCCATGTCTATCACGCGCGGATCTGGACCCCGAAGGACGGGATCCTGAAGCTGCGTGGCTATATCGGTATTCCGCTGTTCGGCGAGACGCAGACCTGGACACGGTTCACGGGTGCCATCGGTCCAGAGTGCAAGTTGCGCTGATCGGCGCTAGACTCGCAAGAGTCCGACATAAGGGACCTGCCGCCATAAGGCGGGCCCGATAAACAAGGAGACGTCGTTTCCATGACCGCACGCAGCCTGCTTTCCCGTCGCCGCTTCGGACTTGGCGCTTTTGGCGCCGGTGCGCTGGGCACCCTGTCGATCACGCGCACGGCGTTTGGCGCGCCCACGCTGGACAGCGGAACCGGCGAGAACTCCGGGCTGGGCCCGCTGCCCGCCAAGGGACCGCGTATCCTGTGTTATGTCGGCGGCTACACCAAGCACGCGCCCCCCGGTGGCGCGGGGAACGGGCAGGGGATCGCAACCTATGAGCTCAACTTGGCGGACGGATCGCTGGTCCCGCGTTCGGTGTTTACCGACATCGCCAGCCCGTCTTTTATCACCCTCTCGCCCGATCATCGGTTCCTGTACGCGCTGAGCGAGATCGACGACTACAACGCCGGTCACGACGGCAGCGTGACGGCCTTTTCGATCGATCCCGCGACCGGGGCGTTGCGCAAGATCAACACGGTCTCGTCCGGCGGGTCGGTGCCGGCGCATCTTTCGGTCCACAAGAACGGGCGTTTCGTTCTGGTGGCCAATTACGTCGGGGGCTCGATCGCGGTACTGCCGATCAAGCCGGATGGCAGCCTTGGGGAAGCCACGGACGTCTACAAGGCGACCGGACCGAAGATGCCCGAGCGGGCGGCCGACAACCCGCCGGGCAATTTTGCGGTCAGCGACCATTCCGGCTCGCACATGCACATGGTGCATTCCGATCCGTCGGGAAACTTCGTGCTGGCCGATGATGCCGGTCTGGATCGCGTCTATGTCTGGAAACTCAGCGACGATGGCAAGCTGGTTCCCGCGAAGACGCCGTTCATCACGGCCGAGCCGGGTTCGGCGCCGCGCCATTTTGCGTTCAGCCCCGATGGCCGGATTCTCTACAATCTCGGCGAACAGGACTCGCGCGTCGTGGTCTCGGACTTCGATCCGCAGACCGGCGAGATCAAACCCCGCCAAAGCGTCAGCACCGTCACCGAGCATTTCCGCGGATCGACGTTGGCCGCCGAAATTCTGGTCGGGCCCAAAGGCGACAAGCTGTATGTCAGTAACCGGTTGGGTGACTCGCTGGCGGTGTTTCATATCGCCGCCGACGGCAGCCTGACGCTGATCGAGGAAATCTGGATGCACGCCGATTACGGCCGCGCCCTGATGTTCGAGCCCACCGGGCGTTATCTGTTCTGCACCAACCAGCGCAGCGATTCGATCACGTCGTTCAAGGTCGATCCGGCGACCGGCAAGCTGTCGTTCACCTGGAAATTCACGCCGATCGGTAGCCCCACCACCATGGCGTTCGTCACGCTCAAGGCGTGACGACAGCCCGCGACGCATGTCAGTCGCGAGTCATGGCCGCGATGTAGTTAATGCCCAGATCGCGGCTCTCGCGCCAGGCCGGGGGACGCCAGGTCAGGCCGCGCACATCGATCGCACGCATGCCGGCCTGACGGGCGTAGGTCGCCAGTTCGGCCGGCGTGACGAACTTGCGCCAGTCATGGGTGCCGCGCGGCAAAAGCCGGAGCACATATTCCGCGCCGAACTTGGCGATCGCCAGAGCCCGCACCGTTCGGTTCATGGTCGAGACGATTGCGCGGCCACCGGGCAGCAGAAGCTGGGCTATCATGGCCATGAAGGCGGCGGGATCGGTGACGTGCTCGATCACCTCAAAGGCCGTCACAGCGTCGAAGCGCTCGCCGCGCGCCAGCAGGTCTTCCGCACTGCCGCACTCATATCGGAGCGATCCGGCGTCTGGTCCCAGCGGACTGATGGCCAGATGGGCGCGGGCAGCCGCGATGGCATCGGCCGAGGCATCGATGCCGGTGACGTCGTGCCCGTGCGCGGCCAGAGCCTCGCTCGCCAGACCCGCGCCGCAGCCGAGATCGAGAACGCGCAACCGACCGCCTCGTGCTTCGGTCAGAGGTGTCAGGTGACGTTCCGTCCAAGCGATGCGCGGCCCGTTCATTGCGTGCAGGGGGCGCATTGGTCCGCGCGGATCCCACCACTGGGACGCGAGGGCGCTGAAACGCGCGATCTCGTCCGGGGCGACGGAACTGGGGGCGGGTGAGGCGGAAACGGACATGAAGGCTGGAACTCCGGGCGAAATGCTGGACGGAAATGCCGCGCGGGTCTATGTGACGCGGCTTGCCGCGCCGCGCAATGGACGCATGCCGGAAAACCGAGTGGAGAGTGAGTGCGATGTCTCGCCGTGTGCCGCGGATTGTGATGAAGTTCGGTGGAACGTCGGTGGCGGACCTCGATCGCATCCGGGCCGTTGCCGCGCGGGTCAAGCAGCAGGTCGATGCGGGGGCGGAAGTCGCTGTCGTGGTGTCGGCCATGTCCGGGGTCACGAACCAGCTGGTGGGATACTGCCAGTCGCTGTCGCCGCTGCATGACGCGCGCGAATATGATGCCGTGGTGGCGACGGGCGAGCAGGTTACGAGTGGCCTTCTGGCGATCGCGCTGCAGGGGCTGGGCGTCGATGCCCGCTCGTGGCACGGCTGGCAGATCCCCATTCGTACGGACGACGCGCATGGCAAGGCGCGTATCGAGGGCATCGCCGGCGAGACGCTGATCGAACAGATGCAGGCGGGGATCGTGCCGGTCGTGGCCGGGTTTCAGGGTGTTGGACCGGACAATCGCGTCACGACGCTGGGGCGCGGCGGTTCGGACACGTCGGCGGTTGCGATCGCGGCGGCCGTGCGCGCGGATCGCTGCGATATCTATACCGATGTGGACGGGATCTACACGACCGATCCGCGCATCGTTGCGAAGGCGCGCAAGCTCGATAAGATCGCGTATGAAGAGATGCTGGAGCTCGCGTCGGTGGGGGCGAAGGTCCTGCAGACGCGCAGTGTCGAACTGGCCATGAAAGAGCGCGTTCGCGTTCAGGTTCTGTCGAGTTTTACCGATGGCGGCGCGCCGGAGGAAGGATCCCTGCCGGGATCGCTAGTGGTGGACGAGGACGAGATCGTGGAAAAGGAACTGGTGGCCGGTATCGCGTATTCGCGCGACGAGGCAAAGATTTCGGTGCGTCATGTGCCCGATCGCCCCGGTATCGCGGCCGCGATCTTCGGTCCGTTGACGGCCGCCAACGTGAACGTCGACATGATCGTGCAGAGCACGGGTGCCGATGGCCTGACCAACATGACCTTCACGGTGGGCAAGGCCGATTTCGCCCGCGCCAAGCAGGTGCTGGAAGACGCACGGGACGAGATTCAGTACGGCGAACTGCAGACCGACAGCGACGTGGTGAAGATCAGCGTGGTCGGGATCGGCATGCGTTCGCACGCGGGTGTCGCCGCGACCATGTTCCGCACCCTGTCGGAGCGGTCGATCAACATCCAGGTGATTTCGACCAGCGAGATCAAGGTCTCGGTCCTGGTGGCGTCCGAATACACGGAACTGGCGGTCCGCGCCTTGCACGCGGCCTACGGTCTGGACGCGGCCTGAACCGTGGACGCGACGACAAACGCCATGGCCCCTGACGTCCACGACCGCGGGCGCGCCGAACTGGACGCTCTGTGGGCACGTGGGCGCGACTTTCTCGGCAGTCGCTATGCGCTGCTGGGTGGCGCGATGTCCTGGGTAAGCGAGCGCAACCTTGTGGCCGCGATTTCCAACGCGGGCGGTTTTGGCGTGATCGCGTGCGGCGCGATGGACCCTGACCGTCTGGCCGCGGAAATCGCCGGAACACAGGCCCTGACCCAGCGGCCGTTCGGCGTCAATCTGATCACCATGCACCCGCAGCTCGATGATCTGGTGCGCGTGTGTCTCGAGGCGAAGGTCGGGCATATCGTGCTGGCGGGCGGCATTCCGTCGTCGGCCACGATCCGCGCGATCCGCGACGGTGGGGCGCGCGTCGTGGCGTTCGCCCCGGCGCTGGTGCTGGCCAAACGGCTGATCAAGTCGGGGGCCGAGGCCCTTGTCATCGAGGGGTCGGAGGCGGGTGGCCATGTCGGGCCGGTGTCGCTGACGGTTCTGGCACAGGAGATCCTGCCGCATATCCACGATGTTCCGGTGTTCGTCGCCGGTGGTCTGGCGCGTGGCGACGCGATCGTGTCTTATCTGGAACAGGGGGCGGCGGGCGCGCAGCTTGGCACGCGTTTTGCTGCATCGGTCGAGAGTATCGCGCATGAGAGATTCAAGGCCGCTTTCGTGCGCGGCAATGCCCGCGATGCCGTAACGTCGGTGCAGCTGGACGAACGCTTTCCCGTCATTCCGGTGCGTGGATTGGCCAATGCCGGCAGTCGCGCGTTCCTGGCCCATCAGGCCGACGTCGTCCGACAGTTCCATGACGGAACACTGTCGAAAGACGAGGCGCAGCTGTCGATCGAGCATTTCTGGGCCGGTGCCCTTCGCCGTGCGGTGATCGACGGGGACGTCGAGCATGGCTCGGTCATGGCGGGCCAGTCGGTGGGCATGGTAAAGAGTGTTCAGCCGATCGCCGAGATCATCGACGATCTGGTCGAACAGGCGATCGCGGCAATTGTGAAGTGGCAGCAACGAACGGAACGTTAATGGCGGCGACGAAAGGTGTTGGCGCGGAGGGCGGTAAGGGTAGTCCCGGTCGTGCCGAGGGCGCGGACCGGGTGGGCCCGACCCTGCGTGCACGACGCGAGCAGTTGGGGTGGAGTCTGGACGACGTGGCCGCCTGGCTGCGTATTCGTCTGTCGTATCTTCAGGCGCTGGAAGATGGCGGCACCGGCAATATGCCCGGTGACGCCTATGTCGTGGGCTTTCTGCGCACCTACGCCGGTGCGCTGGGCTTTGATGCCGAGGATATGGTGGCGCGCTTCAAGCGCGAGACCGGCGGCCTGGCACGCAAGCCTGAACTGACGTTTCCGTCGCCGGTGCCCGACCGCGCCCTTCCGGCCGGTGTAATCGTGCTTTTGGGGTGTGTAGTGATCGTCGCGGCCTATGCCGGCTGGTATCGCTACACCGACCACGGGCGCAGCCAGCCGCAGCCGGTGCCCCCGATTAACGACGTCATGCCCGGCGTCACCGCGCATTCGACCACGTCGCCGCAGCTTGCCACCGTCATGCCGCCGCCCGGCCACGCGCCCAAGGGCGGAGCGGTGCCCGAACCTGCGCCGAG
>NZ_JABXXR010000024.1 GCF_013376175.1 Ameyamaea chiangmaiensis
CACCGCAGGCGGGTGGCCCGAACATTATTCGGACCGCGGGATCAACGGCCCGATCGACGATCTGCTGTTCCCGATCAATCATGGGATCCTTTTCTATCCCGGCTTCACCGTCCTGCCGCCCTTCGTGGCCTATCGTGTCGATCGGATGGACGAGCCGAAATTCACGCTTCTCGCGGAACAATTGCGCGAGCGGATGAAGAGTCTGGAAACGATCGCGCCGATTCCTTACCGCAAGCAGAATTACGGTGACTACCAGATCCCGACTATGGAACTGCTGCCCGGATTGGTGCCCCCCGGAGCGCAGGGCTTCGCGGTGCATCTTGCCCCCGAGCGCGACTGACCGCCGCGCCGCAATGAGGGAGGAGCGTCAGCGTCCGCAAATGTGCTCTGGAAGCGGGCATGAGCTGGATGCTGATTGAGGATCGGCATTACTCATAGCCAACGGTGACCGAACTCATGCATCTGACCGAACTCCGTTATCTGCTGACGGTTATCGAAGCTGGAAGTTTCGGTCGGCAGACACACTCCCCACATCTTTCAGCATCAGCACTCAGCCCCAAAGCGCTCGCTACTGGCAACTGTGCATTTCCTGATTCATTCTTGAAGCGTCCGCGACGAGCCGCCGACGTTTCATCCGCATCATTAAGCGAGGCACTGACTTTCCGCGGGGCCGACATACATCGTGCCCGCTCCAATCCCAGATCGGCTCGACGGAAATGACCGCCCGCCATTGAAAACACAGCCTCCCAAGCATTTGAGCACTGGCAGCAGGCGAAGCCAAACATCATTGACGCCAGTCGCCAGTATGGACAGCTTCCCAGCTTCAGCCTCCGCCGGCCCTCCGAAAATAATGGCGCCGACATATGTCTGTCCGCGTTGCGCATGACCCTCCCGCAGACGACGCGCCTGGGAGCAGGAGATTGTGCCGCAGTTGACGTGAATCGCTCGCGGTGACAGCCCGGTTGCGATGCCATCTTCACCGAAGATCATGTCCTCAAGCGTTACGTCATCGGCCATCATCGAAAAGACGACGTCCACCTCCCACGCGACGGAAGCTGGTGTTTCAACAAAAGTTGCACCACGGGCAACAAGGTTCTCTGTTCTTGCCGATACGCAGTCATAGACAACGAGGCGATGTCCGGCCGCGAGAAGGCGCTCCGCCACAAGCTGCTCCATAGCGCCAACTCCGACAAATCCAACGTTCATTGTCGATCTCCCTGAAGTTCGTGTCGCTTCCGACCGGCGGTCGAAACACGGATGTCGAACCCGATCTTATATGCCTTTGACTATTTTAGATAGGTATGTCATATAGGTCTAGTCGGGCGCCACGATCCGCGCCGGTTAATTTTCCTCGCGCCGTGGCAGCACGCTACAGGAGGACATTGATGTCTCATCTGACGGAATATCCCTTCAAAATCGCTATCCCTTTGCCAACTGACGCGGACATCGGCGCCGAAATGGCGACCTACCTCCGCGAGAAGGGGCAGAATTACAAAGATGGCCGCATGATGCTGGGCGCCGGATCGCTCGGCGTCCCTATCATCGAGCTGGCCCGCGCGGTATTCCGGGTCGACGGCGTTGATCCGAAACTGCGCGAATTCATCTGCCTGCGTATTTGTAAGCTCCTCGGGGGTGTAAATCCCTGGGGTCCGAATCTGCGCATGCTCGACAATCTGAATGCCAGCACAGCAGAAAAAGAGGGCATTCAGAACGATGGCCCCGTGACGGGTATGGATGAAGAGGCGCAACTCATCATCCAGGCAACCGAAGAATTGACGCTGAAGGGCGCAATCTCCGACCCCGTTCTGGAGGCCATGCGAAATCGTTATTCTGACGAGATATGCCGGAAATATATTGCCGTCATGTGTTGGTATAACTTCTTCAACCGGTATCTTATCTCGACGCGGGTCCCTGCGGAAACCGACGAAGAAGTCATCGAAAAAGTGGGCGACAAGACAATGCCCGCCTGAGCGCGGCCGGAATGTTGCGCTCCAGGAAAATAGCCCGGCGGATGTTCAGCAGCCATGCAAGCCGGGCGAAAATCATCTTCACAATACGGAGAATATAATTATGCCAGTCACAGTCCTGGATAAAATCCCTGCCCTCATCATCGTCGATCTTCAGAAAGGTCTCGCCGGCCTCCCGACGGCTCATCCGTTTGGTAGTGTCGTCGACAATTCACGACGCCTCGCCGAGGCATTCCGCAAAAAGGGACTGCCCGTCGTCCTGGTGAACGTGGCCGGCGGCGCTCCCGGTCGGGCCGACGTCCACCAGAATCAGCCCTCTGGCGCCTCGACGGCGCGCCCGGCCGACTGGGCCGAACTGCTGGAAGAACTCGACCGGCAGCCGGACGATATTCTCGTCACCAAAAATACCTGGGGCGCTTTTCAGGGGACCGACCTCGCCGAGGCTCTGGCCGCACGTCACGTCACGCAGGTCGTCATCACCGGCGTCGCCACAAGCATCGGCGTGGAATCGACGGCCCGGTCGGCACACGAGCACGGGCTGCACGTCGTTCTCGCCACCGACGCCATGACCGATACCAACGCTGCGGCCCACGAACACAGCACCAGCCGGATTTTTCCGCGCCTGGGCGAGACGGCCACGACCGACGAGATCCTTGCCAAGCTCGCTGCACACGCCTGACAGCGCGCAATCACCCCGCCACGATTGAGGAGAAACCGTCGTGCAGATCGTCGCCATCGCAGAAGCGCCTACCACTCGCCAGGGCCGGGACAGCTCACTTCGTACCGGCGGCACCGTTCGCCAGACGCTGCTCAGCGACAGTACTGCTGACGGGCTGAACTTCCGGTTTATCCGCAGTCAATATCAGGGCGGAGACTCGGCGTTTGAGTCCCCGAAGCACCGTCACGCCTTTCAGCAGATCCGCTTCACCGAAGCCGGCTCGGTCAATTACGCTCCTGGCCACGATATTTCTCAAGGGGACATCGCGTATTTCCCGCGTGGGGCCTACTACGGCCCCCAACGCAAGGACCACGGCGCGGGCCTCCTGCTTCAGTTCGGTTTTCATGGCGAACACCAGTCCGGACCGGAATGGACACAGCACCGCGCCGCCGCTCTGGAACGTCTGAACGCAAGGGGGCGCTTTGAGGGCGGCATCTACTACGAGCAGGACGAGGCCACCGGCGGCGAAACCAAGCGCGACGCGAACCAGGCTCTTTACGAGGAACAGTATTTTGCCCGGACGGGGCGAAAGTTCTCCATCCCGCCGCCAGGCTATGCAGAGCCGATCCTCTTGCACCCTGCAGCATTCGACTATTATCCGACCGCCGCAGGCGTCCGTGTCAAACAGCTTGGGCATTTCTTCGACCATCCCGGCCCGAACGCCGACATCCGGATCGGCATGATCGAATTGGCCGACGGCGCATCCTATGAGTTCGCTTCCGACCGCGCTCAAATCGCATGGACAAGCGATGCCGGGCTCCGGGTCGACGGCACGACGCACGGCAAGCTCACCTGCCTCTACAGCCCACGCGATGAAACGGTGACGGCCAGCGCCGCCACCACGACCGCGGAGCGGCAGGTCATCGAGCTGTATGTGCTGGAATTGCCGCGCCTCGACTGACCGGGACACATCACTCAACAACGGAGCACGCTCGCTCGCACGTCTATGATCACGCATTCACAACAAATAACAACGTACGGCCGGTTCCCACGCCGGTTTCTCGCGCCCCTCATGCTCGGGGCAATCCTCAATCCCATCAACTCTTCCATCATCGCGGTCGCCCTCGTGCCCATCGGGGCAGCGTTCGGCGCGCGCCCGGCTCAGACCGCCTGGCTTGTGTCGGCGCTCTATATGGCCACCGCGATCGGCCAGCCGCTCGTCGGCCGGTTCGTGGACGTCTTCGGTCCCAAGCGCCTTTTCCTGCTGGGCGCCTTCCTGACCATGATCGCAGGCATAATCGGCACCGTGGCCCCCGCTCTATGGGTGCTCGTCGTCGCGCGTGTCATCCTCGGACTCGGAACCTGTGCCGGCTATCCCTCCGCCATGTCGCTGATCCGCAAAGTGGCAAATCACGACCATCTCGAGAGTCCGGCTAGCGTCCTGACCGCCTTGTCAGTCACAGTGCAGACGATCGCGGCCATCGGTCCGACCTTGGGCGGCCTCCTCATCGCTCTCGGCGGCTGGCGCCTCACCATGGCCATCAACATCCCTCTTGGTATGGCCGCGCTCCTGCTGGGCTGGATGATGCTTCCGGCCTATGGCACCGGCACACAGCAAGATGAACGTGAAGCCCTCCGCAGCTTCGATTGGGCCGGCACCGCACTGTTCGCAGTAGCGCTGCTTGGCCTGCTGCTGTTCCTCATGGCACCTGGCACCTCCACCCTGTGGAGCTTGGCGATGGCCGCTTCTGCCGGCGCCGCGTTTGCCTTCCACGAGCTTCGCGTGACGGCACCTTTCATCGATCTCAGGCTTTTATGGGGCAACCTGCCACTCCTCGCGACGTACGCCCGTGCCCTGGCCGCCTCAACGACGTCCTATGCCTTCATCTACGGCTTCAGCCAATGGATGGAGGAAGGTCGCGGCCTGAGTGCCTCGAAGACAGGACTTCTACTGCTGCCGACTTTCGGCGTCGGCATCCTGGTTTCCACTCTATGGGGACGTACTCCACAGGTGCGGGGCAAGCTCGTTGTCGGCGGAACCTTGCAGGCCGTCGTCGGAAGCGTCTTGCTGCTGACCTCGCCGGGATCACCGATCTGGTTTCTTGCGACCGTCACCGCCCTGCTGGGTATCCCGCAGGGGCTGCTGAGCCTCTCCAACCAGAATGCACTCTATCACCAGGCGCATCCTGAGAGCCTCGGCGCCTCCTCAGGCCTGTTACGCACCTTTCAATATTTTGGTGCGATCATCGCGTCCGCGGCAACGGGCATGGCTTTCGGGCATCGCGCCGATACGACCGGCATGCACGAGCTCGCGGCTTTTATCATCATCGTCTCGACCCTCGCCCTGCTCGTCACTCTGCTCGATCGCTCGCTGGCTCTCGCCCCAGGCGCAGGGAAGTCCAGGTAAAGAGGTCATTATTGATTGCGCCTCACGACATAGCTATTTAAGATAAGAAGAATGAAGGACGAAGACCTGCATCGATTGCTCGGGCAGTTGCGCACCCTGCAGCGCCGCCAGCGTCGTGAACGCCCTCCAGTCGAGGGGCTCTCGCAGTCCGCTGTGCGCGTGCTGGGCGTGGTGGCGCGAAGCGAGTGTGGGTCGCAACCCACTCAGATCGGTCGCGAACTGGTCATGACCTCATCCAATGTGGCCGGCGCACTCTCCGAGTTGACTGAGCGGGGTTTTGTTGAGCGGACGGCTGATAGGGTAGATACGCGCCGCGTCAACATCACTCTCACCCCAGCCGGTGAGCGGCTGGTCGCTAGAGATCGCGCATTGCGCGACGACTGGCTTGCTGAAGCGATCCAGAATCTGCTTACGAATAAAGAGGAAGCTACGCTCATCGCCGCCGGATATATTCTCGAGCGCCTCGCCAATTATTTCCCGACACCACCCAGAGAAAATTAACCTACAATACGGCTTATTTGTTTTCGGCAGTTCTTTGGACCCTCGACGAATTTGTATTTCAACGTCGTTGCTCAGCGGCTTCACACCCCTATTCAGGGACTGACGACATGACATTCATTCGTCGGCCGCTGGAAGTCTGGCAACTGATCTGCGCGATCACGGCCGCTGAGCGGGGCAGCATCCGGCGCGCGGCGGGGGATCGACCCATCCGCTCCATGCGGACGACCGAGGCCAGGGCGGTGATGAACCGCGCTATCGACACCGGCCGGGAGCGGCTGGCACAACAGTTCCTTGCTTCAGAGGACCTCACCCATCTGACGCGGCTTCGTGCGACAGGCCTCACGCGCCCGGGTGAAGCCTCGGGCCGATAATCTCCACCAGCCAGTCGACGAAGACCCGCACACGCGGAGAAAGCTGCCTGTTGCTTGGATACAGCACCGAAAGCGGTGTAGGTGTCGGCGGGAAATCGGCCAGAACCTCGATCAGCCTGCCGATCGCGAGATCATCGATGAAGCGGTAACGTGGCGCCTGTACGAGACCGAACCCTTGCCGCGCTGCGGCGGCACTGGTTTCCGCGCCACTGACCAACAGCCGTGTCGGCAACGTTACCTTGATCACTTCGTGCCCGCGTGTAAACTCAAGCGGCAGAGCTTGGCCGGTGCGCGACGACACGAAGCCGATCATTTGATGGCCTTCAAGGGCCTCCGGTGTCGCGGGCATTCCATGCTGGGCAAGATATTCCGGGCTGGCCACGGTGACCTCTTCCATTACTCCCAGATGGCAGGCCACCATCTCGCTGTCGGCGAGTGCCCCGGCCCGCACGACGCAATCCACGCCCTCGCGGACCAGATCGACAAACCGTTCGCCCTCTCCAAGATGGACAGTCAGGGCAGGATGCCGCGCGAGGAAGTCGGGCATCGCCGGAAGCAGGATCGTGCGGGCCAGATGACCAACGACGTCGACCCGCAACACGCCAGAAACGGCGCCTGCTGCATTCCGATCCGCGTCCTCAAGGTCGGCCAGGATTGCGATGCACCGACGATAATAGGCGTCTCCTTCCATTGTGGGTCGGACGTGGCGGGTCGAGCGGTGCAGCAACCGGGTTCCCAACCGGCTCTCCAACGCCTTGATCGCTGCGGTCGCGACAGGCCGCGATACACCGCAGGCCGCCGCTGCGGCACTGAAACTGCCGCGATCGACAATGCGGATGAAAAGATCGAGTGTCGCGAGCCTGTCCATGCGATTATTCCATGGCGCAAAACAATGCTGTCGGAAAGGACGATCTTATCGAATGGGCCATGGTGTGACCAACATGGGGCCACCATCAAACGGAGAGCCCCATGCCAGCAGCAAAGACCATTGCCCTCGTCACCGGCGGAAGCCGTGGCCTCGGTCGCTCGACTGTTGAAGCGCTTGCCCGACGCGGCGTTTCATCAATCTTCACCTATCATGCCAACCGGGCTGCTGCCGACGAGGTTGTCGGCACTGTCGAACACAGTGGAGCCCGTGCCGTGGCCCTGCAACTCGACACCAGTAACATTTCTGCCTTTCCACCATTCCTCGAAGAGGTTCGAACAGTGCTGGGCGAATGGGGTGCCGAGCGTTTCGACTACCTGGTCAATATGGCGGGGACGTCACATAGCGGACCGTTCGGCGAGGTGACGGAGGAAGATTTCGACGCCGCCTATCGTGTTCATGTCAAAGGCCCGTTCTTCCTGACGCAGACACTACTGCCGCTCATCGCGGATGGCGGCCGGATCGTAAATATCTCTTCGGGGCTGACCCGTTTTACATATCCCGGCCGGATCGTTTATGCGTCGATGAAGGGGGCTGTGGAAGTCATGACACATTACATGGCCAGGGAACTCGGGCCGCGTCGCATCGCCGTCAATACGGTCGCCCCGGGCGCCATCCAGACAGATTTTTCGGGGGGCGCTGTCCGGGACAATCCGGAGGTTGCCCGGCATATCGCGGAGGCGACAGCGCTCGGGCGCCCGGGGCTTCCAGACGATATCGGCCCGATGATCGCCTCGCTGCTGTCCGAGGACAATCGCTGGGTCAATGCGCAACGGATCGAAGTCTCCGGCGGCCAGTGTATCTGAGCGCCGGCATCGTCTGCCTTGCCGTCTGAATAGCCGGATCACCCGTGGAATGCCGCTGAGACATGGCCAGCTCGCTTTATGATAAGGCCACGCGCGATCATTCAAGCCCCCATTATCACTGAGCGTGACGACTAAGGTCCTTGCCAATAGCCAAGCCGGACGACGTCTATCGTCAGGGTGCCGTGACAGCGCGAAGATATCGTATCGGCGGCATTCCGACATGGCGCGTGAAGGCAGTGCTGAATGTGCTGGCCGAGCCATAGCCAGGCGAGCCGTATCAGCCATTCCGCCGCAGCTTCCTTAGGAGCATGCGCGCCGTGACATACAGGTTATGCCGGGAACAGGTCACCCCAGAATGGGGTCAGTCGGGAAACACGATCCACGTTGGCAATACGCTCGTCGTAGAATAGGACAGGTACCATCAACGCCGCGGCACTCTGGAAGATCGGGAGCAGGTTGCGCTGGCCAGCTACTCCCTCTGTCAATTATGGTCATGTCATTATTTCCAATGTCCTGCAATCCAGACCCATCCCCTGAGACTTGCCCGCCACGAGCCCGGAACCCAGATGAGTTTCGGCATCGGCCGGCCAATCCAATGGCCTGGAAGCCACACATAACGCGCA
Organism: Ameyamaea chiangmaiensis; assembly: GCF_013376175.1. GTDB lineage: Bacteria > Pseudomonadota > Alphaproteobacteria > Acetobacterales > Acetobacteraceae > Ameyamaea > Ameyamaea chiangmaiensis. The sequence goes on from NZ_JABXXR010000024.1 coordinate 8,259, forward strand.
CGATGCCACTTCCAGTGTCCGGGATCCCATACGAACTTCTCCGGCGCTCCCGGCGGAGCAACCATCATCTCGTGCGGTGCAGGCGGCGGAGGGCCAATCATGACGACCTGGGCCTGCGCGCTCGGAATTGTCATACACACAATGAAGCCTAATATTACAAATTTCATTTATGCTCTCCGGATGCCTGCGGGATTACTGCGCGCCAATGACCGCGCGACAGGGTATCCTCAAAACCTTCCCAATTATCTTTTAAGGGCGGCCGTATTATCCTCCCCGCCGCGCTCGTCTGTCTCCGGGGCAATCAGGAGCTTTCTCCCTGTCGGCGAGATCTGCGACAATGCGACGACCAACGCCGTATCGAAGGGGGCGGTAAACAGGTTCCAGTCCTCCCGCCATTCGGCCATCGCCGCGCGCAATTCTCGCGTGTCGAGCGGATCAGACAGAATCAGCCTGTTGACGCGCCGTCGTGCCCGGCTCAGGCGTCTGGAATCTTCCTCCATGTGCGGATCATTTTGCTCAATGACCGTTCGAAACTGTCGCGCATCCTCCGGACGCAATCTTTTTTCGACCTCCGCCAGCACCGACGTCAGCGGCGGATGTCTGGTCTCGGCGCGGTGGTGCGGAAGAATAAATCCCGCCACTACCGCCAACAGGAAAACATTCGCAAATACGGAAGCCACAAGCGAACGACGCAGACTTCTCTGGTCGAGCATCATCAATGTCCTCCCAGCAGGGTCATCTGCATGGCCGAGAGCAGATCGGCCTGTGGTGCGCTGGCCAGAAATTGCCCGATCCAGATGCCGCAACACCCGAACGCACTGCTTCCCGCAGTGACCCAGATCACGTGTCTCCAATCGTTTCCCGCAGAGAGGATTTTCGACGTGAAGACAGATAGACAGGCGAATATGCCATCTCCATTGGGACCCTGCGCGGTGTCGGCTGCCATGGCGTCCGCCATTGTGGAACAGAGACGCTCCAGAGCCGCGTCCTGCTCTCCGCCCACCCAAAAGGTCGCCTCCCGGTCCGAGGAAGCACGCGCGATCAACCGATCCAGTCGCAGTTCCTCATCGCGGATGGATCTAGCTTCGGCGGACGAATGCAGCAGGTTCTGGCCCACCCCTCGCTCGCCCTCCGGCCAGCGTTCCAAATGGGCGCCATACTGTCCGCAGAGCACGCGAAAGCGCACGAGAGACATGCCCCCCCTCATGTCAGACTCCTCCTTTCCGGCAACAGACTCGTTCGGAGCAGCGCGCGGGCGCGAAACAATCGCCGTTCGACCGCTTTGACCGAGAGACCCAGAATATCGGCCGCCTGCACTCCGGTCAGTCCTTCATCATAAACCAGCGTGAAGACCGCTGCGTAATGGGCTGGTAGCGTCGTCAACGCGTTCGAAAGGGCCACGATCTCGTCGGTTCTCTCGATGATCTCGTCAGACAATGGCAAAGGAGAGGCTATCCCCGGATCTTCCGTCACCATGTCCGGCGTCCGCCGTCGGCGGGCGTCGATACAGAGATTGGTCACGATACGATAGAGCCAGGTGACCACAGCGCCGCGCGATCCATCGAATTGCCGGGCGTTCTTCCAGGCCCGCATGAATGTCTCCTGCACCAGATCCTCTGCCACGGCCCGCTCCGGCGCCAGCCGACGCGCGACCCGCAGCATCGCGCGCCCATGGCGCCGCACGACCTGTTCGAACGCGGCTGTGTCTCCCTCTGCCGCCCACATGAGCAGATCGCCGTCGGGCGCGTCGAGATAACTCTGGCGATGCCGTGTCGACGGTCTAGGGAACATGAGGTGCCATCGGGCGGCGCACTCTTTCGCATCCCATCGCATGCCCGGGAACGAGGCGAACTGTAATCCCATGACACGAATCCATTATCTCCACCCGGCACATCGCTCGTCACAGGGATTACGAGAGAGGGCGCCCTCCCCCCCTCGGAGTCATGATTTTTGTCGCGTGCCGGAAATCATGCCATCGCTCGTTCGTTACTTTATTTTTATACCCAGTGCAGGGGGGCCACCTCCCCGATCTGCGTAGTCCTCAGAAGATTGCTCAGATCAGAAGGGACCGAACGTGATTGGCAGGCGCACTCTCATAAGTGGCTCACTGGTAATGAGCGCGACCGCCGTTTCGAACGGCGCTCACGCACAGATGCTCGCCTTTCGAGACAGGCATCGGCACCACGAAGATATGTCGACGGAGCAGCCTCCAGGGTTTCCGATCTGGCCCGGCCCGCCGCCAGGGGGCGGCGGGCCGGTATCAGGCGAACACGTATCCAGAACGGGCGCCGTCACGAACGTCGCGGTTCCGACGCTTACGGTTCTTCGCCCGGTCCAGCCCAACGGCGCCGCGATGCTCATCGCGGGGGGCGGCGGATATAAGCAGATCGAAAACGGAAAGGAAGCGATCCCTGCCGCCCGGTGGCTGGCGTCCATCGGGGTGACGGCCTTCGTCCTGACATATCGCCTGCCGAAGGAAGGCTGGACCGTCGGCCGGTTCGCGCCGTTTCAGGATGCCGAACGCGCCATTCGCATGATCCGCGGTCAGGCACGCTATTTCGGCGTCGACCCGCGCCGCGTGGGAGTAATGAGTTTCTCCGCCGGGGCTCACCTGCTGGGGATGGAGACGGCCTGCGCGGATCAACTGTCCTACACGCCGATCGACGCGCTGGATCAGGTATCGGGGCATCCCGATCTGACGCTGCTGATCTATCCTATCGTGACGCTTGAGCCACCCTACCAGGATACATCCACGAGACGCGTCCTGATCGGCGATCATCCGAGCCCTACCGAAAGCGCGCGCTGGTCCGTGCAGACGCACATTCATCCGGGGCTGGCGCCGTTCTTCCTCGTCCAGGCGGCGGACGATCCCGTGTCGAACCCTGCGAACACCGCAATCCTTCAAGCTGCATGCGAACAAAACGGTGTGGAGGTCGTGCGCCACCTGTTTCCGACCGGCGGCCACGGTTTCGGCCTCGGGAAGCCAGGAACCGCGACGGTGGAGTGGCCCGGAATAGCCGAACAATGGATGGCCGGGCACCGGTTTATCTGACGGAAATTCCTTGCTCGCTGAGGTAATCGAGACATGATTTACATAAAGATCGTAGGGTCCATAGCGCTGATGAGCGTTCTGTCGGGATGCTATGTCTATCCGGCGCGCCCGCATCACCGCGCGCCGCCCCGCCCGCCGCCGGCATATTACTACGTGGTTCCTCCGCCGCCGCCCGGGCCGGTTTATTAGCTGCGGTTTTTTTGCTGTTAAACCGGGCGGCGAGCGTGGTGGACGCCGCCGCTGAAACTCTGCGTTCACATAATTATGGACCTTGTGGACGCGTCTTTCGTCCCAGCTCCGCCTGACGCTGTGCGTTGCATCCGATCAAAGCGCCTCGATATTCTCGAGCACGCGGCGCAGCAGTCCGACCAGCGTCGTAACCTCGTCCCTCGACAGCCCGCGCGTCATGTCGGCATTGCCCTCACGTAGCACCTGCCGTCCTTGCGGCAGCCGGTCGATCGCCGTCTGCGTCAGCGAGACGAGACTACTGCGGCGATCGTCGGGATCGGGCGTGCGGCGGATGAGCCCGTCGCGCTCCATACGCGAGAGGAGCTGCGCCATCGTCGGCTGCTCGACGTTCACCAGCGCCGCGAGTTCCTTCTGCGACCGTGATTCGCCGTTCTGCAGCATCGCCAGCACCGGCAACTGTGCCGTGGCCAGACCGAGAGGCCGGAGCCGCGCATCGCCGATCCGCATGAGTCCCCGCCCGATGCGGCTGAAATAATGCCCCGGATGATCGAGCGGATTCCATGTGTCGTCAGCCATTGCATAGGTTCCTATATTCTACTTATATAGGAACCTATGTAGGCCTTGGAGGGCAAGTGGACAATGAACAGGCGTATCGGAATCGTCGGAGGCGGACCGGGCGGCTTGATGCTCGCGCGCCTGCTCCAGCAGCGCGACATGAACGTGACCGTTTTCGAACGCGACGACCATGCGGACGAGCGGCCGCAGGGCGGATCGCTCGACCTGCATGAGGAGACGGGACAAAGGGCGATGCGCGCGGCCGGTCTGCAAACCGCGTTCTCCGCCGCCGCCCGGCCGGAGGATCAGGGCGACCGCCTCTATGACGAGTGCGGTAAGCTGTTGTTCGACCATGACGGCGAGGCGGCAAATCGCCCCGAGATCGATCGCGGGGATCTGCGCCGCATCCTGCTGGACGCACTCGCACCGGGCGTCGTGCGCTGGGGGCAGCGCGTATCCGGGATAGCAGCCGAGGATGGCCAGATCCGGGTACTGCGGGACGATGGACAGGACGCGTTCGATATCGTCATCGGCGCGGACGGGGCGTGGTCGCGGCTGCGCCCGTTCCTGACGGATGCCCGCCCCGTCTATCAGGGTGTCGTGCTTCTGGAGCTTGGATTCGACGAAGTTCGGCATCCACATGCGGCGGTTCTGGTGGGCCGCGGCAAGATGTTCGCGGTCGGCGACAATCGCGCCCTGGTGCTCCAGCGCAACGGGCATGGCCACATCCGCTTTTATGCGGGCGTCCGCATGGCGGAGGACGAGGCGATCGCATTGTGCCGTGCCGATCCCGATGGGGCACGAACGCGCATGACAGCGGCGTTTTCGACATGGGATGCGGGGTTGAGGCGGCTCATTGGCGAGGGCGATTTCATCGGTGTGCGGCCGATGCATGCGATGCCGATCGGCACGCGCTGGACCGCGCACTCGGGCGTTACGCTGCTGGGCGACGCCGCCCATCTGATGTCGCCGTTCAGTGGCGAGGGGGTCAACCTCGCCCTGGCCGATGCCGTCGATCTCGCGGACGCGCTGACGCACGCGAGCGGTCTTGATAGCATCCAGACCTACGAGGCGATGATGGCAGTGCGTGCGGAGATCGCCGCGCACGGCGCCGCGGCAGGACTGGACAGCGTGTTTTCGAAGGACGGTGCAACACGTGTACTTGCCCATTTTCAGCAACGCATCCAGGGCCGCTCATGATCCATCCGTCTGTCAAAACTGTCATCGTTCAGAAGACCGCAGGCGTTTATGAGATGGGGTGGTTGCCGTCCTCCCCAGTCGGCGTTGCGATGTGCCAACGTGGTGCTCGGGAACAGCCGACACAGCGGTTTTCCGCGTGGAACAGCCGGAATTATGCCAATGGACTCTTGCGCCCCCTACAAGGGGTTGAGCGGCGCGTTCGTTGCGACGCACCGGCCCAGTGGTGATATGTATAACTGTCGTGATGTTCAGACTTCGGTCCCCGTGTTGACGATGACACGTCCGCGAATCCTGCCATCCATCAAGGCGCCGGCCACGGCCGAGACATCGGCGAGAGGGATTGCGGTCGTCATCGTGTCCAGAAGATGTGGATCAAGCAGTTCGGCCAGACGGTTCCACGCTATTATCCGCCGTTCGCGCTGACAGTAGACGCTGTCGATCCCGATCAGCGACACGCCGCGCAGGATGAAGGGCGCTACCGTCGCCGGAAAATCCATACCGGCCGCCAGACCGCACGCCGTGACCACGCCCCCTGGCGCCATGCCCGCGCATAGATTGGCCAGCACTCGTCCGCCCGCGACATCGACGGCCCCTGCCCAGCGCGCCCGCGCCAGGGGCTTGCCCGGTTGCGTGAATTCATCGCGCGGCAGGATCGAAGCCGCCCCCAGCGCAGTGAGATAAGCACTTTCTTCCGACCGCCCGGTGATCGCCTCGACTGTGTAGCTGAGCCGGGAGAGCAACATCACCGCGATGCTGCCCACGCCACCCAAAGCGCCCGAAACCGCGATCGGTCCGGTGTCCGGCTGGATGCCTCCATGTTCCAACGCCATGACACAGAGCATGGCGGTGTAACCCGCCGTCCCGATCGCCATGGCCTGCCGGGTCGAAAGACCTTTCGGCAGAGGGACCAGCCAGTCCGCGCGCACCCGTGCGCGACCGGCCAGACCGCCCCAGTGCTTCTCACCCACGCCCCAGCCGTTCAGCACCACCTGGTCACCCGGCGACACGGCGGGATCGGTGGACCGCACGACGGTCCCGGCAAAATCGATTCCCGGAACCATCGGGAACTGCCGGACGATCGGTCCTCGGCCTGTGATCGCCAGAGCGTCCTTGTAGTTCAGGGAGGACCATTCGATCTGCACCGTCACATCGCCATCCGGCAATGCGTCCTCGCCCATCTGGCGAATATCAAACCGCTTTTCTCCTGCCTCGTTCTTTTCGATCAGCAGAGCCTGAAATTGCGATGTCATAAACATTCCCCCCATTAGACCGATTGTCTATCAAATGACCCTCATCATCCGGCGCCGGTCATGACGATGCCTACGGGGCCATGATCAGCCTGATGAAGCCATCTTCAAAGTCCCGAAGCGGCGCGGCACTGCGTTCCAGTCGCGCCCGCAGGACGGCCCCTTCCCACCCGGTCCAGAAGAACCGTGCCCAGTCGCGCGCGCGGACGGAATCGACTGGCAGAAGGCACGCCGTCAGCCGGTCTTCCCATCCTCTCAACACGTCACGGAGCGCCGTCCGATACGCATCCGGCAAGGCCACCAGTTCCTGCCCGAGGTTGCCGATCAGGCACCCACGTCGGAACCCATATCGCTCCATGCCCCGGCACGCATCCGCGATAAAGTTCCGGAGCCGTTCGACCGGTTCGGTCTTCTCATCCTTCAGCCAGCGATCGAGTTTCGCATTGAAGTAGCTGGCATAAGCGTCGATCAGAACCAGCCCGAACGCCTCCTTGCTCGCAAAATAGTAGTAGAACGACCCCTTCGGCACCTGCGCCCGCGTCAACAGCTCCTCAAGACCGGAGGCGACGAAGCCCTTTTCGGTCAGGGCCACGACGCCCTCCCGGATCAGTCTCTGCAGGGTCAGAGAATAGCCGTCGTCCGATTTCGGAGGGCGGCCACGGCGCCGTTGCTGAACCATTGAGGTCATGGCGCATTTTATAGACCGATCGTCTTTTAAATTGAAGTGGCCTTCTCCACCGGGACTTCACATCGTCGTCAACGACCGTCCATAACGACGGAGATCGGCCGTTCGTCACCATGACATGAGACATCCGGTTTCGACATAGGACCCTCACCCTTTCCGAAACTGGTGTGCGCATCGCCCCAGTGCTTCAGCGCCATGATGACCGGCTCCAGACTCCGGCCACGCTCGGTCAGGCTGTATTCCACCTTCGGCGGCACTTCGGCATAGACCGTGCGCAGAACGAACCCATCCTGCTCCAGCTCACGCAACTGCGCCGTCAGCATGCGTTGAGTGACATTCGGCAAACGCTTTCGGAGGGCGTTGAAGCGCATCGTTCCTTGCAGAAGATGGAAGAGGATGACTCCTTTCCACTTCCCGTCGATGAGTTCGAGCGTCGCTTCCACGGCGCAGCCGGGGCTGCAATCCAGTTGCTTGTGACGAATGCGGGGCATGACGGTATCATTTCCGATACTATGGGCGTTATATGTGCGTTCTTGCGAATGCTGAGCATAACGCTTCATCCTCCCTCCATTCAACGATGGAGCGGACATCATGCGTGCTGTTGGTTATCAAGCCCCCCTGCCGATCAACAACCCTGACTCGTTGCAGGATATCGAACTCCCGAAACCCGTGCCGACCGGACACGACCTCCTGGTCGAAGTCCGGGCCGTTTCGGTCAATCCTGTCGATACCAAGGTTCGGTCCAGCGCGACACCCGAACCCGGCCAATGGCGTGTGCTCGGCTGGGACGCTGCGGGCGTCGTGACGGCAACGGGGCCGGATGTCCGTAATTTCGCGGTCGGCGACGAAGTCTTTTATGCCGGATCGCTGCATCGTCCGGGTACGAATGCCCAGTTCCATCTGGTTGATGAACGGATCGTGGGCCATAAGCCGAAGTCGCTGGACTGGACGCAGGCCGCCGCACTCCCGCTGACTGCAATCACGGCATGGGAGATGCTGTTCGACCGACTCGACATCCGGCGACCTGTTCCCGGCACCGCGCCGTCCCTGCTGATCGTCGGCGGTGCGGGTGGCGTCGGCTCGATCGCGATCCAGCTTACCCGCGCGCTGACCGACCTCACAATCATCGCCACCGCGTCGCGCCCCGAGACACAGGAATGGGTCCGCAGCCTCGGCGCGCATCATGTGATCGACCATCGGAACGCCCTCGCCGGACAGATGGCGCACCTCCCGACCGGCGCTCCCGGCTTCGTCTTCTCCACGACGCAGACGGACCAACACTTCGCCGATATCGTGGAAGTACTGGCGCCGCAGGGACATTTCGGGCTGATCGACGACCCGGAAGAACTCAACGCGTTGCCGCTCAAGCGCAAGAGCCTGTCGCTGCATTGGGAACTGATGTTCACACGGCCCATGTTCGAAACAGCCGACATGGCCGAACAAGGCAAATTGCTGAACGAGATCGCGGCACTCGTGGACAGTGGGCGCATCCGCACGACGCTGGGCGAGAATTTCGGTCCGATCAACGCGGACAATTTGCGCCGCGCGCACGCCCTGATCGAGAGCGGGCGGGCGAAGGGGAAAATCGTTCTCACCGGCTTCGGTGAGTGAGGAGGATCGACATGAACGCGACATCATTGGATCTGGTGCGGCGCTGGTATGCGACCGGCGACACGTCCTTACTGGATGACGATATCATCTGGTCGGTGCTCGACACGTTTCCCGAGGGTGGTGGTTATGTCGGTCGGCATGCCGTCGGGGAGCGTTTTTTTCCGGCAGTAAAGACCCATTTCACTGAATATGTTACGGCACCGGAGACATTTCTGACCGATGGCGCCAATGTCGCGACGACCGGATTCTATCGGGTGCGCACGACATTCGGAAAAGCGGGTGAGATCGCTTTCGCTCATTTCTGGACGACCCGTAATGGAAAAATCGTGGCGTTCCATCAGGTGGCTGACACCGCAGCATTACGGGATCTCCTAGCAATCCGGGAAACAGAGTCATGAGCGTGGATACCGCGTATCTACCTAACCCGCAGGGTGGTCGTTTCGACCTCAATGCCATCGCGGCATCGTTTCCTGACACGGCCGACACGATGCTTCTGGACACGTATCTGACGGACTCCGCGTCCCGGAGTATCCGGGTCTTTCGCGTCTATCGCGGCGTACCCGCTCATTATCACACGCAGTGCGACGAAATCCTGCATGTGCTGTCCGGCGAGGGTACGTTCTGGATAGACGACCCGGCCACCGAAGCTGCCTTCACGCCGGGACAGCTTCTTGTCTTCCCCAAGCGTGCCATTCACGCCCTGCCGCGTATCCTTCGCGCGCCTGTGGTGTTCCTTGCCATAGACACCCCCCGGCGTGCCCAGGATGACATTACCTTCGTCAATCCCGAAGACGGTACGCCAGCCGAATTCATCGCAAAGATCTGACAGCGTGAACCGCCTCAAACTGTGGCTTCCATCCCTTCCACCAGTGTCGTCTTTGCGTTTCGCCCTGATCGCGGCGAACCTCGTCCTGGGAAATGTCTCGGCGAGAGGCGCTGAGACCACCGACATGCGATCACTTCGCATCGAAGCGTCAAGCTCGGTTCTGGACTGGAATGCCGTCGCCCTGGCTGCCAATCATATCTTCGTCGGGGGACCACGCTGGACCGGCTTTTCTGGCCCCGCAGTAGCGGTGCTTACCAAAGGAAACTCGCTTCGCCCTTTCCCGAACCCAGAATGGAACGGCTGGAAACCGGGCCTTGACGCAAAACAGCGCTTCGTCAGCGTCAACGCCCTGCATATCGACCCCGAAGGCAAACTTTGGGTGGTCGATACAGGCACACCGCAATTTGGTGGGCCGCCGGTCGAGAATGGTCCCAAACTGGTCCGTCTCGACCCGGTGACGGGGAAAATCCTGCATGTCTATCCGATGGGTCCGGACGTCGCTCCCGCCGGAAGTTATATCGACGACATCCGCTTCAACGGACCGCATGCCTATCTGACCGACGCTGGAAAGGGTGCCATTCTGGTGCTCGATATCACCACGTGCGCCGTTCGTCGCGTTCTCGACGCCTCCCCGGCCACGCATGCACGCCCGGATCGACCGATCGTCATTGACGGGAAAGTCGTCAGAAACGCCAATGGAACCCCGCTTCTGGTCAACGCCGATCCCCTCGAAGTCAGCCCGGACGGGAAATACCTGTATTTCGGACCACTCGAAGGTCCGTGGTCGAAGGTACCGACCTCGCTTCTGGACGATCCCGTAATATTGCCCGCGACACTTGCCGCGTCCGTGACCCCTTGGGCCGATCTCCCTCCGATCGGCGGTAGTGCGATGGATGAACACGGCAACCTGTATTTCATCGCTCTGAAAGATGAAACCGTCTACCGGCGCGATCCGGAAGGGAAGATCGTGCCTCTTGTATCGGATCACGGCCTGCACTGGGCCGATGCTCCGTTCCTTGCACGCGACAGGCGACTATGGCTCCCGGTCGCGCAACTCGATCGACTCGCACGGTTCAACCACGGGGTGAATCATATCCAACAACCTTTCCTGCTTTTCTCAATCATTACTGAGCCGTGACGAAGCACAATGAAGCGTCCGCCCGTCGATCTGTGGCAACTGCTGCGCGTGCGGGCGATCGCCGAGCAGGGGAGTACCACGGCGCGGCGCGTTTCCTACCCACCTTATGACTACCGGTGATCTGCGTCCAACATGGCCATAACGTCGCGATCATGGAAATCCGGGAACACTCACGGCTCCTCCCACCGGGAATTCGGGATCGTCTGGCGGCCCGACAGTGAAAATGCCTGCGCCCGGGCTAGCGCTCGCTATATCAAGCGCAACTGACCGTGATGCCACTTTCCCGACGACGTCCAGCTTTCTCTTCTCCGGGTCCTTGACAACCCTTTGTCGTCTGGACTGCCGCCGAGGCTTGCAATCCGCGCTACACCAGCAAGCCACCCCCATCAATGACGAAGCTCTGCCCCGTCGCGAAACGCTGCTTCATCAAGAACACATAGGCGGCCGCCAGATCGTCTGGTTCACCGATACGCCGCACGGGCAGCTTCTCGCGGACAGTCGCGTACATCGCATCACGATTTTCCTCCGGAATGTCGTTCCAGAGCGGAGTCTTCACGAAGCCCGGCACCACGATATTGACCCTGATCGGCGCCAGTTCGATCGCCAGCGCGCGCGTCAGCCCTTCCATCGCGCCGCAGATACTCGCGCCCAATGCCCAGCCGGCTTGCGGCGGCCGCGCACCCGCGATGCCGGAGGTAAACACGATGGAACCGCCTGGTTGGATCAGGGGCGCCGCATATTTCGCCGCCGTCAACGCGCCCCAATAGCGCAACTCAAAGAACTGTCGCGCAGACGGTAACGCCATGTCCACGATCGATCCGAGTTGAAGGCTTTCTCCTGCGGTGAAAACCAGGTGATCGAAGGGCCCGATCGCAGCAAAAAGTCTGCTCACCTCTGCTTCGTCACGCAGGTCAAGCGCGTGTCCATCCGTGCCGTCCGGCAGCCGTGCCAAAGCGGCGTCCACGCTGGACCTGCGGCTGGAGGCGATCGAAACCCGCGCGCCTTCGCCTGCCGCCGCCTGAGCAACCGCCAATCCGATTCCCGATGTCCCACCCAGCACCACGACGCGTTTGTCTTTCATGTCCATCCGTCACACTCCGCTGCGGGCGGCAGAAGCACCGCCTATGCGACGCATATGCCTGCTGGACATCTCATGATTCGAGCGCAATCCTGTCATTCCAATGATGACGGGAAGTCAACTATGGCTATCGATACAAGGCTGTTGAGCGGTATCGAAACGCTGATCGCGGTGGCGGAGACCGGTGGTTTCACCCGTGCAGCCGCAACGATGGGCCTGACGCCATCGGGTGTCAGCCGAGCCGTCGCACGCCTGGAATCCCGCCTCGGCGTCCGGCTGTTCGACCGCAATGCCCGCTCAACGACATTGACGGAGGCCGGGCATCGACTGGTGGCCGAGATTGCGCCCCTGCTCGCCGGGATCGAGGAGGCAGCAAGCAGTGCCGCTGGTGCGTCGGCGACAGTTTCCGGGCGACTGCGCGTCAATTGCGATCCATGGTTCGCCAGTCTGCTGCTCGCACCAAAGCTTCGTTCATTTCTCGACGCCCACCCTGCACTGACACTGGATCTGGTGGCACGCGACACTCTGGGCGATCTCGTCTCCGAAGGGTTTGATGTCGCGATCCGCTTCGGCGAGCCACCGCCCTCCGGTCTGATCACACGCAAATTGCTGGAAGCGCGTATCGTGACCTGCGCGTCTCCCGCCTATATCGCGCGCCACGGTCGTCCCATCCATCCGCGAGATCTGGAAACAGGCCCGCATGAATGTCTGCTGTTCCGGGATCCGGCGACCGGACGTCCTTTCGACTGGGAATTCCACCGGCAAGGCAAAATCCTGAATGTCTCGGTGCGCGGACGCCTGATCCTGAACGATGTCGCAACCGGCCTGGCCGCGTGTGTCGCAGGGCTGGGCGTGGCGCAGCCCATGACGCTCGGAATCGACGAGCTTCTACGAAGCGGCACCCTGATCGACCTTTTTCCGGACTGGTGCGATGAATATTTTCCGCTTCATGTCTATCATCCGTCGCGTCATCTTCCGCCCGCGAAAGTGCGGGCGTTTCTGGATTTCATTTGTAATGATGTCGCGACAGCCCAAATAAAACACAATGGATTTACCAGTCTGTAAGGGAGGCCATTATGCGTCGACGTCTGCCCCTGACAGCTATGGAGGCGTTCTGCGCGGTCGCGCGGCATCTCAGCTTTCGCGGCGCCGCTGAATCTATCGGCATTTCGCAAAGCGCGCTCACCCGTCATGTCCAGAACCTTGAACGGGATCTGAGCGTGCCGCTTTTCGAGAGACGTGGCAACACCATTAAGCTGACGGAAAAAGGCCGTCTGCTTTTCGAAAAGGCAGAACAGGCTTTCCAATGGCTTCACGACGGTCTGTCTCAGGTCACCGAGCGCGCGGCTTCCCCGCTGCGTGTGAGCGTTCTGCCCTCCCTGGCCGCGTCATGGCTTGCCCCTCGTCTGCCTGCTTTTGCGACGAAGCATCGGGATATCACTGTCGATCTCGTGCCGGACTACCACCTCGCCGACCTCAACGTCGGATCGACCGACCTGGCCCTGCGCTACGGAATAGGGCCATGGCGGGGAACGTGGTCTCGCGCGTTCATGCGAGAGGAACTGGCTCCCGTCGTCGCTCCGACCGCTTGGCAAGACAGCACAGACGTGGAGCAGATATTCGCAGGCAGGACATTATTCGGCGCGGCGCAACCTTTTGAATGGGATCGACTGCTCGACGTGCTTGGCCTCTCATCCAAGCCCGCTGTCACGCCGCTGAACGACTATAATGTGGTCATCAGCGCGACCTTGGCGGGCCAGGGAATTATGGTCGGCAGACGCTCCCTGATCCAGTCTCATTTCGACGATGGACGTCTGGTGCGTGCTGGCGCGCCCTGGATGGATTGCGGAACCGCCTATCATGTCGTCACCCGACCCGGACGCCAGCACGAACGCGCGATCAGCGCTTTCATTGCGTGGCTAACGTCCGAAGGAGCCGCCACAAACGACCTTTGGGACCCTCATTGATTGCCTCACGTGATGACCTGAAGTCATCAACCCAGTCAAACGAGCATTGGCTCCTGTCGCCCATCAGCACGTAATTTTCCTGTCCAGAAAACCTGAAAAGTGGCGGCGATGCCATGTCGCCTGGTTCAGAGAAAAGAGGGACACGGAATGGATCTTCAAATATCGGGCCGAACGGCCGTTGTCATGGGCGCCAGCAGTGGCCTTGGCCTCGGAATTGCCCATGCCCTTGCAAGGGAAGGCGTGCATGTCGGCCTGCTCTCCCGCGACCCGTCACGCCTGGAAGCGGCGGCGGCAAGTCTCCGTGCTGTTTCGCCGGCAAAAATATCATGCATCGTGGCCGATCTGGCGTCGCAGGACGCAGTTCATGCGGCGATCAGCACGATAAAAGGTGAGGTCGGTGTTCCTGACATTCTGATCGGCAATGGTGGTGGCCCGCCGCCGGGTTCCGCCACCGTCTTCGAGGCCGCGCTCTGGGAAGCCCAGGCGCGGGCGATGCTGTTGCCCGTGATGACCATAACCGACGCGTTCCTCCCGAACATGCGCGCGAACGGTTTCGGACGCCTCATCATGGTCTCGTCCACCAGCGTCATCGAACCGATCCCGGGTCTTGTCCTATCCAATGCCCTGAGAGCAGCGCTCGCCAATTGGGGGCGCACTCTGGCTCGTGAAGTCGCGCGTGACGGAGTTACCGTCAATACGTTGATGCCTGGCCGCTTCGATACCGCTCGGGTCCAAAAACTTAACCAGTCACGCGCGAATACCGAAGGCGGCTCCGCCGAGGATGTGCGCCGACAGGATCTCGAAACCATACCAGCAGCTCGCTATGGGGCACCCGAGGAATTCGGCGCCGTCGCCGCCTTCCTCGCCAGCCCTTTGGCCTCGTACGTGACCGGCGCGCTCATCCCTGTCGATGGCGGACTCCTGCACGGTCACTGAACGCTGTTTGTCAAATACGCTTACTCCCAAGGACCACAATCATGTCCAAACCATCTGAAAACGGCACGTCGCTTAGCGGTGCCGAAAGCCTTTTGCATACGCTCGTCGCCTGTGGCGTCGATACGTGTTTTGCCAATCCCGGCACGTCCGAGATGCACTTCGTGGCTGCCCTCGATGCTGTTCCCGCGATGCGCCCGGTGCTTTGTCTGTTCGAAGGAGTCGCAACCGGAGCGGCCGACGGATATGCCCGAATGGCGGGGAAACCCGCCTCGACACTGCTGCATCTCGGCCCGGGCCTCGCGAACGGCCTCGCCAGCCTACACAACGCACGACGCGCGCAATCGCCGATCGTTAATATCGTCGGGGACCATGCCACCTACCACCTCCAGTATGACGCACCCCTAACCTCTGACATCGCGGGCTTCGCGCGCCCTGTATCTGACTGGGTTCGTCGATCAGCCTCGGCCCGCTCCCTTCCAGGAGATGTCGCCACAGCGGTCGCCTGCGCCCGTCGTTCACCTGGGCAGATCGCGACGCTGATCTTACCCGCCGATACCGCCTGGGCTCCTGCCGAGCGGATCGGTACACTTGGTGCTGACACGCCCCTCTCCATTGTCTCAAAAGCCACTCTGGAGAAGATTGCTGGACTTCTACGCGCTCCGGGCCGGGTGGCAATGCTCCTGCGCGGCGATGTCCTTCACGGACAAGGTCTACAGTTGGCTGCGAGTATCGCAGCACATACAGGGGCGAAGTTGTTCTGTGACACGTTCGCACCTCGAATCCGCAGGGGAGGACATCATCCCGTCATCGAGCGACTGCATTACCGGGGTGACGAGGTCATCCGGCAACTGGCAGCGTTCGATCATCTGATCCTCGTCGGGGCGGAGCCGCCGGTGGCGTTCTTCGCCTACCTCGGTCGGCCGAGTTGGCTGGTCCCGTCGGACTGCGCACTGCATACGCTCACGCGCCCCTGCGAAAACGGGCCGGATGCACTCGAACGCCTGGCTGACCGTCTTGAGGCGAAGATGTATCATTCTGCCGTTCGGCGCGCCGTGGCTACTCCGCGGTCCGATGAACCGCTGACACCTGAAACTATCCTACGCTGTATCACCACGGACCTACCGGAAGACGCCATCGTCGTTGACGAGGGACTGACCTCGACTTTTCCCTATTACGATCTCCTGGATGCGGCATCGTCCCACGATCACCTGAACCTGACGGGAGGCGCCATCGGAAGCGGCATTCCGCTCAGCGTCGGGGCCGCAGTCGCCGCTCCTGCGCGCAAGGTCGTCTGCCTCCACGGTGATGGGGGTGCGATGTACAGTCTACAAGGACTATGGACTCAGGCACGCGAACGTCTGGACGTCATCACGATCATCTTCGCCAATCGGTCTTACGCAATTCTGGAACAGGAGTTGGACCGCGTCGGAGCATGTGTCGACGGAACGCGATCACGCAGGCTTCTGGATATTGGTGACCCCGATCTCAATTGGACCGCCCTCGCGACAGGCATGGGCGTCGCGACGGAACGTGTCACCACGGTGGCAGCATTCAGGGACACGTTCGGTCGAGCCATTCGGGCGACCGGCCCCATCCTGATTGAAGCCGTCATCGCATGAGCGTTCCCAAGTAAAGAACAGTATGAAACGCCCGCCTTTCGACCTCTGGCAACTGCTGTGCGTGCGGACGATCGCCGAGCACGGCAGCATCCATGGCGCGGCGCGTTTCCTGAACACCCGACAATCCGCCGTCAGCCGATCCCTGCACAACCTCGAGGAGCGGCTGAATGTCCCGTTGTTTCTCCGCTCCCCCACTGGGGTCATACCAACGACATTCGGTGAGGAGTTCATCCGCTGGACCCAGACGATCCTCGACAACGTGGCCGGCATGAACGCCCGCGCGCAGCGGACCGGCAAGGGCGAGACCGGCCAGGTCTCGATCGGCATCCAGACCTGCGTCCTGCCCGGGAGACTCTCAGCCTTCACGGCGGAGTTCCGTGCCAGACATCCCGATATCGTGTTTCGCTACTCCGAAGGCACAGGCAAAAGACTGCTACGGCGTCTCCAGCGCGGGCAGATCGATTTCGCGGTCGTCACACGTCGCAATCTGGTCCCCGCCCTGCAGGTCACACCCCTGTGGAGCGACCGTATCGTGGCCGCCCTTCCCACCGGCCATCCTCTGGCGAAACGACAGGAAATCTCATGGCAGGATCTGCGTCATGAAACATTCCTGATCGGGCGCGATAATGCCGGTCAGGACTTCAAGGAACTTATCCGGCGAAAACTCGGTGAAACCAACGTCCATCCCAAAATCCGGCATCATGATATCGGCAGCAATCGGGTCATCGCACTCGTCCAGAACCGCGAAGGCATCGCCCTGCTCCCGGCCTCGTGGCTGCCCCTGATTCACGATCAGTATGGGGAGGACGTCACGATCATGGAGATCCGGGACGCCGACGGCTCCTCCCACCTGGAATTTGGGATCGTCTGGCGACCCGACAATCAAAATCCCTGTGCCCGGCTCTTCGCCCGATATGTAGAAGCCCATCGTCCGTGGACGTGAGACTACTTTTTCGGCGGTGCTGCTTTTACCTGCCTCCGTGCCCTCGCGAATCCCTTGTCCGACATCATGAACTGCCGGAGCATAGGCGCGACCAGCCGGGCCGGGTCCGTCGCCCCATCATTGCCGGACAGAAGTGCCGCATAGGCAAGCTGATCGCGATGGATATCGGGAGGTAACGCCACGGTCATTTTCACCGGTTTCTCGTCAGGGATTTCTCTGATCTTTAGCTCTGTCATCCTGGATTTCCTCCGTTCCGATAGGGTTTGAGCAACAGGTCGCGGCTGAGAATGACGGTGAACGGCAGCCCCGGCCGGTCGGTCAGCGTCGGCTGGACGTTGAGGCTGCGGTCGATCAGCCGGTTGCCGACCATGGAAAACCCGTTGCTGGCCCCGCTGCGGATGGCCTGCATGAGATTGTTCTCGTTCCAGGACGTGCCCGCTTCCGATCCGACGCTGAGCAGTGTCGTGACCAGCGCCGCCCTGAAGAGCTGGCCCCAGTGATTGTTCACCTCGTCGGACAGGCCGGACTGGCCAATAGCGTCGCCGCCGGGCAGCTTCTCCAGCACGAGACTCTCGCCGTTCGGGAAAATCAACCGGGTCCAGATAATCTGGGTGCGCTGCTGCCCGAAGGAGACGCTGCTATTATAGGCCCCGAACAGTGTGCTCCCCTGCGGGATCAGAAGATAACGGCCTGTCGGGCTGTCATAGACGTTCTGGGTCACATGCCCCACGATCTGCCCCGGCAGGTCGGAACTGATCTTCGTGTTCAGCGCACCCGCGATCACGGTGCCCGCCTGGAGGACGTAGGGCGAGACCAGCGGCATGATGCGATCGGGGCTGGTTGTCGCGCGATCCGGCTGCCCGTCCAGAAAGGCAATGTTTCCAGCCTGTGGTCCGGTCGTGGCGGACGCCCGCCCCTGAGAGGCAGGAGCGCCCGGCGCGGGCGGGGTCGCCTGTTCGCTGGCGCGGTTACGTTCCCCCGTCTGCACGAACAGTCGGCTGCCGATTGCCGCCTCGACCTCCTGCGCGGCGCGGTGGTCTTCGGTGCCGGAGGCAGCCTTCCCCTGCCCTTGCGCATGCAGGATTGCTCGTCCGAGATCGCCGGGCAACGGCAGCCCGAGTTTCGGCACGTCCTTGCCGACATAATCGGAGGGCAGCCCGGCCAGTCCGTCGGCGGATGGACGCACATCCGTGTCCTGCGTGGCGGCCGTTGATGGTGGCCTATGGCTAGTCTGAAGGGCGTAACCCAGCGCGAAGGCCACCGCGATCATGCCGACCCCGCCCAGCGACCAGACCACGATGCGCGACAGACGGACCACGCGCGGCCGTTCCGCCCGCAGACGCAGATCGGGCGGCGGGGATGACGCAGGTGCGGGATTTTCGCCCACTGTGGGTGCCTGCCCGGTCATGTCCGCCGTCCGTCAGTGCGGACGATGCGCACCCGCTGCTCGGAATGTTTGTCGCCCAGCCGCAATTCGGCGGCGGCGAACAGGCGATCCACGATCATCCAGTTCTGCCGGACCCGGTAATTGACCAGCTCCGGGCCGCCATCCGCCCCGAGCACAAAGAGCGGTGGCAACTCCCCCTGCCCGATCCCGGATGGAAAGGCGATATAGACCTTGTGGCCGTCATCGAACGCCCGGCTGGGCAGCCAGGGCGGCGTACCGCCTTTCAACGGCTGGATGGCATAACGGAAATTCAGCGCATTCAGATCCAGCCCCACATCCACAGGGGCAGCGTCATCCGCAGCAGCATCCTGCCGGTGCAGGGCGATCAGGTCATCCTCGGGATAATCCCACGATACCGACGCCATATAGGTGGCGGGCGTCGAGCGCAGTTCGGCCAGATAGGTCCGCCGGTCCGTATTGACGATCAGGTTGGTGGTCAGGTCCGGCCGCGTCGGTTTGACCAGAATATGGATGCGCTTTGTTGCCCCAGCCCCGCTTTCGGTATCGCCAATAATCCAGCGCACCGTATCACCGGCAGCAACTGGCCCGCTGCCCACCAGCTTTTCGCCGGGCTGGAGCATAATGTCGGTGATTTCGCCCGGAGAGGCATAGACCTGATAGAGCGCGCCGGGGCTGTAGGGATAGACCTGCACCGCGTTGATGAACCCCGCCCGCGTGGGCTGGATCCGTGCCGCCAGATTGGCCTGTGTGACCCGTGCTGTCGGATCAGGAGCTTCGGGTATGATGCGCCGCGCCATCGACCTGTGGGATGGCAACGGCTTGAGCTGCCCCGGCAGAGGAAGCGGAGATGGCACCTCCACGACCTGCACGGGTTTCGGTGGGTCCGGCAGACGTGTCGCCTGCAAGGCGTCATCATAACGGATGACAGGCGGATGATACTGCTGCGCGCATCCCGCCAAGGGCAGGATCAGCAGCGGAACGAAACGAAGAGCACGACGGATCATTGGCCCAGCTCCTTCGACCAGTTGATGGCGGAGACGTAGATGCCGAGGGGATTTTTCCGCAGGTGATCGGCATCACGCGGCCTGCGCAGAACGACTGAGACGATGGCGGTCCAGCGCTCGGTGCCTGCGAACGCCCCGTCGTGGTAGTGGCGCTCCGTCCAGGCGACGCGAAAGCTGCCGGGCGAGGCCCGGATGACCGAGGCGATATCCACCTCGACCTGTTCGTGCCCGATGCGTGAGAACGGGTCGTTCAGACGGGCATAATCGTTCAGCGCCTGTGCGCCCGAAATCATGGTGAAGTCGTAGGCCCGGAGCCAGTTCTGGCGCACAACGACCGGATCGGCGGACAGCGAACGAACATCGCGCACAAACTGCGCGAGATACCAGGCGATCTGCGGATCCGTTGTCGTGTATCCGGATGTGGCCGGCGCCACGACCTGCGCCTGCCCCAGCCGGTCCACCTGCACCACCCACGGCGTGACGGTGCCCCGAACTGACTGCCAGAGCAGCCCGGCCCCGAGACCCGCCGACAGCAACAGGCTGCCAAAGGCCATCAGCCGCCAGTTTCTTGCCTGCACGCGGGCGGAACCGATGCGCCCGTCCCAAATCTGAGCGGCTTTCTGATAGGGCGTAACCGGGGCGGGCGTGATCCCGTAGCGGCTGGTGGAGCGACGAAACATCGTCCTCATTCCTTTTCCGAAAGATCGATGGATGCGGATCCACCACCGCCATCGGCGGAGCGGATGACATGCGCGGCTTCGGCGGCATGGGTTGCGGCATTGCGGCGCTTCATGGTCTGTGCCCAGCGCGGCGGCTTGCCGTCGGTGCCAGAGTTGCCGCCGGCGCTATTCCCTGACGGGCCGCCGGAATCTCCTCCGCCGCCACCGGACGATGCGCCGCCCGTGAAGCGTCCGCCTGTCGCGGTGAAGGCACCTCGCGCGCCAGCGCCGTAGCTCTGCTTCATGGATTCTGCCGCGCCAGAAACCTTGTTCTTCACGGCGTTCGCGGCAGCACTGCCCGGTGCCCGGGCGACACCACCCAGACCCGCTGCCATGCGGGCGCCCGCGCTCCCACCAGCCGCGTTCATGGCACCCATGGAATACGCGGTCGAGGCGGCTCCCGCCGCT
>NZ_JABXXR010000025.1 GCF_013376175.1 Ameyamaea chiangmaiensis
AGCAGGCGCGCGACCAGGGCGGCCGCGCCGTCGCCCACCATGGCGCGCACGTCGGCGTCGTCGATCGTGTCCAGACCGTAGGCCGCCAACAGGCGACGGGCGGCCGAAGCAAGATCGGGCAGACTGTCGAGCAGCGTGCCGTCGAGGTCGAACACCGCGACGCGCGGTGCGGATGTGCCGGTGGTGGCGGCCATGATGCGTTCCTTGCCGTTCGTAGCGCAGCATATGGTAACCACAAGTGATCGCCGAACAACCCTGCGGCGTTTGACAGGTCGCGCATGTGACCGCTACCGGCATGGAATCATGAGCGTACAGTCGTCCCCTTCGTCCATCGCCCGTCCGGCAACCGCAATCCTTCTGGCCGCGGGCCTTGGCACCCGCATGCGCTCGCGTCTTCCCAAAGCGATGCACCCGCTGGGCGGACGCCCCATGCTGACCCACCTGATCGAAAGTGCGACAGCGGTGTTTGACCGGGTCGTCGTCGTGGTCGGCCCGGACATGGACGCGCTTGCCGCCATCGCGGCGCCCCATGCCGTGGTGGTGCAAGCCGAACGTCTGGGCACCGCGCATGCCGCCCGGCAAGCCGAAGCCCTGTTCGGCGAAGGCGATGTCGCGGTGCTCTATGCCGATAATCCGCTGATTACGGCACAGACGTTGCAGCGTCTGCGAGAGCGGCGAATGGACGGGGAGACGGGGCTTGCGCTGCTGGCCATGCGACCGTCCGACCCCGCGCGTTACGGGCGTGTGATCGAGCAGGACGGGCTGGTGCAGGCAATCGTCGAGTACAAGGATGCGACGGACGCACAGCGGGCCATCGGGCTGTGCAACGCCGGCGTCCTGTGCGCCGATGCGGGCGATTTCCGACGCTGGCTCGCGAGGGTGGACAATGACAATGCTGCCGGGGAATTCTATCTGACCGACGTGGTGGCGATCGCATGCGCCGAGGGGGCCGCGGTGCGCGCGGTCGAGGCACCGGAGGCCGAATTGCGCGGCATCAACTCGCGCGCCGAGCTTGCGCAGGCCGAAACGACGTTGCAGGCGCGTCTGCGGGCAAACGCGATGGAGGCGGGTGTAACGCTCGTCGCGCCGGACACAGTGTTTTTCAGCACCGACACGGTCATCGCGCCGGATGTGGTGGTGCATCCGCATGTCGTCTTCGGACCGGGCGTGCGGGTCGACTCCTTCGCCGAGATCAAGGCCTTCAGCCATCTGGAAGGCTGCGTAGTCGGCGAGGGCGCGCTGGTCGGCCCCTATGCCCGGCTGCGGCCCGGCGCCGTCATCGGGCGTGACGCGCATGTCGGCAATTTTGTCGAGATCAAGAACGCGACACTGGGCCACGGTGCCAAGGCCAATCACTTGACCTATGTCGGGGACGCGGAGGTCGGCGCGCGAACCAACATCGGCGCGGGCACCATCACCTGCAATTATGACGGAGTGTTCAAGCACCGCACCGTTATTGGCGAGGACGTGTTCGTCGGGTCGAACGCCATTCTGGTGGCGCCGGTCGCGGTCGGGGACGCGGCGCTGGTGACGGCAGGCAGCGTGGTCACGGCGGACGTGCCGCCCGGGGCGATGGCATTCGGCCGGGCGCGTCAGACAAATATCGAGGGGCGTGCGACGCTTTTCCGCGATGCGCTCCGGGACAGGAAAAAGAGGGAACAGGGCTGATGTGCGGCATCTGCGGTGTTGTGGGCAGCCATCCGGCCGCGCCCGTGATTTTCGAGGCTCTGCGGCGCCTGGAGTATCGCGGATACGATTCCGCTGGTATTGCGACACTTGACGATCAGGGCGTCATTGAACGTCGTCGCGCGCCCGGCAAGCTGGACAATCTCGGCGCAGTGCTCGACGCCCGGCCGCTGAGCGGCACGACGGGCATCGGCCATACCCGCTGGGCGACGCATGGCGCGCCGAACGAGACGAACGCCCATCCGCACAGCACGGATCGCGTCTCCGTCGTCCATAACGGCATTATCGAGAACTTCGAGGCTCTGCGCGCCGAACTGGAAGACGCGGGCCATGTGTTCGTGACCGATACGGACAGCGAGACGATCGCGCGCCTGGCCGATCATTACATGGCGCGCGGGATGTCGCCGCAGGACGCTGCCTTTGCCACGCTGCAACGTCTGGAAGGCGCCTATGCTGTCGCGATGATCTTCGCCGGGCATGAGGGGCTGATGATCGGCGCGCGGCACGGTGCCCCGCTGGCAGTCGGCTTTGGCGAGTCCGAGATGTTTCTGGGTTCGGACTCTTTGGCCCTCGCGCCGCTGACACGCCGGATCGCGTATCTGGATGATGGGGACTGGGTCGTCGTCACGCCCGAGGGTG
Organism: Ameyamaea chiangmaiensis; assembly: GCF_013376175.1. GTDB lineage: Bacteria > Pseudomonadota > Alphaproteobacteria > Acetobacterales > Acetobacteraceae > Ameyamaea > Ameyamaea chiangmaiensis. The sequence goes on from NZ_JABXXR010000025.1 coordinate 2,326, forward strand.
CCACGTTCTTCGACCAGAGCGGCGAGCGGGTTGAGCGCGAAATTCGTCTGACGGCGCTGATCGCGGGTTCGGTCGGAAAAGACGGCTACCGGCACTACATGGAAAAGGAACTGCACGAGCATCCGGTCGTCATCGGCCAGACGTTGCAGCGCATGATCGACCCCGCCACGCGGCGCGTGGTGCTGCCGGACCTGCCGTTCGATCTGGCCACCGTGCCACGCGCGGTGGTGACGGCCTGTGGCTCGGCCTTTTACGCGGGCATGATCGGGCGCTACTGGCTGGAGGAACTGGCGCGTCTGCCGGTCGACATCGATGTCGCCAGCGAGATGCGCTATCGCAACCCGCCGCTTACCCCCGGCGGCATGGCGCTGCTGATTTCTCAATCGGGCGAGACGGCCGACACGCTGGCGGCGATGCGCGCATTGCGGGCGGACAAGCAGCACATCGTCTCGGTCCTGAACATGGAACAGAGCACCATGGGGCGCGAAAGCGACGTGGTGCTCGGCATGGTCGCGGGGCCGGAAATTTCGGTGGCGAGCACGAAGGCTTTCACGGCGCAGCTGTCGGTGCTGGCGTCGCTGACCGTGGCGATCGGACGTGCGCGCGGCACGCTGTCCGAAGCGCGTGAAGACGCGCTGATGAGCGCGCTGTTCGATCTGCCGAGCCGCGCGGCCGAAGTGTTCACCAATGGCGACGCGATCCGGTCGATGGCCGCCATCGTCGCGAAAGCACGCGATGTCCTGTATCTCGGCCGTGGCATCTGCTTTCCGGTGGCGCTGGAGGGGGCGCTCAAGCTCAAGGAAATTTCCTACATCCATGCCGAGGCCTATGCCGCCGGTGAGATGAAGCACGGGCCGATTTCGCTGATCGACAGCAGTGTGCCGATCGTCGCGATCGCGCCGTCGACCATCCTGTTCGACAAGGTTCTCTCGAACCTGCAGGAAGCACGGGCGCGCGGCGGAAAACTGCTGGTCTTCACCGATGCCGCCGGCGCCAGACGCCTGAAGGGCGTGGCCGAAGAAATCGTGGTGCTGCCGGACGTCGATGCGTTCGTGGCCCCGATCCTGTATACGATCCCGGTGCAGTTCCTGGCCTATGAAGTCGCGCTTCTGAAGGGTACCGACGTCGATCAGCCCCGCAATCTGGCCAAATCCGTCACTGTTGAGTGACGGATTCGTCGCGGGTTAACGTCTTCAGGAGCTCGCCAAAGCGCACGACGGGCAAGCCGCGCGTCTCCGGTCGGGCGGCGATGGCCAGGGACGCCGTCGGGGCGGGGCCTTTGATGGCGTGGTAGGTTACGCCTCCGGCGTGCAACTGGCGCAGGCAGTCGGGCACGATCGCGACGCCCAGTCCGGCCGCGACCAGCGGGATGGCGGACGCGATCTGGGGCGCCACCTGTCCGAAGTTGGGCGTGAACCCGGCGGCCTGACATGCCGCCAGTTGCGCGTCGAAAAATCCCGGCCCAAGCTGGCGGTCGAAAATGATGAACGGTTCGCCGGCGATGCGGGCGAGATCGACAGCCCCGTCATTCGATGCCGGGTGTCCGGACGGCAGGGCGAGAACCGTGGGCTCGTCCAGTAATGGTGTGACCTGCAGCGTCGGGTCGGTGAGAGGCGGCCGGATGATCGCAATGTCGATCCGGTGTTCGCGCAGTGCGTCCGACAGGGCGGGCGTGTTGCTTTCCTCCAGTGTGATCACGACGCCGGGCCACGCTTCCCGGAACAGGCGCACCGCCTGAGGTACCAAGGGCAGAAGCGAGACCGCGCCGGCCAGTCCGACGCGCAGCCGTCCGTGCTCGCCCCGGGCCAGTCCGGTGGCACGTTCGTGGAATGCCTCATCCTGTCGCAGCATGGCCCGCGCCGCGTCGATCAATCCCTCTCCGGCCTCGGTCAGGCGCGCACCACGGCTGAGCCGTTCAAACAGAACGACACCCAATTCGCGCTCCAGAAGACGGATCTGCTGGCTTAAAGGCGGCTGTTCCATATGCAGGGCGGCGGCGGCGCGCGTGAAGCCGCCATGGTCGGCCACGGCGACGAAGTAACGCAGGTGACGAAGTTCCATGGCAATCCATACTCAGTCGATATGGTTGACAGATAAACCATATATTAGACGTGTGGCACCGAACGGCGCATGATTCGTCATCACCTGAGCGCGACGGCGCGCGTCCACCATGACAGGGAACGAACGGACCATGACCTACACGATCGGTATGTATCTCGCGGAGCGACTGGCGCAGATCGGGCTCAAGCACCATTTCGCCGTGGCGGGCGACTATAACCTCGTCCTGCTGGACCAGTTGCTGCTGAACAAGGACATGGAGCAGATCTACTGCTCGAACGAACTGAACTGCGGCTTCAGCGCCGAGGGCTATGCGCGTGCCAATGGCGCGGCGGCGGCCGTCGTCACGTTCAGCGTGGGTGCGCTGTCCGCGTTCAATGCCATCGGGGGTGCCTTCGCTGAAAACCTGCCGGTCATCCTGATCTCAGGCGCGCCGAATACCGGCGATCACGGCACGGGACGCATCCTGCACCATACGCTGGGGACCAGCGATTATGGCTACCAGCGCGAAATCGCCAAGCACCTCACCTGCGCCGCCGAGAGCATTCTCAGCGCCGAGGAGGCACCGGCGAAGATCGACCACGTCATTCGGACGGCGCTGCGCGAGAAAAAGCCGGCTTATCTGGAAATCGCGTGCAACATCGCCGACGCCGAATGCGTCCGTCCGGGCGGTATCGACGCGCTGCTGGCGGGGCCGGCACCCGACCGTGCCAGCCTCGACGCCGCTGTGGACGCTGGCCTTGCGTTCCTTGAGGCGCGGGAGGATGTCGCCCTGCTGGTCGGCAGCAAGGTGCGTGCGCTGGGCGCACAGGCCGCCACGGTCGGGCTGGCGGACGCTCTGGGCTGTGCGGTGGCCACGATGGCGGCGGCCAAGAGCTTCTTCCCCGAAACGCATCCCGGCTACCGGGGTCTGTATTGGGGCGAAGTCAGCAGCCCGGGCGTGCAGTCGATGATCGACGACGCGCAGGGCGTGATCTGCGTCGGGCCGATCTTCAACGATTACGCGACGGTCGGCTGGACGGCGTGGCCTAAGGGCGACAACGTTCTTCTGGTCGAGGCCCACGCCGTGACCATTGACGGCGTCGCCTTCGCCGGGCTGGACGCGGCCGATTTCCTCGAAACCTTTGCCGCGCGGGCGGTGCGCCGGGATGCTTCCGCCCGTCGTACACAGCAGTATGTGGTGCCTGAAGTCGCCGCGCAGGCGCCCGAGACGAAGCTGACCAACGCCGAGATGGCGCGCCAGATCGGCGGTCTTGTCACGGGGAACACCACCGTTCTGGCCGAGACGGGCGATTCCTGGTTCAACGCGGTCCGCATGGGCCTGCCGACGGGCGCGCGTGTCGAACTGGAAATGCAGTGGGGGCATATCGGCTGGTCGGTGCCCGCCGCCTTCGGTGCGGCACTGGCGGCCCCGGAGAGGCGCACCGTGCTGATGGTGGGCGACGGATCGTTCCAGCTGACGGCGCAGGAAGTCGCGCAGATGATCCGTAACGACGTGCCGGTGATCATCTTCCTGATCAATAATCTCGGCTACACGATCGAGGTCATGATTCATGACGGCCCCTACAACAACGTCAAGAACTGGGACTATGCCGGGCTGATGGAGGTGTTCAACGCGGGCGAGGGCCATGGGCTGGGCCTGCGTGCCACGACCGGGGGAGAACTGTCCGCCGCGATCGAGCGTGCGGTAGCGAACACGCATGGGCCGACCTTGATCGAGTGTCGGCTTGACCGCGACGACTGCACCGAGGAACTGGTGAAGTGGGGCAAGCAGGTCGCGCGCGCCAATGCCCGCAAGCCGTCGACGCACTGAACGGCGCAACGGTTCTCGCACCAATCTCGTGCGGAGATGCACCGTTCCGGCACAGCGGCCGGAGACCCCGGGTTTGGGGGGCGTGACGGCCGCGTGTTATTTTCGTCCCCGGGCCGTGCGGCATTCGAACGAGCGCCGCGACGACCGGAACGACGGAGAGCACCCATGACGCAACTGGATATCGTGGTGAGGGGCGCCGGTGTTGCGGGTCTGGTGACCGCGACGGAACTGGCTGATCGCGGCGCGCGGGTCACCGTTCTGGAAACAGGGCCGGACATCGGATCGGGCGCGTCGTGGAAAGCGGGCGGCATGCTCGCGCCCTGGTGCGAGGCCGAATCGGCGCCCGACGAAGTGACCGCCGACTCGCTGGGTTCGGTCGATTGGTGGGCAGCGCACGTGCCTTCGGTGCAGAGGAACGGCAGTTTGGTGGTCGCGCCCCCACGCGATGTAGGCGATATATCGCGGTTCGGTCGACGGACCCAGGCTTTCGAGACCCTCGCGGAGGAGGCGATCGGCACGCTTGAGCCCGATCTGCTCGGCCGCTTTTCGAAGGCCCTGTTTTTCCCGCGTGAAGGCCATGTCGACCCGCGCGAGGCGCTGCGGACCCTGCGCGCCGGGATCGAGGCCCGGGGTGGATCGGTATTGACCGGCGTTCCCCGGGCCGAGGCCGAACGCGCGTCCGGCGTGGATTGGACGATCGATTGCACCGGGCTCGCCGCCCGGTCGCACCTGACGGAATTGCGTGGTGTGCGGGGCGAGATGCTTCTGCTGCGGTGCCCGGACGTCATTCTGCACCGTCCGGTGCGCATGCTGCATCCGCGCATCCCGATCTACATCGTGCCGCGCGCCGATCACGTGTTCATGGTCGGCGCCACGATGGTGGAAAGCGAGAACGCGGGCGGCATGACGCTGCGGTCGATGACGGATCTTCTGAACGCGGCGTATGTTCTTCACCCGGCATTCGCGGATGCGGAGATACTGGAAACGGGCGTTGGGCTTCGTCCCTCGTTTCGCGATAATGTGCCGCGCGTGCGGCAGGACGGTCGGACGATCATGGTCAATGGCATGTATCGTCACGGTTTTCTGCTGTCTCCGGCCCGTGCACGCACGGTCGCCGAACTTGTGTTCGGTGGTTAGGGCGCCCCCGCTTGCCTTGGGGCGGAGGCGCGCCTAGCTCTGTGAGGTCGGTCATCAGACACGGCAAAGACAAGAACGAGCCGGAGGAGGCCATGCGGATCACGGTCAACGACGAACCCCGCGACGTGACGGGGGATACCCTTTCGGTGGTGCTCGATGAACTCGGCTACGGTGCGGCGCGCGTTGCGACGGCGCTGGACGGACTGTTCGTCCCCGTGTCGCGTCGGGCGACGGCGTCCGTGACCGATGGTGCCCGGCTTGAAATCCTGGCCCCCATGCAGGGAGGCTGATCGATGACGTTCTATGGCACGGAGCTGTCGTCGCGCCTGATGCTCGGCACGGCGCAATATCCTTCTCCCGACATTCTGGCCGGGGCCGTGCGCGCCGCGCAGGCGGGCGTCGTGACGGTGTCGCTGCGCCGTGAATCGGCCGGCGAGCGGGCAGGGCAGGCCTTCTGGTCGCTGATCAGCGACCTCGGGGTGCCGGTTCTTCCCAATACGGCGGGCTGTCACACCCCGCGCGAGGCGGTGACGACGGCGCAGATGGCGCGCGAGGTGTTCAACACTGACTGGATCAAGCTCGAGGTCATCGGCGAACAGGACACGCTTCAGCCCGACGTGTTCGGTCTGGTCGAGGCGGCGCGCATCCTGACCGAGGACGGGTTCAAGGTGTTCCCCTATACGACCGAGGATCTGGTGGTGGCCGAACGCCTGCTGCGCGCCGGGTGCGAGGTTCTGATGCCGTGGGGCGCGCCCATCGGCTCGGGCAAGGGGCTGAACAACGTGTTCGGGCTACGGGCGATGCGGGCGCATTTTCCCGATGTGCCTCTGGTCGTCGATGCCGGCATCGGGCGCCCGTCCCATGCCACGCAGGCGATGGAACTGGGGTACGACGCGGTGCTGATCAACACGGCCGTGGCGCAGGCGGGCGATCCGGTCGGCATGGCGCGGGCCTTCCGGCTGGCGGTCGAGTCCGGTCTTGCCGCGCGGGAGGCCGATCCAATGGACGAGCGCGACATGGCCGCGCCCTCGACGCCGGTTCTCGGTCTGGCGCGCTTCGCATGAGCGCCCTGCCACAAACCATCTATCCGGTCGTTGATTCGGCGGCTTGGGTCGAACGCCTCGGCGCCGCGGGAGCGCGCTTCATCCAGCTTCGGGTGAAATCCCTGACCGGCGACGCATTGCGGGCCGAGATCGCCACGGCACGCGACGTCTCAAAAACGTTCGGTATCACACTGGTCCTGAATGATTTCTGGCGTGAGGCGATCGACCTCGGCATCGACTATGTTCATCTCGGGCAGGAAGATCTGGATGAGGCCGACGTAACCGCGATCCGGGGTGCCGGGATCCGGCTGGGTGTCAGCACGCATTCACATGACGAACTGAACCGCGCGCTTGCGCTCGCGCCCGATTATGTTGCGCTGGGGCCCGTATGGCCCACAAAACTCAAGCAGATGCCATGGGCCCCGCAGGGGGTGGAGCGACTGCGCGAATGGCGGGGATTGATCGGCGAGACGCCGCTGGTGGCTATCGGGGGCGTGACGCTGGAGCGCGCTCCGTCGTGCATCAGCGCCGGGGCCGACAGTGTCGCGGCGGTGTCCGATTTCATCCTGCATCCCGACCCCGAGGGCCAGATACGCGCATGGCTGGCCGCCACCACCGGACACATGTGACAAATATTGCATCGGGTCAGGTTTTTACGGCGTTCGCGCCATGTTCCATTCATAGTTCTGGCGTATGCTCCTCTGCGGATGAGTCACAGCTAAGGGGAGAGTAGCGGCGGATGGTCACGGGACTGGCGGAAATTCTTCTGGCGATCGCGCTGTTGCTGGTCGTGGTGAGCGCGATCCAGCCGCTGGCCAATCGTCTTGAGCTTTCCGAAACGGTTCTGCTCGCCATTGTCGGCGTGACGATCGGCGGTGTCGCCGATCTGGCGCTGCGCAGTTCGTCGATCGATTATTTCAACGGCGCGGCTGAGACGCTGCTGGACTTTCCGATCAACAGTGAAGCGTTTCTGCTGATCTTCCTGCCTATTCTGGTGTTTCAGGGCGCGCTGGCGATCGACGTACGACGTCTGGCACATGAGGCGGCGACGGTCCTGCTTCTGGCCGTGGTCGCAGTGGTTGTCTCCACCGCCACGATCGGGCTGGCGCTGATGCCGTTCGCCAGCATGCCTCTGGTGGTGTGCCTTCTGCTCGGCTCCATCGTCGCGACGACCGATCCTTCGGCGGTGGTCGGCATTTTCCGCGATATCGGGGCCGCCTCGCGCCTGACGCGGCTGGTTGAGGGGGAGGCGCTTCTTAACGACGCGGCGGCGATCGCGATCTTCTCCATCCTTCTGTCGGCCATTACCGCGCATCGGCCCATCATGCTGGGCGATGCGGTGCTGGATTTCTTCACCTCGTTCGCCGGCGCGCTGCTGGTCGGCGGTATCTGTGGCCGCCTGACGCTGATGATGATGGCCGCCCTCGGCGGCGCACCTGCGGCCGAGATCACGCTGACGGTGGCGCTGCCCTACATCGTCTATATCCTGTGCGATGATTTCCTCGGCTTCTCCGGCGTTGTGGCAACGGCGGCGGCGGGTCTGGTCGTGTCGGTATACGGGCCGTCGACGGTCAGGCCCCAGACATGGCGCTTTCTGAACGAGTTGTGGCAGCAGCTGGTGTTCTGGGCCGGGTCGCTGGTGTTCGTGCTGGCCTCGATGCTCGTGCCCCGCTTGCTGATGGGCATGACGCGGTGGGACTGCGTGCTGGTGCTGATCGCGATCGGCGCCGGGCTGCTGGCCCGTGGGGCGGTCGTGTTCGGCCTGTTGCCGCTGCTGTCCATGACACGGATTTCGCCGCCGGTGCCGACCCCATTCAAGGTCACCATGGTCTGGGGCGGCTTGCGGGGGGCCATCACGCTGGCGCTGGCGCTGGCAGTGACGGAGAACGAGAATGTCTCCACCCCGGTCGCGCATTTCATCGGCATCATTGCCACGGGGTTCGTCTTGTTCACGCTGCTGGTGAACGGCACGACGCTGCGCTACCTGGTGCTGTTCTTCAAGCTCGACCAGCTGACGCCGATGGACCAGGCGATGCGGCATCAGGTCCTGGCCGGCGGTCTGGGCCACGTGGCGACACGCACCGGCGACGTCGCGACGGAGCTGGGCTTTTCGGACTCCACCGCCCGCTCGGTCGTGGAGCGTATCGACCGCCGCGCGGGAGAGGAGGCCGAGGCCAATACTTTCGACACCGCGCTGGGCGACCGGCAGCGCGTGGTCCTGGCGCTGATCACCATCGCCAATCAGGAACGTGCGATCCTTCTCGACCTGTTCCGAATACAGGGTCTGTCGCGGCGGGTGATGGAGACGTTGCTGCGCTCGGCCGAGGCCATGGTCGATGGCGCGCGTCTTGAGGGACGGTTCGGGTATGTGCGTGCGCTGCGCCGTCGGCTGCGCCCCTCTGTGCGGTTCCGTATTGCACAGGAAATCCATCATCGTTTCCACATTGATCAGCCGCTGATGCATTGCATGATGGAGCGGTTCGAGATGCTGATGGTCGCCCATCAGGTCTCGCTGGCCCTGATGCGCTTCATGCATGAGCGCCTGGAACCCACGCTGGGCGGCCGTATCGCCGAAATCGTGTCGGAGGTTCTGGGACGCCAGCGCAAGCTGCTTGACGATGCGCTCGAGACCTTGCGTCTTCATTACTACGGTTATGCCGAGGCGCTCGAGGGGCGCATGCTCAATCAGATCGCGTTGCGTCTGGAGGGGGAGGAATACGACTCTCTTCTGTCGGATTCGCTGATCAGCGACGAATTGCATCGCGAATTGTATCGCGATGTGGAAACACGGCGGCGGCGACTGGACACGCGGCTGCGCTTTAACCTCAAGAGCGGGATCGAAGACCGTGTGCGGGAGTTCACGGTGCTGGGCGAACTGCCGCCGGCGGTGATTCATGATCTCTCGATGCAGATGTCTATCCACTTCAGTTCGCCGGGAGAGCGGCTCTATCGTCGCGGGCAAACCGTAAAGACGGTGTATTTCGTGATCGCCGGTCTGGCCGAGATGCACATTGCCGAGCACGATGTGCGCTTTGGCGCAGGTGACGTCATCGGGGGAGAAGAAGCCCTTGACGAGCGTCCGGCGTCGGCGGCGATGCGGTCGATCCAGTTCGGGCATTTTCTGACCATGCGTGCCTCCACCTTGCGCCGCCTCGTTCAGGACTACCCCGAAGTGCGCGCCCGTATCGAGCGCCTGGCCCACGAGCGCGAGCAGCGTGTCGAGGACGCCGAGGGCAGCAAGGTGCCCGTCGTACCCGCGCATGGCGGCCAGCCGGGAATGATCGCGGCCGAGGAGGGCGTGACCCTCGCGGCGGGGGACATTCCCCGGGGCGGACCGACGACATGGGCCGACCACTGATCCCGCGACGGACTGACAAAACGACATTGCGGCTATGTCGAAAGGTATCCCGATCGTCTAGGCTTGACTGAATCGGGTCGAATGAAAGAGCGGGGACCGTCATGTATGATATCCAGATCAACGGCGACGTCCACTCAGTGGACGTTCCGGGGGACACTCCTCTGCTGTGGGTTCTTCGTGACGTTCTCGGAATGACCGGAACGAAGTTCGGCTGCGGAATCGCACAGTGTGGCGTGTGCACGGTGCATCTCGACGGCCAGCCGGTGCGGTCGTGCAGTCTGCCGGTGGCGGCGATCGGTACGCATCCCGTCACGACGATCGAGGGGATCGGCAGCGACGCTCTGGGGCAGGCGGTGCAGAAGGCCTGGATCGATCTGGACGTCGTGCAGTGTGGCTATTGCCAGCCCGGACAGATCATGTCGGCCGTGGCTCTTCTGAAAACCAACCCGCATCCCGAAGACAGCGACATCGATATGGCCATGTCCGGCAATATCTGTCGCTGCGGTACGTATCAGCGTATTCGCGCCGCGATCCGCAGCGCGGCCGGGGCCTGAGCGGATGGGACACATGAGCGTTTCGCGCCGCACGTTGCTCGGTGGCCTGGGCGGCCTTGTGCTGGCTGTGCAGATGCCGCCCAGGCGCGCCCGGGCGACCGGCACGATCGTTGAGGACGTCACGACGCCCTTCAGCCCGAACGCGTTTATCCGGATCGACGAGCGCGGTGTCGTGACGTTCATCATGCGCAATGTCGAGATGGGGCAGGGGATCTACACCGGCGCGACCCTGCTGATGGCCGAGGAACTCGACCTCGACCCCGAGACCGTTCAGCTGGAGGCCGCGCCCCCCGACGTGGCCTACGTCGACAAGGACATGGGCACCCAAGCGACCGGCGGGTCAACGTCGACGATGGGCGAGTGGGTGCTGCTGCGCAAGGCCGCCGCGACGGCGCGCGTGCTGCTGGTACAGGCGGCCGCGACGCGTTGGGGGGTCGATCCGGCCGCCTGCCGGACGGAGGCCGGGGTCATTCACCACGACGCGTCGGGTCGCGCGGTGGGCTATGGCGAGGTCGCGGCGGAGGCCGGGCGATTGCCGGTGCCACCGGACGTCTCCCTGCGCCCCCCCTCGGCGTTCCGCCTGATCGGCCGCTCCCACCATCGCCTCGACAGCCCGGCGAAGGTCCATGCGACCGCGCAGTTCGGTATCGATGCGCGGGTCGACGGAATGAAGTTCGCAACCGTTGCCGCATGTCCGGTCATGGGCGGGACCCTGGTGCATGTAAATGAAGGCGCGGCGCGGGCGGTTTCCGGTGTCGTGGACATACTCCGCCTGCCAAACGCCGTCTGCGTCGTCGGGTCCACGACATGGGCCGCGCAAATGGGCCTGAAGGCCGCCGCCCCGGAGTGGAACGCGGGCGAGAATGCGCACGTCGATACCGCGCTGGTGTATCGGCAGTTGCATGACGGGGCCGCGCAGCCGGAACGCGGGATCGTCGCGCAGGAGAAAGGGGACGCCCACGCCGCTGTGGCCGGTGCCCATCGCCAGTATGCCGCCACGTATCAGCAGCCCCTGCTGGCACATGCGACGATGGAACCCGTCAACTGCACCGTCCATGTAACGCCCGATCGCTGCGACATCTGGGTCGGAACGCAGGTGCCGCTTCGTGCCCGTGATTCCGCCGCGCGGATCACGGGACTGGCCGCCGATCAGGTCCACCTGCACAACATGTATATCGGCGGGGGTTTCGGACGGCGGCTGGAGCATGAATATGTCGAACAGGCCGTGCAGTTCGCGCGGCAGGTGCCCTATCCGCTCAAGATCGTCTGGAGCCGGGAAGAGGACATCACCCTTGATCGCTTTCGTCCCGCCTATGTCGACCAGATTGCGGCGGGCCTGTCCTCGCACGGTAATATCGTGGGCGTAACACACCGCATTGTCGGGCCCGCCGTTGTCGCGCGCTGGGCGCCGGAGGGGCTGATGCCGAACGGCATGGACGGCGATCTTCTGGCCGCCGCCGCCGATGTGCCCTACGATTTCCGTGCCTCCTATCTTGATTTCGTGCGGCGTGAGACACCCGGCGTGGTGACGGCGTGGTGGCGGGGCGTTGGCGGCACCCGCGGCCTGTTCGTCATGGAGAGTTTCATCGACGAGCTGGCTGCCGTGGCGGGGCGCGACCCGATCGAGTTCCGACGCCATCATCTGAAAAACGATGCGCGTGCGATCGGCGTGCTTGACCTGGCCTCCGACAAGGCGAACTGGTCGCAACCGATGCCCAAGGGGTCGGGGCGTGGCGTGGCGGTGCAGTTCCTGTTCGGATCGTATCTTGCGACGATCATGGACGTGAAGGTGGACGACGATGGATCGGTGCGCGTTCTTCGAGCGGTCGTGGCGGTCGATTGCGGACGTCTGGTCAACCCCGATCAGGTGCGCTCGCAAATCGAGGGCGGCTTGATGTTCGGCATCGGCGCCGCCTTGTTCAATGAGATCACGCTGGATCATGGTCGTGTGCAGCAACGTAATTTCAATCGCTATCGCGTGCTTCGCATGAACGAGGCACCTGTGATTGAAGTGCATCTGGTCGAAAGCGACGCGGATCCTGGGGGCATTGGTGAAACGGGCACGGCGGCCGCGGCACCCGCTCTGGCCAACGCGCTGGCGGCGGCAACCGGCCGACGCTATCGCCGCCTACCGCTGCTCGGCAAGCAGGAGCTCGACGTATGAGGGGCTGGTTCGCTCGGCTGGCGTCGACGCTGTTCGTTCTGTCGTTGCTCGTCGCGAAGGCGCACGGCGCGGACACGTCGTCGCAGATCGCCCGCGGGGAGTATCTGGCACGCGCGTCCGACTGCGAGGTCTGTCATACCGCGCCCGGTGGCACGCCGTTTGCCGGCGGCCGCCCCTTCAAGCTGCCCGGTATCGGGACGATCTATTCGACCAATCTCACGCCGGATCGGGCGACCGGCGTGGGCGACTATACCGATGCGCAGTTCGCGCGTGCCGTGCGGCGCGGCGTGGGGCGTGGGTGGAAGCACCTGTATCCGGTCATGCCCTACACGTCGTATGCGTATCTGTCGGCCGACGATACGGCGGCGATTTTCGCGTGGCTAAAAACGCTCCGCCCCGTCACGGCGACGATCCCGGCCAACGATGTCGGGTTCCCCTACAACATTCGCGCGGCGATGATCGGCTGGAACCTGCTGTATCGGCCGTCGGCCGGCCGGCGTGACGACCCGTCGCGATCGGCCGCCTGGAATCAGGGGCGATGGCTGGTGGAGGGCCCGGGCCACTGTGCGGAATGCCATACGCCGCGCAACATGCTTTATGCGAAGTCGTCCAGCCAACCCTATGCCGGGGGCCAGGCCGAAGAATGGGACGCCTACAACATCTCGTCCGATCCCGAGAGCGGTATCGGGGGATGGAGCGACGAGTCCCTGTTCGCCTATCTGCACACCGGTCACGCCGACGGGCATGGCACCGCATCCGGCCCAATGGCCGATGTCATCAGCCATGGCGTCCGCTACATGACCGACGAGGACGTTCACGCGATGATCACGTATCTGCGCACGCTGCCGCAACAGCGCACGAACGTGATCACCGATCGTGTCTCTCCCGAGAGGCTCGCCAGGATCGGCACTCCGACGGAAGGCAACGGGGCGCGGCTGTTTGCCGGGGCATGCGCCGGGTGTCACCTGACCGATGGCACCGGTCGGCAGGTACCGTACGCCACGCTGTGGGGCGCGCGGACCGTGGGCCTGCCGGGCGGGCGTAACCTGGTGCAGGTCATTCTCCACGGCAGCGCACTTGAGACGAGCATGGGCCGGATCGCGATGCCGCAGGTCGGTGACGAGTATTCTGATCGCGACATTGCCGATATCGCCAATTATGTCATCGGCCATTTCGGCAATCGTGCGGGCACGGTGACACCGCAAGCCGTTCAGGCTGCCCTGGCGAACGGCGACTGAGAACAAGAGAGAGCGATGCGCTATCTGGTGACAGGCGGAGCCGGCTTCGTCGGCAGCCATGTCGTTCTTGCCCTGCAGGATGCGGGGCACACGGTTACGGTCGTCGACGACCTCAGCCTCGGCCACCGGTCCGCGATTCCGGCCTCCGTGGGTTTCATCGAGGCCGACCTGCGCGACCGCGCGGCAACAGCCGCAGCCTTCGCTGGGGCGGCACCGGATGCGGTCCTGCATTTCGCCGGGCGCTCTCTCGTCGGCGAAAGCATGCGGAATCCCCTCGATTATCTCCACGACAATGTGGTGTCGTCGCTAAACGTGATCGGGCAGTCCGTCGCGCATGGGGTGCGCAAGATCGTATTCTCATCAACGGCGGCCCTGTTTTCGCAGACCAACGCGGCACCGCTGACCGAGGACAGCCCGATCGATCCGTCATCCCCCTATGGCGAGAGCAAGGCGATGGTAGAGCGCGCCCTGTATTGGGCGGACAGGGCGCATGGCCTGAAAAGCGCCTGCCTGCGCTATTTCAACGCCGGAGGTGCCGACCCGCACGGTCGTGCCGGCGAGGACCATACCTTCGAGACCCACCTCATCCCGCTGGCAATCGATACGGCCCTCGGCCGTCTGCCGGAACTGGTAGTGTTCGGGCAAGACTACCCGACGCGTGACGGCTCGTGCATCCGCGATTACGTGCATGTCAGCGATCTTGCGCAGGCCCATCTGGCAGTCCTGCCACTGCTGGAAACGCGCAGTGCCACCTACAATGTCGGGACCGGACGGGGCTACTCGGCCGTCGAAGTCGTTCAGTCGGTCGAGCGCGTGACCGGCCGGCCCGTTAACTGGCGCTGGGGTCCGCGACGGGCAGGGGACCCGGCACGGCTGGTGGCCGATGCCACCCGCCTGCGCGACGACACGGGGTGGCACCCGCAGTTCGACGATCTCGATGCCATCGTGGCGACAGCCGTCCGGTGGCGTCAGGCGCATCCGCACGGTTACGCGGACTAACGGCCCGCGACGTCAGTCGCTCTCGTGATCCCCCGTGTCGATCAGGGTGGCGCGGGGCGTGGTATCGGTCAGGAGCGTGAAGATGTCCGGGCGTGCATAGTGCCCCGCGACATCAAGGTCATAGCGGGCGCGAATGATATCGTCCGTATCGATATCGGCGGTCAGGATCACTTCCCGATCGTGAACAGGCCCGGCGAGGATGTCGCCCATCGGGCCCACGATCACGCTGCCGCCCCGGATCAGCACCGTGCCGGGCGCATCGCCCTGCACACAGTCGTAGTCGGCCGGCGCGTCGTCGCGCGTCAGGAACTGACAGGCGCTGAGCACGAACAGGCGCCCCTCATACGCGATGTGTCGCATTGAGACCTGCCAGATCTCCCGCTCATCGACCGTAGGGGCGCACCAGATGTCCACACCCCGGCTATAGAGGTGCTGGCGTAGCAACGGCATGTAGTTTTCCCAGCAGATCGCGCTGGACACACGTCCCGCAGGCGTTTCCACGATCGGCAGAGTGGAGCCGTCGCCGGGCGCCCAGACCAGACGCTCGGACGCCGTGGGCATCAGTTTGCGATGCTTGCCGAGCAATGCGCCGTCCGGGCCGAAGAACAGCGTGCAGCAATACAGCGTGGCCCCCTCGCGCTCTATCGCGCCGGTCACCAGATGCGCGTTCATCATCGCCGCGAATCCACCGATGCGCGCCGTTTCGACGCCCGGCACATCGATCGCGGCACGCCAGTACCGCAGGTAATCCTCGCGCCCGGCTGCCGTGCGCGTGCCGACCCGCGCACCGAAATCCAGACCCTTCGGGTAACCGCCGATATAGGCCTCAGGAAACACCACCAGTTGCGCACCTTCGGCGGCGGCCTGCTGGCACAGCCCCTCCATTCGGTCGAGTGTGCGCGGCGTGTCAAACAGGACACTGCCGGTCTGGACGACGGCGACGTGGGTACGGGCCATGGGGAAGGGCGCCTTTGCTGGACGGTTAAAAAGGGAGCGCAGAGTGGCCCATTCGCACTCCACGGCCAAGTCCTTCGTGCAAGGGGATCAAGGGCTTGTCGCCAGTGGGACGGTGCGCCGCGCACACCACAACGCCCACATGGCGCTAACCCCGTAACCCCAGAGCAACCAGGCACCCGCCAGGCGGCAGATGTGCTCGTCGGTCGCGTACAGCGTCGGAGCCCATCGCAGGGCGGTCGCGTCGCACAGCATGGCAATGCCGAGGACGATCAGGGTCGCCGACGGCAATTGCGCGGCGGTCAGGGCGGCGCAGCGACGCACCAGCGCAATGCACGCCATGCAGATCGGGATCGAGACGACGAAACCCACGTCGCCCTGCCAACCGGCCAGTGCATCGGGAGAAACATGGACAGACGCCGTCGCAATGGCCCAGAAAAACACGGCGATGAGAGTGCAGATGAGCATCTGACGCGGAGCAAGCATGGTGAAAACTCCCTGTCGTAGCGGTCGCTACACCCTGACGAAATGAAGCGATCGCTACAACACGAAAACGGTGCCGTGTCGTCGGGGCACGAGCGGGAAGGGCGAAAGGACGCCCTGCTGGAGGCTTTGGCCGATCTGGTGCTTGCAGAAGGGCTGGGCACGATGGGACTGCGCGGCGTCGCGGCGCGTCTGGGCACCAGCGATCGTATGCTTATTTATTATTTCAGTTCGAAAGATCAGCTGGTGACGGCTGTTCTGGACCGGGTGTCGCAGAAACTTGCCGTGATTCTCGGGGCTCACAGTGTCGGGCCAAGACTGCGCCCCGGCACATTCCTGCGGACCGCCCTTGGTCTTGGCCGCGATTCGTCGGTTGCCCCGTTCATGCGCCTGTGGAGCGACGTCGTTGCGCGCGGCGCGCGACGGGAAGTGCCGTATAACGACATCGCCGCCAAGGTCGTGGCGGACTGGCTGGGCTGGATTCAAAGCCGCCTTGTCCCGCACCCGGATCTGGCCACGCAGGCCGCGGCCATCCTGTCGATTGTCGAAGGCAGCGTGATCCTCGAACTCGCGCGCCCGGGCAGCACGCCGGCGCTGGACGATTATCTCGCCGGTGTGCTGGGGGAAGGCGAGGAGGACGCGGGCTGACGACAGATCACGACGCGTGTGCGCGTTGCCGTTCGATGGCGGCGGTGAACGCGTCCGCCCCGGGCCAACCGGTCATTCGACCGAGCGAACGGCCGCCGCGAAACACCAGAAATGTCGGGGCACCATGCAGACTGAAACGCGTCGCCATCGGCATGTCGTCATAGACGTTACACTGAAGCCAGCGCACGTCCGGCCATGCGAACCGAGCCGGCGCGCGCAGGAGGCTCGCCTTCGCCACATCGCAGTTCGGGCAGTTCAAACCCCAGAGGAACAGGATCGACAGACCGTCCGGCGCCTCGGACAGGGCATCGTCCAACGTGGCGTGCGTCACCGCCGTCATGGCGAACTGTTCGAAAAACGTCGGAACGGTCGTGCCCGTCGTGGCTATCATGTGCGTTCTCGTCCTCGCGGCAGGGCACTGTTCGGGGCGGCGATACGGCTGAATGTCGTCCGTTTTTCAGGACTTGCGGAAAATCAGCACCGGCCGCCTTGTGGCGTCGCTCAGTACCAGCTCCGGCCCGTTGACCCGCCAGAACCGGGTGGCGTCCATGGCCGTCAGAAATGCCTGCTCGCGCTTCATGGCTGCCGGCGCGCACGCCATCCGCGTGGTCATCAGTGGACCGAACCGAACGGAGTCACCCGTGATAGCCGCCTTGCCCATGACGCGGTTGCATCCCGTCGAGCCACTGACAGCGCCGTCGGCGCCCAGCGTTATGGCTGTCCCGGCGCCGACGGCCTCTCCGTTCAGGACACTCAGTTGCCAGACGCCGGTGACGCCGTCGGACGCGGAACCGGCATCCGTCGCCACGCCATGGACCCAGACGACGGGGTGGTCGGTGCCTCCGGCCAGAACCGGCTGCGGGTCGCCACTGTCCAGAAGAATCCGATCGTCGGCCGTGATTCGGGCACTCACGCCGTAGCTGTGCGCAGGCTTGATCGACGCCGGGTCATACGGCAGATCGAACACGAGTGACGCTGCGTTCAGCGCCGGGAAATCCGTGCGCACGAGCGGAACCGGATTCCCCGGCGTGGTGATATCGACGAGCGTCACCGTCATGACCGCGTTGTCCGGAAGCGTCGTCGCCGACTGAAACTGGACCGCGCCACGCAGAACGGCGTAGGTGCCGGGAATGGCGGGCTGCGTCGAGTTTGCTGCCATCGCCGGAACAGCGATCGTCGTGCTCAGCAGCGCGGCAAGGGCGGGCAGAACGGCACGGGCGGACATCATGCGGGCGTCTCCGGTCAAAGCGATTACACCACGCATCATGCCAGCAATCCGTGTCGGAAACATGGTCTGTTGGCGCCGCAGGTCGGAACTGTGGAGCGCAGACAAATATCTTATAATATATATTATGCCAAAAAATCTGTCTTTCATGGGGCCGAATGCGTGAACAGCACGCGGTCGGTCTGCGTGTCGATCTCCTTCAGTACCACGCCATACCCCCACAGATCGGCCAGATGGGCGAGCGTGCGACGCGCATCGTCGGGTTGCAGAAGCTGCCCCGGTCGCGTGCGGTGTTCGAGACGCAGCGTGCGCGTTCCGGCCAGATCGGCACCCACGACATCGATCTCCTCGGCTTGCAGACCGGGGTCGTAGGTCGAGGCGAGCGAGCGCCTGATCGCGCGATAGCCGTCCTCGTTATGAATGGCATCGACCAGAAGATAGGGTTTCGTACTATCGTCCAGCAGGCGGAACATCCGGTAGCGGCGCATCACCGCCGGCGAGAGATATTGCTGGATGAAGCTCTCGTCGCGAAACTCTGCCCACGCATAGCGCAACGTGCCAAGCGGGTCCCCATTGCCGGCGATATCGGGGAACCACTCACGATCCTCGTCCGTCGGGTCGGTGCAGATGCGGGCAATGTCGGTCATCATCGCAAAGCCGAGCGCGTATGGATTGAAGTTCGGTCCGACCTGTTCGAAGTCGAACTGGGCAATGACGTTCGATGTCGAATGAATCGTCTCCAGAAACGCCGCGTCGTCGATGCGCCCCGTTTCGTGCAGGCGCCGCATGATCGTGTCATGGACCCAGGTCGCGCAGCCTTCATTCATCATCTTTACCTGCGGCTGCGGGTAGAAATACTGCGCGATCAGACGGACGATACGAATGATTTCGCGTTCCCACGGCGCAAGCTTGGGCGCGTGCTTTTCGAGGAAATAAAGGATATTTTCTTCCGGCAGGCCAAGCCCGGATTCCGCGCGGTCGCCGCCTCCCCTCAAGGGGGCCGCCTCTTCTCTCTCCGGCAAGGTGCGCCACAGATCATTGAACGTACGATCTTCGTGCTGCCGGCGTTCACGCGCGCGTTCGCGCTCGGCGTTCAGATCGACACGACGCATGCCTGAATGGCGATTGACCCCCTGCCCTTGCAGCGCGTGCGCCGCGTCGAGAATCCGCTCGACCGCCCGCACGCCGTGTTCTTGCTCGCACCGCGCGATGTAACCGCGCGCGAATTCGAGATAGTCGAGGATCTGGCTCGGGTCGGTCCATTCGCGGAACAGACGGTTGTTGCGGAAGAAATGATTATGGCCGAACGCCGCATGCGCGATGACCAGCGCCTGCATTGTCACCGTGTTTTCTTCCATAAGATAGCTGATGCACGGGCTGGAGTTGATCACGACCTCATACGCCAGCCCCATCAGACCCCGGCGGTAGGCGTTTTCATGCCCTATGAAGCGCTTGCCGAACGACCAGTGCGGGTAGATCAGTGGCATGCCGTGCGACGTATAGACGTCGAGCATCTGTTCCGACGTGATGATCTCGATCCGGTTGGGATAGGTCTCCAGGCCGAGCTCGCCGACCGCGATCTCCTCGATCGCGTCGTAGCAGTCGCGTAAAGTCTGAAAGTTCCAGTCCGTTCCGGTGTATAGCCGTTTCGTGTTCGTCGTGATGATTGCGGTCATGGCGCACCTGCCTGTTCCGTCGATCGACGCGAAAACAGCTCCCGGAAGACGGGGAAAATGTCCTTGCGGTCGCCGACCTGTCGAATGGCCAGTTGTGGCCATTGTTCCGCAACGGCGCGATACGCCCGCCACAGATCGGTTTCGCCCCGGATGATCGCGCCGGAGCCGGAAATCTCGATATACGCGTAGTACTGCACGACGGGCAGGATCGTCTTGCTCAGCAACTCCACCGCGACCGGCGTGTCGGACCCGGTGTTATCACCGTCTGACGCCTGCGCGACATAGATGTTCCACTGGTCGGCCGGATAGCGCGCCTTCTGCACGCGCGTCACTTCGGCCAGCGCGGTCGAGACAACCGTGCCGCCGGTGCGCGGGTCGTTGAAGAAGGTCTCCTCATCCACTTCTTCGGCGCTCTCGGCATGACGGATGAAGACAATGTCGAGTGTCTTGTAACGACGTTCCAGAAACACGTGCAGAAGCAGGAAGAACTGCTTGCCGAGCTCCTTCATCCGCTCCGTCATGGAGCCGGACACGTCCATCACGCAAAACATCACCGCCCGCGTCGACGGCTTGGGCGTCAGAGAAAAACGGCGATAGCGCAGGTCCACAGGATCGACCCACGGAATGCGATTGAGTCTTCGCGTCGCGGTCGCCCGCTCCTCCCGCAGACGCTGAAGCTCGTCCAGTTCCATGTCCGACAGCGGCTTGCGCGCCTCCAGTTCCTCGATCCGCGCCTGCAGGTCCGTGACATCCGCCGGGCGTGGTCGCCGCAGGCCGATCCGGCGTCCCATGGAGTGGCGCATGGTGCGCGAAAGGTCGAGTTGCGAGGGCGATCCGTCATTGCTGAGCCCTGCCCGGCTTGGCATCATCGTTTCCGTGGTCGAGATCTCGCGTTTGACCAGATCGGGCAATTCGAGATCATCGAAGAACAGGTCGAGAAATTCCTCCCGGCTCAGCAGGAACCGATAGGAATCCTGCCCCCCTCCCTGCTCGCTCGCCTCGCCGTCCCCGCCGCCCTTGCCACGACCACCCGACGGGGGACGGGTGATCCGGTCGCCGGGCGAGAACTCCTTGTTGCCCGGAAGAATGACCTCGCGCTGTCCGTCGCTGAACATGCGACGAAAGGCTGGTTCATGCAGGGCATCGGACGGGATCGAGACCGCATTGGCCTGCGCCACGTCGCGGATCTTGCCACTGGAAACCGCATCGCGTACCGCCCTCTGCACCGCGCCCCGCGCCCGTTCGAGTACGCGGCGACGATTGTCGAGGTTCTTGCCGTGCGGGTTCGGACGTCTGTCGATAATGTCCACGTATTCGCACCGTTCCTGATGGAGCCGCCCATGTTGGGCACGGCCGCGTGAAGACCCGTGATGTTCGCCGCGGCACAGCCTCGCTGCACCACGGGGAACACCGGCCTGTCAGGCGGACTGCTTCACGCGCATGTACCATTCAACGAGGCGACGCACCTGTCGTTCCGTGTATCCCCGCGCCACCATGCGCTCGACGAACTCGTCGTGTTTGCGCTCCGTCTCTCCGTCCTTCTTGGAGCCGAAGCTGATCACCGGAAGCAGATCCTCGACCTGGCTGAACATGCGCTTCTCGATCACATCGCGAATTTTTTCATACGACGTCCAGCGCGGATTCTGTCCCCCACTCGCGGCCCGCGCCCGCAGCGAGAACTTCACAACCTCGTTGCGGAAATCCTTGGGGTTGGCGATACCCGCCGGCTTTTCGATCTTGGTCAGTTCCGCATTCAGCAGATCGCGATTGAGCAACTGTCCGGTGTCGGGATCCTTGAAATCCTGATCCTCAATCCAGGCATCGGCGTAATCAAGATAGCGATCGAACAGATTCTGGCCGTAGTCGTTGTAGCTTTCCAGATAGGCCTTCTGTATTTCGTGACCGAGGAACTCGGCATATCTCCGGGCGAGTTCGGACTTCAGGACAGCCAGGTAATTGGCCTCCACATCTGCCGGAAACTGCTCGCGCCGCACAGCCTGTTCCAGTGAATACATCAGGTGCACCGGATCGGCCGCGATTTCGCTCGCGTCGTGATTGAAGGTCGCGGACAGAACCTTGTAGGCAAAACGTGTGGAAATCCCGTCCATTCCTTCGTCCACGCCCGCCGCGTCGCGGTACTCCTGCATGGTACGCGCCTTAGGATCGGTTTCGCGCAGGTTCTCACCGTCATAGACGCGCATTTTCGCGAACTGCGTCGAATTCGGGTGCGGCTTCAGACGCGACAGGACCGCGAACCGCGCCAGCATCTCCAGCGTGTTCGGCGCGCATGGCGCCTGCCCCAGGGCCGATGATTCGATCAGCTTTTCATAAATCTTCGTCTCTTCCGCTACCCGCAGGCAATACGGCACCTTGATCACGCAGACGCGGTCGAGAAACGCCTCGTTCGAACGGTTGTTGCGGAAACTCTGCCACTCGGCCTCGTTCGAGTGCGCCAGAATGATGCCAGTGTACGGGATGGAGCCAATGTTTTCCGTGCCGACATAGTTGCCTTCCTGCGTTGCCGTCAGAAGCGGATGCAGCATCTTGATGGGCGCCTTGAACATCTCGACGAATTCGAGAATGCCCTGATTGGCCCGGTTCAGGCCCCCCGAGAACCCGTAGGCGTCCGGGTCGTTCTGGCTGTAGTGCTCGAGTTGTCGGATATCGACCTTGCCGACCAACGCCGAGACATCCTGATTGTTGTCGTCGCCCGGCTCGGTTTTCGCGACGGCGATCTGCCGCAGCTTTGACGGATGAAGCTTGACCACCGTAAAGCGCGACAGATCGCCGTCGAATTCCTCCAGCCGCTTCAGCGCCCACGGGCTGGCGATCCCGGTCAGGACGCGCTTGGGAATGTTGTATTGCTCGCGCAGGAGATCGCCCATGCGCACCGGGTCGAACAGGCCAAGCGGGCTCTCGAATACCGGGCTCATGTGACGCCCAGCCTTCAGAACGTAGATCGGCTGCTTCTCCATCAGGGTCTTGAGCCGTTCGCCTAGTGACGATTTGCCGCCACCGACCGGGCCGAGCAGGTAGAGGATCTGCTTGCGTTCCTCGAGCCCCTGGGCCGCGTGCCGGAAAAAGCCGACGATCTGCTCGATCGTCTCTTCCATGCCATAAAAATCCGCAAACGCCGGATAGGTCCGGACCGTGCGGTTCATGAAGACACGCCCCAGACGCGGATCGCGTGCGCTGTCGAACAGGATTGGTTCGCCGATGGCCATCAGCATCCGCTCGGAGGCGCTGGCGTAACAGGTGGGGTCGTCGCGGCAGGCTTCGAGATAGCTGGCGAGGCTCATCTCGGTTTCGCGGGATTCGTCACGCATGGCGGTAGCGAGAGAAAAGACGGTGTTGAACGAAGCCATCAGCAGCATTCTCCGTGAACGTCGAAGGCACTCCGGTCGCGGGTCAGGCTCGCATATTCAGAGGACCACCTTGGTCCGTGCGGGCCTTCCGGCACCTGCGCAGTCGTCGGCAGATGAAAACTTTATTCGTCTATCTTGAAGACTCTCTGAAAATGCGCCATGCAACCCGGTTCGTCGCGTCACGTGTCGACGCTATCGCCGTTCGTCCAAGTGTTTCAACAAAATTACGCAACTGGCGCGCAACGGCATCCGCCCGCGTCGGCGCCATAGCGAGGACGAGCGGCAGAAAATTGCTCCGGACCGGGTCGGTGCCGGCACTCTCAGGCGAAAAAATTCAGCCCTCGAAGGGGATGATCATCCCGTCATAAGCCGGCTCGACCCCCTGCGGGAGATGCGCCACCAGCCATCCCCAGTCCATGTCCGTGCCCATATGCGTCAGGACCGTGCGAGTCGCACCGATTCGGCTCCGCCACGCCTCAACCTGTTCAAGCCAGCCGTGCGCCGAATGCTCGTCACGCTGGAAACAGTCGACGACGAACGTCTCCACACCTTCCAGCGCCGCAAGGGCTTCATCATCCAAGGCGACGACGTCGGTGCAGTACGCCAACGATCCGCATCGCATGCCCAACGAGGTCGTCCGGCCGTGGCTTTGCTGGAAAATGGCGAGATCGAAGCCCGCGAGTGTATGCACATGCCCGGGGTCGATCACGACCGGCTCGATCACCGGCCGATAGAATTCTCCCCCGCTCCAGGGACGGAAGGCGTAATCAAAGCGGCCCTCGACCTCGCGCAGGGTGGCCTCGGTGCCGAAAGCCTGCAACGGGCGTCCCAGGGCGCGGTTGATCTGCCGCAACTCGTCCAGTCCGGCGATGTGGTCGGCATGCGGATGGGTGTACAGCACCGCGTCCACAGAGGCGATGCGAGTGCCCAGAAGCTGGGCGCGGACGTCAGGACCGCTGTCGATCAGCAGGCGTCGCCCGTCCGGAGCGCAGAACACGACTGAAGACCGCATGCGCCGGTTGCGCGGCTCCTGCGGATCGCATACGCCCCAGTCGCCCCGACCGTCCGGCCCACCGATCATCGGCACACCGGCGGATCCGCCGCACCCCAGAATGATCAGTTCGTGCGTCACAGCCCCGCCTCCCTCACGCCGCTCTGGTAAAGAGACGATGGAAATTGGCCGTGGTCATGGCCGCGAACGCGGCCTCGTCCATGCCGCGCGCCTGCGCCAGACGCCGTGCCGTGTGGACCGTGAACGCCGGTTCGTTCCGCTTGCCCCGCAGCGGCATGGGGGCCAGGAACGGCGCGTCGGTTTCGACTAGAATACGGTCATCGGGAACGTCGGCGGCGATGGCGCGCACCTCGTCGGAACGGTTGAAGGTGGCGATACCCGAAAAGCTCAGGTATCCGCCCAATGCCAGAGCGCGCTCGGCCAGATCCCGGCCGGAGGAAAAACAGTGCAGCAGAAAGCGGAACGCCCCCCCCTGTCGTGTTTCCTCCTCCAGAAGGGCGGCCATGTCCGTATCGGCGTCGCGCGTGTGGATCACGACCGGCATGTCGGCGAGGCGCGCGGCCCGGATATGGGCGCGGAAACTGGCCTTCTGTGCCTCGCGGACCTCGGGGCCGCCGTGGAAGTAGTCAAGACCCGACTCCCCGATCCCGATCGTGCCCTCGCGCGCGGCACGCGCGGCAAGGGCCTCGGGCTCTGGCACGGGTTCCTCATGCGCGTGGTCCGGATGCGTACCGATCGTGCACCAGACGCGGATGTCGGGCCGGCTCAGCGCGCACAGGGATTCCTGCACCCCGGCCTGCGCCAGACTCGTCCCGATCGTCACCAGGCCGGCCAGACCGGACCGACGTGCGCGATCGACCAGATACGGCCGCTCCTCGGGCGGGAAACGGTCCAGATGACAGTGCGAATCGACCAGCGCACCGCCGAAGGGCTCGGGCAGCGGCAGGTCGGTCATTCGGCCTCCGGCGCGACATAGCGCGGAAAGACCCCCTGCGGGGCCGGCAACGACCGGCCGCCGGGCAACGGGGTGCCTAGCGCCTCGAACGCGCGTTCATCGGGCTGCACGCCCAATTGGGTCAGCATCGCGTCCATACTGTCGGGCATGAAGGGCTGCAACATCGTGGCGATGCCGCGCAATGCGTCGGCCAACACACGCAACACGACCTCCATCCGGACGGTGTCAGTCTTGCGCAATGCCCACGGGGCCTGGCGGTCGATGTAGGCGTTGCAGGCGCGGATGACCTTCCACACTTCCTCCAGCGCCTCGGTCAATGCCATGCGCCCGATCTGGCCCGTCATCAGGTCGGGCAGCAACGACACCTGCGCCAGCAGATGCGTGTCGTCCTCGGTCAACACCCCGCGCTCTGGCAGGGTGCCGCCGCAGTTCCGGGCAACCAGCGACAGCGTACGCTGCGCGAGATTGCCCAGATCGTTGGCCAGTTCGACATTGGTGCGGGTGATCAAAGCGCGGCGATTGAGATCGGAGTCGCCGCCGAACGGCACTTCGCGGATCAGGAAAAACCGCACCGCATCCAGGCCGAACTCGTCGACCAGCGTACGCGGATCGACGACGTTGCCCAGCGACTTGCTCATCTTCTCGCCTTCGATCGTCCACCAGCCGTTGGAAAACACGGTCTTCGGGAGTTCGATCCCGGCGGCCATCAGGAACGCGGGCCAGTAGACGGTGTGGAACCGCGCGATGTCCTTGCCCACCAGATGCAGGTTGGCCGGCCAGAAACGCATCAGCGGGGCGTCGCGATCCGGGTAGCCAAGCGCGCTCAGATAGTTGGTCAGGGCGTCGAACCACACATACATCACATGGTCCGGGTCGCCGGGCACCGGAATGCCCCAGCTGAAGCTGGTCCGGCTGATGGACAGGTCGCGCAGGCCCTGTTTGACGAAGCTGGTGATCTCGCGATAGCGCCCGTTCGGGCCCATGAAGTCCGGGTGCTGTTCATACAGTGCGAGCAACCGGTCCTGAAACGCCGAGAGACGAAAGAAATACGACGGCTCGCGCACCCACTCCACGGGCGCACCGGTCGGCGCCACGCGGGTGCCGTCAGGCCGGGTCGTGATCTCGTCCTCGCCATAGAAGCTCTCGTCACGCAGCGCGTACCAGCCCTCGTAGGCATCGAGATAGATCGCCCCGCTTTCGGCGACCTTGTCCCACACCGCCTGGGCGCAGCGTTTGTGACGGTCCTCGGTCGTGCGGATAAAATCGTCGTAGGAGATGCGCATGGCGTCGGCCATGGCACGGAAATCGGCGGCAAAACCGTCCGCGAAGGCCTGCCGATCGAGGCCCGCCGCCGCGGCCGCCTGCTCGACCTTCTGTCCATGTTCGTCCGTGCCGGTCAGGAAAAAGACCTCCGCACCCGACAGACGGTGGAAACGCGCCACGATATCGGCGGCGACGGACGTGTAGGCATGACCGATATGGGGGGCGCCATTCACGTAGTAGATCGGGGTCGTCACATAAAAGCGCCGGGTCATGTCTCACTCATGATCGTCAGGGCCGACAGCACGGCCTGAAGTTTGTCCAGATTGGCCCGCTCGGTCTCCGAGCGGATACGATTCAGCGCGTCCCACTGCCGCACGCGACGAAGGGCCTCCCCGTCCCGCCGCCCGTCACGCGCGGCGCCGCG
>NZ_JABXXR010000026.1 GCF_013376175.1 Ameyamaea chiangmaiensis
CCGAGGGCGCGGCCTTCGCGGTGGCGGCGGCCGGAGGCCTCGGCCTCGCGCCGGGCGGACTCAGCGTGGACGACACGGAAGGCGGCGGCTTCGTGCCGCGCCGGATCGGTGATCGCGGCCAGGGCCTGCTCGGTACGGGCGACGATGTCCTGTGTGTCGATCATGGTACGGGCGGTGCCTTTCGCGTCGTCTCGGTGCCGGGGCGGCGGTTTCGTTTCGATACCGTTGCCCTCGCTGTGGTCTTTCGGCAATGCCACGAAGCCGGGCGGGCGTGAAGTGCGTCTGGCGCCCTGTCGCAATGCGTCGGGCGGTGCTATGCCTCGCCGCGCCGTTTGCCATGTCAGGACACCCCATGCCGCCCCGCATCCCGGATGAGGAGATCGAACTGACGCCGATCCTGTCGTCGGGTCCGGGCGGCCAGAACGTGAACAAAGTCGCCACGGCCATTCAGTTGCGTTTTGACGCGCGGCGATCGCCGTCGCTGGACGATCGGACCAGCATTGCGCTGCAACGTCTGGCGGGGCAGCGGCTGACGCGTGACGGTGTGATCGTGATCACGGCGCGGCGGTTTCGCAGTCAGGAACGCAACCGGGCCGATGCAATCGAACGTCTGCTCGATCTGGTGGCCCAGGCGTCCCACCGCGAACCCAAACGCATTCCCACCCGGCCCGGCAAAGGTGCGCGCGAACGGCGCCTGACCGGCAAGGCGCATCGCGCGCGCGTCAAACAGGGGCGCGGTGGCCGGATCGACACGGACTGATGCAACCCAAGGATTTCATCTGATGGACCGCAAGCGCCTGACCCGACTCTGCACCACGCTGGCCACGATCTGTGTCGCGGTCGGCGTGGTGCTCTGGCTCTATGGTCGCCAGACACAAAGCCAGAGTGTGCTGTTGCTGGTCGCGTCGGAGGGGCTGATCGGCGTTGGCCTGCTGCTGCTGGGCGTCGTGGCGCTCTGGGGGCAATAGGCCGTCGCGCCGGGCTCAGCGATAGACCAGACCGCCGTCGATCAGCACAGACTGACCGGTCATATAGGCCGCGTCGTCACCGGCCAGGAACGCCACCAGTCCGGCGACGTCGTCCGCCGTCTCCGCGCGTCCCAACGCGATGCCGTCGACGTATTTCTTGTAGGTCTCGCCCTTGGCCGCCCCGGTCAACTCGGCAAAGCGCGCGTCGATGTCCACCCACATGTCCGTGCCGACCACGCCCGGGCAATAGGCGTTCACGGTGATACCGTGGCTGGCATATTCCTTGGCGGCCGCCTGCGTCAGCGCGCGGACGGCAAACTTGGTCGCCGAATAGACACCCAGCAGCGCGTAGGCCTCGTGCCCGGCGATCGAGCACGCATTGATGATGCGCCCTTTCGTGCCGCGCTCGATAAACCGTGCGGCGGCGGCCTGGATGCCCCACAGCACTCCGCCGACATTGATGTTGAGAATCTTGTCCAGGTCGGCCGGCTCCACGTCCGCCAGCGGCTTGACCTGCGCGATGCCCGCGTTGTTGACGATGGCGTCGAACCCGCCAAGTGCCGTCTCGGTGTGATCGATCGCGGCGCGGACCTGCCCGCGATCGCTGACATCGGCAATGGCGGTTGTGACCTTCACGCCCAGCGCCTCGACCTCGGCTGCGACGGCGTCGAGCGCGCCCTGCCGAAGGTCCACCAGCGACAGGGCCGCACCTTCGCGCGCCAGACGCAGCGCGATGCCTCTGCCAATCCCCTGCCCGGCACCTGTGACCAGCGCGACTTTACCCTTGAGCGACATGTGTTCTTCTCCCTGGCCACCCCGTTTCCGGGCGGCGACGCCGGTCAACCGCGCAGACGGCCTTGCATACCGCTCGCGTCGTTGCCGGTCATTGTCATCGCGGCGCCTGACACCGCATTGACATGCGTCACCCCAGACACGGTTATCTCAAGACGCGCCTGCGCGACGTCACGCCGGTGTGACGCCAACACCCCGATGTGTCTCAGTTCTGCGACGTTCGCGAGACAGGACGCGGGTCAGGCTACCCTCCGCAGAGTATCTCTTCCGACGGGGTGCGCGCTGCCCTGTCGCAAAGCGCGATCCACGCGGCATGGCTATCGCCCCGCCGGTCGATCCGCGCACTGTCGCCGCGCCATGCCCGAAAAGGGCATATCGAAACGTACGTCCGCTGAACGACCAATTTCCGCAAACAAACCGCCGTCTGCCCGGAGCGAGCGTAAAGCCCGCTCCCGCGCAGGCGACAGTGGGCGATGTCGAGCGCGCGACCGGCATGGAATCCATCACGGTTTGTGACATGCGACGCCTGATACGCGTGAAGAACAGTCCATCCGCCGCAGCCGAAATCAGCGCGGCCCCGACTCGCCAGGAGGGATCATCGGGCGATATCGTGTCGATCCTGCGCAACGCGCCGTCTGTGTACATCTCTTAGCAGGGTATCGGCATGACCTCGCCGGTCATGTCGGTGTGCGGAGCGCACGGCGTCGAATCGGCCAACACACTTGATGGCATGCCGATGCAGAATCTCCTCGACGGAAGGTCTGGCGCATATCTGAACCGTGTCTTTGGCGATCCATTCATACTGGATCAGATCGACCGGCTGACCCTTTATCCGGACGTGGGCTATCCAGACCAGTTTTGGCACTATCGGGGGCACCGTCGTCTATAAACCAAGCGGCCCAGGGATAAATTCTTGATCGAGGAATTGGGAGAGGTCAGTTCTTTCCTGATTTAGAAAGCCGGTTCCAGATCGATAGCGATCGCCCGGATGGCGCGCTCGGGCCAGGCGTCGACGCACCCAACAGGATGCTCAATCCGGTCCACCGTATGGTGGCCGCTGAAAAATCTGAATATTCAAACCCGGTTCAATACGTTTTACTGTCAGCATACGTATAAACGGATTTCTTGCGCATCGTGCAGCATATTAACCCGCAATCCAACCGAGTATACCGGGTCTGCAGGGGGCGTGGTTCCGAATTATGTCTACACCACCCTGCATAGTGATGGTCGCCCAGCCACCGTCATGGTGACGGTGCGCGCAACAGTATGAGCATACGTCTTCTTCTAAGAAAACGTGAAAGAGGCCAGTCGACAAGCGACCGGCCTCCCGAACATCATCACGCGGTAGACGAATGCTTAGCGAATGCCCTTCGCGGATAGGTCAATCACCGACCCGGCCTGGTCCTTCGTGATCAGACTCGGTCCCGAGGCCACGTCTCCAGATGGCGAAAGACCATACTTTGCTTTGAGTGCGAGGAACATAACGGGTAGGTAGCCCTGAAGATAAGGCTGTTGATCAACCGAGAACAACGCGTCGCCGTTCTTCACCGAGGTCAGAAAACCGGCGGACAAGTCGAAAGCCGCCAGTTTGATCTTACCCGTCATACCCATGGACTTGATGGCCGCGACCGCAGGCTCGCCCACAGTCGCGGCACCAAGTCCTATAATCGTATCGATCGAGGAATCCGCGCGTAGAGCGCCTTGAATTTTCGAACGGACGTTCGCCGGATCGAGATCGACGGGCAGTATCTTCGACTTGCCGAACGTCTTGGCGAAGCCAGCGCAGCGATGGTCGAGCGCGACATTTCCGGGCTCCTGATCGACACACAGCGCGTTGGTGCCACCAGCTTTTTTTAACGCCGTGCCGGCCGCCATACCCGCCACGGTCTCATCCTGCCCGACGTCGACGGCGATGCCGACCGCGCGTGCCGTCTCCGGGGCAGCGTTGGTGGCAATAACCGGAATGCCTTGCGAAATGATCTGCTGGATCGGACGCTTGAGCGCGTCGCTATCGGGAACGGTCGTGACGATACCGCTTGGCCTCTGGTTGGCGGCCGCCGTCAGAAGATTGGCCATCTGCGTCATGTCGTAGCTGTCAGGCTGCCGGAATTCGAGGTGAACACCGAACTGCGCAGCCGCTGCCTGGGCACCGTTCTTGATGACCGTGTGAAAGGGGTCCGCCGCCTGACCGTGATCGACGAAAATAATCGTGATCGGGGCGTCGGCAGCGAAGGACCGGCTGCCCCAGGCTACTGCCGAAAGACATGCAGCAAGAAAGAGAGACGATTTTTTCATTTTTATTTTCTCTTTTTTTCAGATCGTCTTGTCAGAACAGAGTTCTCTTACGCCGTGCGGTGGTTCAGACCATCCCCCCGAGCTCATCAGACAGAGACTGCATTTCACGGCCACCGGCCATCAATGTTTGCAGTTGCTCCATATCGATCTCGTTCTTGCGGAATGTACCCAATGTTTTTCCACGGTTAAGAACCGTAAAGGCATCGCCCACCGCATAGGCATGACGGACATTATGCGTGATAAAAATAACTGCAAGCCCTTCGGCGCGAACCTGACTGATGTATTTCAGCACCATCGATGTCTGCGCGACACCCAGCGCAGACGTCGGCTCGTCAAGGATCAGGACCCGTGCCCCGAAATACACCGCGCGGGCAATTGCCACGCATTGACGCTCGCCGCCCGACAGCGTGCCGACGGCCTGATCCGGATCACGCACATCGATGCCGATCTTTTTCATCTGGTCGTGCGTCACCGTGCTGCACGCAGTGTAGTCGACCCAGCGAAAAGGAAACATACCCTTCGTCGGCTCGCGCCCCATGAAGAAATTGCGCGTGATTGACATGAGAGGAATCATGGCTAGGTCTTGAAAGACCGTGGCAATACCGGCATTTTGCGCATCGCGTGGCCCACGGAAACGCGCGGGTTCGCCGTCGACCATAAACGCCCCTGTGGTAGGCGCATGCACACCCGAGAGCGTCTTGATCAGGGTCGATTTACCGGCGCCGTTGTCGCCCAGAAGACACAGAACCTCCCCGGCACGGACGGTCAGCGACACGCCGGCCAGGGCGATCACCTGTCCGAACTCCTTGCGGAGATCGGTAATTTCGATGATCGGCGTTCCACGTGCGGGCAGCGTCGGTTCGTGGGCACGATGCATGCCCATACTATTGGCGATATGGTTCATGGCTCAGCGCTCCCCCGTCACCTTACGGCGTAGGTGATTGTTGAAAATTACGGCAATCAGAAGCATCACGCCCAGAAAAACCTGAAACCAGTCGCTGTCGAACGTCGTGTAACTCAAGCCGATTGACACGATTCCGAAGATGATCGAGCCGAAGAACGCACCCAACGCCGATCCGTAACCGCCGGTCAGCAGACAGCCGCCGATCACCGCCGCGATCACCGCCTGGAACTCCTTCTGCAGGCCGCGCATCGCGTCGGTCGACCCGGCATCCATGACCGTCAGAATACCGACGAACGCTGCGGAGCAGGCGGTCAGGATGAACAGCCCCATCTTCACCCGGTCGACCGGAACGCCGGAGTTGCGCGCAGCACGTGCATCGCCACCGCTGGCAAAAATCCAGTTTCCGACCTTCGTCTTCAGAAGACACCATGTTGCGAGGGCCGTGAAAAACACGAACCACACCACGGCAATGGGGATGCCCGGCGCGGCGGGCGTCCCGTCGGGGAGTAACTCGATCAGGCCGAGATCGGCCAGGCGCCGGAACAGGCCACTGAACGCAAAGCCGGAGAAAAGCGGCGTAAACACACTGTCGGCCGTCGCTTCGGTAAAGCCGCGCAGCTGCGTCGTGCCACCCGTCACGATCTTCAGACCGACCAGCGACAGGCCGCGCAGAATGAAAAAGAACGCCAGGGTCACGATGAACGACGGCAGCCGTGTGGCCTGGACCACCGCGCCATTGATGGCACCCACAAGGGCTGCGACCACCAACGTCGCCGCCACCGCGATGATAAGCGGAAAATGCCATTCCAGAAGGAATATACCGAACACAAGCCCGGCAAATGCGACCATGGAACCGATCGAGAGGTCGAACTCACCGCCGATCATCAGCAGTGACACAGCGACCGCCATGATCCCGAGCTGCGCGGACGGGTTCATGATAGTCAGACCGCCATTGAGCGTAAACATCGCGCTGTTTGCGGTAAAGAGGAAGAAGATTCCTACGATGATCAGACCACCGATCGCCCCCAGTTCGGGGCGCCGCATCAGACGGACGAGAAAGCCCGTGGTCTGCAGGCGCTCGTCGCGTGATACGGGAGATTCGGGGCTGCTGCGCCCGGGCAATGGGCCGGACGTTGTGTCGATGGACATCGGCAAACTCCACAGGCTTCCGGTTTGAACCAATTCTTCTATTTTTGTCAGCCTTGGGAATTTATATTCCCTTCGTTATATGTGCCCGTCAACCTCCAACCACCCGAAGGGCCGATCGTCACGCAGTTGTGCGAGTCCGGCTCCGGTCGGATTTCTGGCTGTCCGCTGGATACTGACGGCGCTCCCCTATCGCGGCAGCCAGCGTCATGATCAGAACCATACCAGCGGAATTGGCGCGAAATCCCTTGAAATCAGCTTCAATTAATTCAAACCAGACCCCGTCGGCCGGCACCACGGCGCTGAACGGACTATCGGTCAACACCACCAGGCGTGTCCCCTGCGCCTCGAACTGGGCGAACAGGTCGATGGTGCGAGGCGCGTAGGGAGTGTTGCTGATGATAAAGGCCGCATCGCGCCCTGTGGCGAACGAGACGATCTCCGTCTCCATGTTGGTCGCGGACCCGACAACGATGTTCTTCACACCGAGCTTGCCCAGAAGATACGAGAAATACTCCACCACAGCTGCCGAGCGCCGCATGCCAAGCAGATAGACGGTCTCGGACGAGGACAGGATCTCGACCGCGCGCTCCAGCCGATCGCCCTCCATATGCAGCCGCATGGTGCGCAGCGAGGCCTCGAACGCATCCGAAAAGCCATCCAGCAACGTCATCACGCTGGGCAGCCGCCCGTCGGCCTGACGCAGGGCATCGATCCGGTCGCGATAGGTATGGGGGCGCCCCCGCAGCCGCGCGCGAAACACGTCCTGCATGTCCGAGAAACCGGCAAACCCGAAGAGCCGCGCGAACCGGATCACGGTCGATGGCTGCACGCCCGCATGCGACGCGACGCTGCTGACCGTACCCAGCGCGAAATCGTCCGGCGACGACATCACGAAATCGGCGAGCTGGGTCAGCCGGCGTGGAAGAGTGGCATACCGCTCCTTGATCAGGTGTCGAAACTCGTCGAAATCGGGCGGAGGTGTCGAAGCCGGGTCAGCCATGGGGGCGGGGTCTGCCTTCCTGCGCATGTGGACGATCCTTCCTCCGAAATAGAACGTATGTTCCTACGGCACAACGTGGATCTACCCACCACCTTGCCCTGATACAGGAATGAATATTCCGTGAATTGACTTTCTATGGAATTTTCATTCCTATTCTCTCATTCGGTGCCAGAGAGATAAAATCCATGACCGCATCCACCGCCCTTGACGTCATCACGATCGGACGGGCTTCCGTCGACCTCTATGGCCAGCAGATCGGCGGCCGGCTCGAAGATATGGCCAGCTTCAGCAAGGCCGTCGGGGGCTGCCCCGCGAACATCGCGATCGGGACCGCGCGACTTGGCCTTCGCTCCGCCCTGATCACCCGTGTCGGGCACGAGAATTTCGGTCGTTTCATCCGCGAACAGCTTGAACGCGAGAGCGTGTGCACGGACGGCGTGATAACCGATCCGGCACGTCTGACGGCACTCGCCATCCTCGGCGTTCGCGATCAGAGCAGTTTTCCGCTATTGTTTTACCGAACCGACTGTGCCGATAACGCGCTCGAGCCCGATGATATCGATCCCGCGTTCGTCGCGCGCGCTGGCGCACTGGTCGTGACCGGAACACATTTCGCCCGGCCGCACACCGCCGCCGCGCAGCGCAAGGCGATGCGTCTGATGCGCGATCAGGGCGGCAGGATCATTTTCGATGTGGACTACCGGCCCAATCTCTGGGGTCTGTCGGGCATTGGCGACGGCGAAAACCGCTATGTCCGGTCGGCGCAGGTGACACAGGATCTCGCGCCGATCCTGGCGGAATGCGACCTGATCGTCGGCACGGAAGAGGAACTGCATATCGCTGGCGGCCATGAGGACACGCTGGACGCCATACGCGCGATCCGGGCCCTGTCGCAGGCGACGATCGTGTGCAAGCGCGGCCCGATGGGGTGCGTGGCGTTTGACGGCGCGATCCCCAACGCGCTCGAAGACGGCATTACTGGTCCGGGCTTTCCGGTCGACGTCTACAACACGTTGGGTGCGGGTGATGCATTCATGTCCGGCTTCCTGCGCGGATGGCTGCGTAACGAGCCGCTCGAGACGTGTTGCACCTATGCCAATGCCTGCGGCGCCTTTGCCGTATCCCGCCTTTTGTGCTCGTCGGAAATCCCGACATGGCCGGAATTGCAGCATTTTCTGGTGCAGGGCAGCACCCATCGCGCCCTGCGTCACGACACCACCCTTAATCACCTGCACTGGGCGACGACGCGCCCGGTCCAGGCCACGCCGATCATGGCGCTGGCCTGCGACCACCGTCTGCAGCTCGAGGAGATGGCGCGTCAGGCCGGGGCACCGTTCGACCGCATCGCCGGGTTCAAACGCCTTGCGGTCGAAGCGGCCTTGCATGTGGCCAACGGCGCACCCGGCTTCGGGCTGTTCATGGATGGTCGTTACGGACAGGACGCGTTGTTCCGCGCCTCCCATGCCGGCCTGTGGACGGCGCGGCCGATCGAAAAGACGGGTTCGCGTCCTCTCGATTTCGAATCCGGCGGGAGTCTGGGCGCCCATATGACGGAATGGCCGAGCGAACAGGTCGCCAAATGCCTGTGCTTCTATCGCCCCGACGATTCCGAGGATCTTCGTGCCCGACAGATCCGGGAGTTGCAGCGTGCCCAGGATGCCTGCCGCCGACAGGGCCGCGACCTTCTGATCGAGATCATCGCAGGGCGCGATGGGCCGTTGGCCGAGCACACGGTGGCCGACGCGCTGAGCCAGCTGTACGAGGCGGGTCTGAAACCCGACTGGTGGAAACTGGAAGGACAGGACAATCCGGCCGCGTGGCGCGCGATCGGTGCGGTGATCGACGCCAATGATCCACTATGCCGGGGCATCGTCATTCTCGGACTCGACGCCCCGGCCGAACAGTTGATAGCGGCCTTCGAGGCGTCGACGGCGACGCCCTGGGTCAAGGGCTTTGCGATCGGACGCACGATCTTCTCCGACGCCGCACGCGCGTGGCTGGCCGGATCGATCAGCGACGAAGCCGCGATCGCACAGATGAGTGAGCGGTTCGGGCGTTTTGTGAACGCCTGGCGCGCTCGCGGGAGCTTGCGCGCCGCCTGACTACCCGATCAGACTCGCCCTAACAACAAGAACGAGAGACAAGGCGATGACCACGATCCGCCTGACAATGGCCCAGGCCCTGATCCGGGCCATGGCGGCCCAGATGACCGAAATCGACGGCCACGTCGTGCCCTATTTCGCCGGTATGTGGGCGATCTTCGGGCACGGGAACGTCGCGGGACTTGGCGAGGCACTCTACGCCGAGCGCGAGCGCCTGCCCACGCTACGCGCCCACAATGAACAGGGCATGGTCCACGCGGCGACAGCGTTCGCCAAGGCCAGCCGCCGTCGCCGTGCCATGGCGTGCACCAGCTCGATCGGGCCCGGCGCGCTGAACATGGTGACCGGGGCCGCGGTAGCCCACGTAAACCGTCTGCCGGTTCTTCTTTTGCCCGGCGACGTGTTCGCCAACCGCGTGCCCGATCCGGTCTTGCAGCAGGTCGAGGATTTCGGCGACGGCACGGTGTCCGCCAACGATGCGTTCCGCGCGGTTTCGCGCTATTTCGACCGGATTACGCGGCCGGAACAGCTGATCCCGGCGTTTGCGCGGGCCATGAGCGTTCTGACCGACCCGGCCGAATGCGGCCCGGTTACGCTGGCGTTGTGTCAGGATGTTCAGGCGGAGGCCTTTGATTTTCCGATGCACATGTTCGCGCCACGCCTACATCGCCAGAGGCGCGCGCGCCCGGACGAAGGCGAACTCGCCGACGCGGTGGCGGCGATCAGGGGCGCGCGTCGCCCGCTGGTCATTTCCGGCGGCGGCGTCCTGTATTCCGGCGCGGAACAGGCATTGGCAACGTGGTGCGCGGATCGCGGCGTACCGGCCGGCGAAACGCAGGCGGGGAAATCCGCCCTGCCCCCTTCGTCCGACATGACCATGGGCGGGATCGGTGTCAGCGGCTCCGAGGCCGCCAATGCCCTGGCCGCCGACGCCGATGTCATCATCGCGATCGGCACGCGGTTTCAGGATTTCACAACGGGCTCCTGGGGGTTGTTCCGCAACCCGGACCTGAAGATCGTGGCCCTCAACACACAGGTCTTCGACAGCACCAAACACGCGGCCCTGCCGGTCGTGGGCGATGCGCTGGTGACGTTGGGCGAGCTGGATCGGCAGCTGGGTGACTGGCGGCCCGAGAGTGCGTGGACATCACGCGCGCGCGCCGCACGGCAGGCTTGGCATGAGACATCGGCGCGTTTTACGGGATCTGCTCCGTCGGGAGGGGCACTCCCGTCGGACGCGCAGGTGATCGGTGCGGTGCGGAAAGCCAGCCGACCAGACGATGTCGTCGTCTGCGCGGCCGGCGGCCTGCCGGCGGAATTGCAGAAGCACTGGCAACCGGAGAGACCGGGCGGCTACCACATGGAATACGGTTTTTCCTGCATGGGGTATGAGATCGCAGGCGCCATCGGGGTCAAGATGGCCGATCCGACGCGCGAGGTGATCGTGATGCTCGGCGACGGCTCCTATCTGATGCTCAATTCGGAGATCGCGACCTCGGTGATGCTCGGCCAGAAGCTGATCATCATCGTGCTCGACAACCACGGCTACGCCTGCATCAACCGCCTGCAACAAGCGACCGGCAGTGCGCCGTTCAATAATCTATGGGAAAACTCGCAGAACATGCAGACGTTTCCCGCGATCGATTTCGTCGCGCACGCACAAAGCCTGGGCGCGGTCGCACAGAAAGTGTCTGACCTTACGTCCCTGACGGGAGCGGTCGCGCGCGCACGCGCCGCTGCCGGCACGCATGTCATCGTCATCGATACCGACCCTCACAGGACCACGGACGCCGGCGGCGCCTGGTGGGACGTGGCCGTGCCCGAGACCTCCACGCGTGAAAGCGTGTCGGCGGCGCGCCGTTCCTACGAGGAAAAACGCGCGATCCAACGCCTGGGAAACTGAAACGGCCTTTCGCCGCAACCTGCCGCCACGGCACGGAGACTTCAATGCCTGTCAAGATTGGTGCCAATCCGATCATCTGGTCGAACGATGATATGCCCGAGATCGGCGGAGCCACCCCGCTGGACACCTGCCTGTCCGAAGCCCGGCAGGCCGGACTGCAGGGGATGGAGCTGGGAAACAAGTTCCCCCGCGAACCCGCCGCGCTGAAAGCGGCCCTGGCCCCATACAGTCTGGCCTGCGTGTCGGGCTGGTATTCCAGCGCGCTTCTGGAACGCTCGGCCGAAGACGAGGCCCGGGCGATCGACAATCACGTCGCCCTTTTGTCAGCCATGGGCTCGAAGGTCGTCATCGTGGCCGAGACTTCCAACGCGATTCACTCCCGTATCGACGTGCCGCTGTCCAGACGCCCGGAACTCGATGCCGCGCAATGGCGCC
Organism: Ameyamaea chiangmaiensis; assembly: GCF_013376175.1. Lineage (GTDB taxonomy): Bacteria > Pseudomonadota > Alphaproteobacteria > Acetobacterales > Acetobacteraceae > Ameyamaea > Ameyamaea chiangmaiensis. The sequence goes on from NZ_JABXXR010000026.1 coordinate 11,549, forward strand.
TGTTTGCCGATCGCCTGACGACGCTGGGCCACGTGATCGCCGATCGCGGCATGGCGCTCGTCTATCATCATCATATGGGTACGGTCGTACAGTCGCGCGACGACATCGGCCGCCTGATGGACCTGACGGGACCGTCGGTCCACCTGCTGCTCGACAGTGGGCATGCGCTGTGGGGCGGCTCCGACCCGGTCGAGCTCGCCACTACCTATCGTGAACGGGTGAGACACGTCCATACAAAGGACATGCGTCCGGACATCCGCGCCATCGCGGACACACAGGACTGGAGTTTCCTCAACGCTGTTCTCGGCGGCGTCTTTACCGTCCCCGGTGACGGCTGCATCGATTACCGCCCATTCTTCCGCGCGCTGCGCGGTTACGACGGCTGGGTCGTCATCGAGGCCGAACAGGACCCGGAGAAAGCCGATCCGCTGACCTACGTCACCAAAGGGCGGCGGTATCTGACGCAGGTCCTGACCGAACAGGAGATGCTGTAATGTCGTCACCCCTGCTTGTGCATTCCCATTCCCCTGACGCACAGTTGACGACCGTGCGCGTGACGCCTGAAAGCGCGCACTGGCGCTATGTCGGGTTCGAGGCACGGCAACTCGCGCCCGGAGCGGTCACGACCGGCGACAGCGGCCAGACGGAAATCTGCCTCGTCCTCGTGCGCGGTCGCGCGCGCATCGAGGGCGCGGGACAGGATTTCGGCATTCTGGGCGAGCGACTCTCGCCCTTTGACGGCCTCCCCTGGTCCGTTTATCTGCCCCCCGGATCGGCGTGGCGCGTCACCGCGGAGGACGAGGCCGAACTGGCCATCTGCGCCTCGCCCGCCAAGGGTTTGTATGGGCCACGCGTGATCACGCCGGAGGAAACCGGCGAGATCACGCGCGGAAGTGGCGCTAACCTGCGCCGTGTGCGCAACATCCTGCCCGATACGGCCCCTGCCGAGACCCTGCTGGTGGTGGAGGTGATCACGCCGGGCGGCAACTGGTCGAGCTACCCGCCGCACAAGCACGACACCGACGACGTTCCCAACGAGACCTATCTCGAAGAAACCTATTACCACCGGCTACGCCGTGGCAGCGGATTCGCGCTCCAGCGCGTCTACACCAAGGACGGAACGCTCGACGAAGCCATGGCCATCGCCGATCGCGACGTGGTGCTTGTCCCGCGCGGTTACCATCCGGTGGGTGCCCCGGCGGGCTTCGATCTCTATTACCTGAACGTCATGGCCGGTCCGGTGCGTCAGTGGAAATTCTCCATGGACCCCGATCACGCCCACATCCCCTACTGAGCAACGGAGGTCCCTGATGGAGACCGTACAGCACTATATCGACGGCGCCCGGACCTCGGGCGAGTCGGCGCGCACCGCCGACGTGTTTGACCCCTCCACCGGACAGGTGGCGCGGCAGGTCGTTCTGGGAACGCGCGGCGATCTCGATCGCGCCGTCGCCGCCGCGCGCGCCGCATTCCCGAAATGGGCCGAAACACCCCCCCTGACCCGGGCGCGGCTGATGTTCCGCCTGCGCGATCTGGTGGAGCGGCGCGCCAACGAACTTGCCGCCATCGTGACGGCCGAACATGGCAAGGTCCTGTCCGACGCGGTCGGCGAGATCACGCGCGGCATGGAGGTGATCGAGTTCGCGACGGCCGCGCCCGAACTTCTGAAGGGCGAAATCACCGAACAGGTCGCGCGCGGCATCGATGCCTACACCGTGCGCCAGCCGCTGGGCGTGGTGGCCGGGATCACCCCGTTCAATTTCCCGGTCATGGTGCCCCTGTGGATGGCCCCGATGGCCATCGCGACGGGCAACTGCTTTATCCTCAAGCCTTCGGAACGGGATCCGTCGGCCGCCCTGTTCCTGGCCGACCTGTTCGCCGAAGCCGGCTTCCCCACCGGGGTCTTTCAGGTGGTGCAGGGCGACAAGGACATCGTCAACGCGATCCTTGAACATCCCGACATCAAGGCGGTGAGTTTCGTGGGATCGACGCCGATCGCACGCCATATCTATGCGACCGGAACGGCGCACGGCAAGCGGGTGCAGGCGCTGGGTGGCGCGAAAAACCATGCCATCATCATGCCGGATGCCGATTTGCCGAAAGCGGTAGACGCGCTGATGGGCGCGGCCTACGGCTCGGCAGGCGAGCGTTGCATGGCCCTGTCCGTCGCCGTGGCGGTGGGGTCGGCCGCCGATCCGCTGGTCGAGGCGCTCGCCCCCCGCGTGCGCGGCCTGAAAATAGGACCCGGCACCGACGCAGAGAGCGAAATGGGCCCGCTGGTCACCGCCCAGCATCGCGACAAGGTCGTCTCCTTCATCGATTCCGGCGAGGCTGAAGGTGCAACCGTGGTCGTGGACGGTCGCGGCCTTCGCCTGCAAGGCTATGAGGGCGGCTACTATGTCGGCGGCACGTTGTTCGACCATGTGACACCCGACATGACGATCTATCAGCAGGAAATTTTCGGCCCGGTTCTGGCCGTCGTCCGCGCCCCGGATTTCGCCAGCGCGCTGAACCTGATCAACGAGCATGAATTCGGCAACGGCACCGCCATCTTCACCCAGGACGGCGATGTTGCGCGGACGTTCGTCCACGGCGTGCAGGCCGGCATGGTCGGCGTGAATGTCCCCATTCCGGTGCCGATGGCGTTCCACTCCTTCGGCGGATGGAAAAATTCGCTGTTCGGCGATCATCATATGCATGGTCCCGAAGGCGTGCGCTTCTTCACCAAGCTCAAGGCCGTCACGACCCGCTGGCCAACCGGCGTGAAGACCGGGGCGGAGTTCGTGATGCCGACGTTGGGCTGACGCCTCCTGCGCCCGGCCGAGACACACAGGACGGGAGCCCCCCGGGGGCTCCCGTTTTCGTTTGCCGTCTTCAGCGCTCCACCGCCGTCCACTCCCCTGTCGCCGAGGCACGATGAATGGCGTCCATCACACGCGCGGTCTTCAGCGCGTCCGCAAAGGGCGTGGGCGACGGCGCGACCCCGGTGATCGCATCGATCAACCCCTTGACCTCGATGATCTTGAGATCATTAAAGCCGAGCTGATGCCCCGGCCCCGGACAAAACGCGCCATAAGGCGGATAGGCCGGTCCGGCGGTCAACGTCGTGAAGCCGGAGCGATTGGCGGGCTGGTCACGCTTGAAGATCTGAACCTCGTTCAGCCGCTCCTGCGTGAACTTGATCGCACCCCGCGACCCGGTGACCTCAAACGCCAGACCCATTTCCCGCCCGGTCGCGACCCACGAGACATCCAGCATCGCGGTAAAGGGCCGATCCCGAAAACGCGCGAGGATCGCGGCCTGATCGTCGATATCAACCGGATGCTCGACGCCGTCGGGTGACGAACGTGTCGGGTAGACCGTGTCGAGACGCGCAATGACGTCGGTGATGTCCCCCAACAAAAAGCGGCTCATGGAAATCAGGTGCGAGCCGATATCGGCCAGTGCGCCACCGGCTTCGTCCGGATGCATGCGCCACGAATATGACCCCTCCCGGCGTCCCATGAAACCGGCGACATAATGACCGTTGAAGCCGATAATGTCGCCGATCTCACCATCCGCGATCATCTGGCGCACCGCATGCACCATCGGATTGCGCTGGTAATTGAAGCCCACCAGCGTCACGACCCCCGCCGCCTCGGCCGCCTCGGTCATCGCAAGTGCGTTCTCAAGCGTCGTCGACAGTGGCTTTTCGCAATACACGTGCTTTCCGTTGGCCAATGCTTCCAACGCCATCGGAGCATGCTGGCTGTTCGGCGTGGTGATCGCGACGACATCGATCGCCGGATCGCACACCAACTCATGCCAGTCCCCGGTCGATCGCGAAAAACCCAGGGCATGCGCAGCCTCCGCCGCGACCTCCGCATTCCGGTCGGCCAGGAATTCGAGCCGCGGCTGCGCGTTCAGGGGGAATATGCCCCCGACGGTCCGGAACGCGACTGCGTGCGCCTTGCCCATGAAGCCGCTGCCGATCAGGCCGACTCCGATCGTTTTTGATTTATTATTATCGACCATTGGATTCTCCCGAATCTGTGTTCTGCGCGAGCCTCGCGGCACAGCGAATTATGATATCAAAATTCCCTCAAACACCATAAATAGAATGAACACTCTACCGTCAGCCGGTGAACCCCGCGGACGACAGGGATCTGGAAGACGGAGATATCCCGAATGAAGCGTTCTCTTGGCGTCTGCACCTGGACATACGGGCCGGTGCCTCTTGCGCAGATTGCGCGTTCGCTGCGGCGGCTGTCCTATGACGGCGTCGAACTGCATGGCGACCTCGATGCTTTTTCAGCGCGCGAGGCGCAAAAGATCCTCTCCGACCAAGGGCTGGATGTCTTCTCACTGACACCCGGCGATGTCGATATCGCGCACCCCGACGCGGTGGTACGCGGCGCGGGCGTCGACTATTTCAGACGCCTGATCGATTTCGCCGCTGAACTCGACGCGCCGATCGTCTCCGTTCACGGCAAGGTCGGACGCGTGCGCGCCCTCGAGTCCCAGCAGGCCGAATACAGGCTGCTGTGCGAGGGCGTAGCGCAACTCGCGCGTCATGCGCGGGCCTGCGGCGTTCCACTCGTGTTCGAGGTGCTCAATCGCTACGAGTCACATTTGATCAACACAGGGGCCCAGGCGCTCGCCCTGATGGCGGAGACCGGGTGCGAAGCGGTTCGTCCCCTGCTTGATGCCTATCATATGAATATCGAGGAGGCCGATCTCCCCGGCGCCATCCGGCATGTCGGTTCGTCGCTCGGCCTGTTTCATATCGCGGACACCAACCGTCAGGGGTTGGGCCTCGGGCATCTGGACGTCGCAGGCGTTCTCACGGCGCTCGACCAGGTCAGTTACCGCGGCCCGATCATCGTCGAATGCACGGCCGCGGGGCCCGACCCCTTCACGCCCGTAAAAAACGCTGACTACCTCTCCGAACTCGAGAATTTTCTGGAGCGGACGCATCGGCACATCAGCCAGCACACGCAGGAAGCCGTATACTCATGACTGGAATCGCACTGTTCGGATGCGGCCGCATTGGTCGTCTGCATGCCGCCAATCTTGCCCGCACGCCAGGCGTTACGCTGGTGTGCGTCTACGACGTGATGCAGGGCGCCGCGAACGCACTCGCGACCGAGCTCGGGACATCGGTGGCACCCTCGATCGAAGCGGCGCTCAACGACGAGCGCGTGGACGCCGTCCTGATCGCGACATCGACCGACACGCACACCGACCTTATTCTCCAGTCGGTCGCAGCGGGCAAGTATGTCTTATGCGAAAAGCCCGTCGATCTCGAACTGCAGCGTGCGATCGCATGCCGCGACCGACTCGGCACCCAGGCGTCCCGCGTCATGATGGGGTTCAACCGTCGCTTCGATCCGTCGTTTGAAGCGGTACGCCGACGCCTCGAGGCCGGTGAAATCGGACGCCTCGAACAGGTGATTATCACAAGCCGGGATCCGTCACCGCCACCGCCTGCCTATATCCGCGTCTCCGGCGGCCTGTTTCGCGACATGACGATTCATGATTTCGACATGAGCCGCTTCATCGCCGGGAACATTGTGGACGTATCCGCAACGGGCGGCTGCCTCGTCGATCCCGAAATCGGCGCGCTGGGCGACATCGACAGTGCCATGATTACCATGAAGTCAGCGACCGGCGCTCTGGTTCATATCAACAACAGTCGCCGCGCCGTCTATGGCTACGACCAACGTCTGGAAGTCTTCGGCTCTGACGGCCTTCTGCTCGCGAAGAATCGCCATGAAACGACCGTCGAAGCCAGCGGTACCGGCTTTACGGGCCGCGCCGATCCGGCTGCTCCGTTCTTTCTGGAACGATACAGCGAGGCGTATCGCGCCGAAATCGCTCGTTTTGTAACGTGCATTCGGGATGAAACCCCATTTCCCGTTACGCTTGATGACGGCATCGCGGCGTTGCGGCTGGCGCAGGCAGCACAGGAGAGCCTGGCCAGCAGCAAGACCGTGACGATAGACGACAGAGCCTGACAGAATCTGCCAGCGTCAGATGTAGTTCGCCAGAGACAGGCCCTTCATATCAGCCACAAGGGTGTAGGACGCCTGGAGCTGAAGCTGCGTCTGGCTGAGCTGCGTCGAGACCGTGGCAAGGTCCGCATCGACGAGGGTCGAATACTGGGAGGACAGCGCCGTGGACAACTGGGTGAGCGTGGCCGCACGCGTCGACAGCGCGTTCTGCTGCACACCCAGCTGTCCTTGCGTCTCGTTGAGAGACGAGACGACCGAGGCATTTGACTGAAGCACACCGGTGACGAGGGATGAAAATTGCGATGTCGTGGCGCTGACAGACCCCAGCGACGCGACCACCATGAGATTTCGGATCAGGTCGCGCATGGCCGAACCTGTGGACGTATCGGACGCCGTGCCACCCTGCGTCGCGACAAAGCCTGTAGCGGTCATGGAAGACTGGCTGATCGACACGTCCGCCTGCATTCCCGCCGCCGTCTGCGGAGCCACGGAGAGGATGGCGGAGAAAGGCGACAGAGCGGCACTGTTATCGGCGGCGAACGACAGTGTCTGCGCGAGCACCGCGTCAGTTCCCGTATCCGACACCTGTGCAACGCTTGCCGAAATCGCCTTCGCCAGAGAGCCATCGGCCAGATCCACACCGGCGGCGATCACGGGCGTGCCCCCGTTCGCACCCCCCAGGACGTAGGTGGAACCATTCTGGGTATTCAGCAGACCCTGCAATGTCGCCAGTGCCGACTTGGCCGTGGAGGCCGCGATCGCGACAGTGGAGTGCGTCGGCGTGGTTTGCAGGGTCGTCAAAGTCGTCGTGAGGGACGACGCCAATGACGCGATCTCGTTCACGGCATTGACAGATGTCGTCAGGTTCGTCTGGGCAGTGGTGACATTGGCTTGCCATGCGGACACCTGACTGACCTGCTGTTTGATGTTCAGAACCTGCGCCGCGCTGTTCCCGAGGCCGGCATAGGTATCCGATACCGTGCCGGACGCGGTCTCGTTTTGCAGCGCCTGCTGCTGCAGCGACAAGGTACTGATCGCACGATCCAGGATCAGCGAGGTTCCGGACGTCCCATACTGGCCGACAATACTGCTCATGACAAAATCCCTAGACTGCGGCGATCAGAGAGGCGAACATGGATTGTACCGCCGCCACGACCTTGGCATTTGCCGCGTATGCGTTCTGCAGGGTGACGATGGTGGACATTTCGCTGTCGGTGTCCACGCCGGACACGGTGCCGACTTTTGTCTGCAGGCTCGTCTGGGCCGCCGTCGCGACCTGAAGAGACGACGAGGCCCCGGAAATGACCGAGGCCTGATTGGCGGTCAGCGCCGTAGCGAGGGAGCCGAGGCTCAGCGTTCCCGCATAGCCCGTGCTCAACGTACCGCTTGCGCCCAGGCCCTGGCTTGGCGCCGCTGGCTGCGCCGTACCATCGGCCAATGTCGTCCCGAAAGTGTAGCTGAGCACGTTGCCGATGATACTCGACGTGCTCGATGATGCCCTGGTGCCGGTGACGACCAGCCTCGGATCGGCGGTGACCGCCGGGTTGACACTGAGCATCGACGAAAAACCCACCACCCCGTCGGGGGGCGCCTGTGTCGAGGACGATCCGGGCAATGCTCCCGCCGAATCAGAAAACAGCGTCAGGCCTTGTGCATCGAACCGGTTGGCCAGAGCCGAAGAGAACGAATCCAGCTGTGCCTGCATGGTCGGCAGTGTCTGGTCGCGCAACTGAATGTTGGCGCCGAGCGTGCCACCTGACAGCCCGGACGTAACGTCCGCACCGTTCAGCGTAATCGCCGGGACCGAGGACGTCGAGGTCAGCGTCGCCGCCGACGTGGACAGGGGCCACGCCGACGTCGGAATGGTCACGCCGTCCGTGGTGGGGCGTGTGGGCAGTGCAAGGCCCGTGCTTGTACGCACGAGCATGTCGCCGTTGGCGGTTGCCGAAAAAGAGACCGATGTCTGGGTAGACAGGTCCTGCATGACCGCGGCCCGCTGATTTTCCAGATCGGCGGTGTCGACCCCCTGCGCCTTGAGGGTCATGATCTGCTTTGACATCGATCCGATCGTCGTCAGATCCGTATTGATCGTGGATACCGTGGAGACGATCGAGTCCTGCGCGGTCTGACGTTCGCTCTGATAGGCCGAGGCGAGCTTGTTCACGGTGTCGGCAACGGTCTGGGCATCACTGACGACGGTCCGCTGCGCGGTGCTGTCCGACGGGGTAGCCGAAAGCGTGGTGAAAGCGCTCTGGAGCGTACCCAGGACGTCGCTCAACGTGCCCGTGCTCGTGGTGGAATCGCTGCTCGTCGTTCCCTGAACGGCGGAGATTGCGGACAGGGCGTTGTCCAGGGTCGCGTATGAGGAAACGTCGGCATTTTTCGTATACAGCAGGTTTTCCAGCGCCGTATTGACATCGCGAGCCGTGGCACCGACCGCGACGCCACCGCCGATGCCTCCGTAGGAAACGGCGACCTGGGTTGCGACTTCCTTCACGTAGCCCGTGGTGCTGGCGTTCGCCACGTTCTGCGATGCGACCGCCAGAGCGTGTTCGGTGCTGTGCAGCCCCGAACTGGCAATCGACAGGGCGTCGGATATACCCATTGCTTACTCCCACTAACCTTTGCGCGTGTCAGATCGCGACCGACCAGTCCGACCGGTTACTGAACCATCGACATCGTCGCCTGCAGCATGCTGTCAGACGTCGTGACGACCTTGGTATTCGCCGTATAGGCCTGCTGCGCGACGATCAGCTGCGACAGGTCGCTGGTGAGGTCTGTCGTCGATGATTCAACCGAACTCGTGGCGAGCTTGCCGGTACCGTTTTCGCCCACCAGGCCAAGCGTCGGCTGACCGGACGCTGCCGTCGCGGTATAGGTCTGTCCGTCGCCAGCCTCCAGACCGTTGACATTCCTGAAGGTCGCAAGGGGTATTTTCGCCAGAAGCTGTGAACTTCCGTTGTCGAATGTCGCCATCACCGACCCGTCCGTTGTCATGCTAAGCCCCTCGAAATTGACGGACTGCACACTGTCGGTCGACGTCGTCGGGCTGTAGCTCGACTGTGTGGCAGTGGCCAGTGATGCGCCGCTCGCGCTCCCGATGGTGCCCAGGCTGATCGCGTAGTTCTGGGTTCCGTTGGCGAAGTTGAAGGTTCCCGTCGACGTGCTTCCGTTTACTGACGCCAGCGTTCCATCGGCGTTGAACTGAACCGGAATCACCTGCGAGGCGGCCCCGTCCTCGTTGACGGTCAACGTCCACTGCGTGCTGTTCGTGGCGTCCTGCGACCAGGCCATGTTGATCGCGTGGCTGTTGCCGCTTGAATCGTACACCGTGGTCGACGAGTTGCCGGTGCCGCCGGTGGCCTGAGTCGAGCCAAGGGCGCCGGACAACGACACGGTCGGCCGGAACGTGACATCGCTGAACTGCAACGGCGTCAGCGCCGTGCTCTGGGTGCCATTCGCCGCGACCTGATAGCCTTCGAGGTAATCGCCACTCGTGTTGACGAGGTAGTTCTGGTTGTTCTCGTAGAAATTTCCGTTTCTGGTGTAGTAATGCTGGGCGCTGAAGTCGGTCGTGGTGGCGTTCGACGCACCAGAAGGCTGGGCGACGGTGAAGAAGCCATTACCCGAAATCGCCAGGGCGAGACTGTTGGTGCTACTGGTGATCGTCCCCTGTACATCGTTGCGCTGAAGGGTTGTCGCGCTGACGCTGTCCGACCAGCCCGAAGCGGAGGCCGCCACGGCGCCGGTCTGCTGCGTGACGTAATCCTCGAAACTGGTGTCGCTGGCCTTGAAGCCGACCGTCTGGCTGTTGGCGATGTTGTTGCTCAGGTCACTGAGGGCATGCGACTGGGCATTGATGCCGCTGACCGCGGTGGTCAGCGCATTGAAGATGGACATACGGCGCGGTTCCTTCGAACGACGTGGGGACGGCGGTTCTCAGGACACACGATCGGCGCAAGACACGAAAAAAGTCTTAACGGCGCATTTTTTTCCCAGGGCTCTACCGAACCGGATCAGCCAAAAAGCCACATCAGGCCGCTCAGGGCTCCGCGGGGGCCATGGTCCGGATCAGGTCGAGCATCTTTCGCCGCACCTCGGTGTCCGGTATCCGGTAATAGGCGCGTACCAGATCGACCGTTTCACGACGCGAAAACAGTGCCGAATCATCCCCACCGGGCGCGAAGATGCCGGGTGACGCCACGGGAGGTGGTGCTCCGAAGCTTGCCTGGGTCTCCGCAAAGCCCGTCACCGGACCATCGGCGCGGACTCGGGCGTCACTGGCCGTCGGCAGCGCATCGAAAAAGAAGCTGATCGGCACTTCAAGCACGCGCGAGATATCGAACAGACGCGACGCGCCGACACGGTTCACGCCGCGCTCGTATTTCTGGACCTGCTGGAATGTCAGCCCAAGGGCATCGCCGAGCTTTTCCTGCGACATGCCCATAAGCGTCCGACGCAGACGAATGCGGCCCCCGACATGCACGTCGACCGGACTTGGAGATGAGACAGCCCTGTCGGGTCCACTGGGTTCGGTAGCCACGTTCTGCGCCTTGTTGCTTAACCGAGCATTAAACTCTCAACCTCAAGCTGTCAATGTTAACCAAAATAAACGAATTGCAACCCTAAGGCGCACTTACTGCGACAGCCTCGCGCTTTGCCGTTTGCGCGGGCGAACCAGCGCCAGCGCGCACGCTGCCAACGCCATCCCGAGCGGGATGGAACGACCGGCCAGGGCGAACACGGTCGGGGGCAACGGGGCGGGCAACGCCGCCACCAGCGTGCCACGCCTGCCCCACCCCAGACGCGCGATTTCCCGGCCTGTGGGACCGTACACCGCGGAAATGCCGGTGTTGGCGGCGCGGGCGATCGGCATGCCCTCCTCGACTGCGCGCATGCGCACGCTGGCCAGATGCTGCCGGGGGCCCGCACTGTCGCCGTACCACGCATCGTTGGTGACGTTGACCAGCCAGTCGGGTCGGTCGCGCCGGTCCACCACGCGCCCGGAGAAGATCACCTCGTAACAGATCAGGGGGCCGACCGCTCCCGCCCCAGGCAGGTGCCAGGTGGTGACCCCGTGACCCGGGACGAAGCCGCCCCCCGGCACGACGTGAAATGGCAACAGGGCGGGATTATATTCGCCGAAGGGGACAAGGGTGCTCTTGTCATAATGCGCGCGGACCGTGCCGCCGGCGTCGATGGCTTCGATCGCATTGTGCCAGTCCTCGCCCGGGCCGATGCGGAGCGTCCCGATCAGGCCGGTCGCGCCGCCGCCAGCCCGCGCGATCATGGCCTGCGCAGCCGGCTCGCGATCCAGAACATAGGGAAACGCGGTCTCGGGCCAGGCGAAGACGACGTCCGGGCGGCCCAGTTGCCGCGCACGGGCCGTACCTTCGGCGGTCAGGTCGAGATAAGTGTGAAAGATCCCCAGCGGATCGTCGCGGGCGATCTTCGTTTCCTCGGAAATATTGCCCTGCACCAGTGCGACGGCCGGCATCGGCACCTCACGGGGACGCACGATGGCCAGCCGCAGCGTCCCGGCGGCCCCCCAGACCATCATCATGGCGGCAAGCGCAAGACGGGTGCGACGCCCGTACGGCACCAGCGTGGCCATCAGCACCGTCAGCAGGGTCAGACCATCCACACCGATCCACGCCGCCGGCTGGATCATCACCTGACCGGCACGCCCGGGCCATTCCCACGCACTGCCCAAGGGATTCCACGGAAAGCCGGTAAACAGGAACACACGTCCCATGTCGGCCAGGGTCCATAGTCCCGCAAACAGGACCGCGCGCCGAGGTCCGGCCGGCACCAGCCGACACACAGCGGCAGGAACGGCGGCGAAGGGTGCGAGGATCAGGGCGCAGCCGGGTGCGGCAACGGGCACCAGCCACCAGAAATCCGCCGCGCGGATCAGGATGGCATTGGTCAGCCAGTACAGGCCCGCCGTATGCAGCCCCAGCCCGAAGACGAAACCATAGCCGAAGGCGCCCCGCCATGTCCTGGCCGCGTCGACCCGCCGCAGCAGAACCGGAAAGACCAGCGCAAGCACCGGCACCAGGCAGAGCGGTGGAAAGGCCAACGCGCCCGCGGCTCCCGCGAGCAACGTGACCAAAGCGGCGCGAACGCCGCCGGGCAGCCGTTTCAATCCAGCGCGTCGCGGAGGCGGCGTTCGTAGTGACGATAGTATTTGTCGGCCAACAGCTCGCTTTTGACCAGAACCGCGACGTCGAGCGTATTGAACTGGTCGTCGATCACCGCGCCATCCCCGACATATCCGCCCAGACGCAAATATCCCTTGATCAGGGGGGGGAGCCGGGCAAGGCAACGCCGATGATCGAGCGTGTTCGGATCGGTGCGCAGCATCTCCACCCGTCGTTCGGGCAGGGCACTGATGCGCAGCGCCGGAGGGGCGAGATGGTTATGGTACAGATATGTCAGTTCGTCGCGCATCTGATCCGGGTCCGTTCCCGGCAGACTGGCGCAACCAAAGAGGACATCGATGCGGTGCAGGAAGATGTAGGACGCGATCCCGCGCCACAAGAGCTGCATCGCCGCCCGCCCCCGGTAGGCCGGATCGACACAGGATCGTCCGACCTCAAGAAGACGGCCGGGGAATTCCGTCAGGCGGGAGATGTCGTATTCGCTGGCGGTATAGAAGCGACCGACCTTGGCCGCCGCCTCTCCCTGCAGCAGGCGATAGGTACCGACGACACCCTTTGCGCCAGAAGAAATCGCGTGGTCGATGACGAGGAGATGGTCGGCGACCTCGTCGAAATCGTCGACATCGCGACGCGTTCTGGCCGTGCGCTCGTCCGCGCGGGCGCCCATTTCCTCGTAGAAGACGCGGTAGCGCAGGGCCTGGGCCGCATCCCGCTCGGCGTCGGTCGTGGCGATGCGCACGCCCAGATTGCCGCCGCGCAGTTCGGTGAACCCGCGCCGCTCGAACGCGAGCGTCGAGAGAGACCCGCGCAATGTGTTGTCCGCGCTCATGGCCGCGCGCTGCTCCGTGGGGCCCGTGTCACTGTGTCATGCTCCGGCTTCGTGCATCCCGAAAGCATAGGCCGTCCGACGGCAGACCGCCGGAGCGGGATGCTCCCTTGCAAGCGACGTAGCGGATCAGGACCCGGCTTGTCCATTCCCGTGCGCTGAGCCCCCCGGCGGGGAGCGGTCAGGAACGGCGGGTTCCCAGACCGTTCCGGCGCGCCAGACGCGAGCGTTCGTCGGCGTAATTCGGGGCGACCATGGGATAGTCGTTCGGCAGGTCCCAGCGCGCCCGATACTGCTCCGGCGTCATGCCGTAGGCCGATTTCAGGTGGCGACGCAGTATCTTGAGCTTCTTTCCATCCTCCAGACAGACAATATAATCGTCGAACACCGATCGGCGCGGCGGCACGGCGGGGGTGGGGGACAGAGCAGCCACGCAACCAGCCGACGACGCCACGTCCGTCAGCGCCTCGTGCACCGAGGCGATGACCTGTGCCAGGGTCTCGGCCCCTACGGGGTTCCCCGACACGTAGGCGGCGACAATCTGCGCTGTCAGCGCGGGCACGGAAGGCTGATGGGCGAGTGGCATCCGGGTTCCCTTGTGTCTGACGCCGATCGTCGCGCCTGTGGATCGTGTGGATATGACCAGACCGATGACCGAACGATCATCTGATAGAAAGAGAGGAATAATACGATGTCGCATCGGCTTACCACGGAAAACTGCATTCCGCTTCTGGATATCAGCCATGAGACCTGCCCCATGACCTTCGTGCACACCCGGATTGCTCTTGATCGGCTTGCGCCAGGCGGGCTTCTGGATGTTCGGCTGAAAGGGGTCGAGGCCCGTCGCAACGTGCCCGCCAGCGCGCGCGAACTCGGGCACAGCATCGTTGCGGAGACGGAGGGCGGCGCGGGTATTTTGACCGTACGGATAAAAAAGAAGGAGGGCTGAGGCTCAGTCCGTTAGGGAGCGCGCGAGAACGCGCGCATCGCTGCCGTCCGCATAATACGCACGGCGCCGCCCGATGCCCGCGAATCCACAGCCTTCATACAGAGCCCGCGCCGCCGTATTGGCCTCCGACACCTCGAGGAACAGTCGCCCGGCGCCCCGGCCGCGGCAGTCCACCGCCAGCCGCGCCAGCAACGCGGAGGCAATACCCTGACGACGGCATGACGGCAGAACGGCGAGGGTCAAGACCTCGGCCTCGTCCAGCACCTGCCGGGCCATGACGAAACCGCGCACGGCCGCGGGATCATCAGCCGAGCCGCTCTCCAGCACGGCAAAGGTCCCCGGCATACCCAGAAGCGTTGACATCGCCGCTTCGTCCCATCGGTCTGTTTCGGGGAAGCACAGGGCATGGATGGCCGCCAGAAGCGCCGCCGACTCAGCGCCAGCGCGTACGAGAGAGAAGACATGTGTTCGTGAGCGGGTCACGACCCCGCTTTCGGCGCCGGTCGCAGGCCACCAGCGGGCAGCTTTGCCTCCGCCGCCTCCACATACAGCGGCAGCGGCGCGCGGGGCGGCAGGTCCCCACGGGCACGGCGCAGGGCCGCCGCCGCAATCATCAGCGCATCAGGCGCATGATGTTTCGACAGTTGTGCGGAAGAAGCGCTCGCCCCGTCCAGCAGGGACTCGGCAGCGTTGCCCGCCAGCAGGACCGGCTCGCGCGCCAGCGTCAGCCCGTCGAGAGCGCACGCCGTCACAACGCCGGCCTCGTCAAGAAACACACGCCCGCGCCGGGCCGCGAGAACGCAGACCGCCCGCGTCAGCCCCCTGTCGGCGGCCTCCGCCATCAGGGCGGGCGCCAGTGCCTCGCCCACCGTTACCGGCAGGACCACGGCGCCGCTGCCGAGTGCCACGCCGTGCGCCAGCGCCAGCGAGGCCCGCAATCCGGTGAACGACCCCGGACCACAAACGACCGCGACGACGTCGATCTCCCGCGGGCACCAGGCGGCCTCGGCCAGCAGGGCCCGCACCAGCGGTGCCAGTTCCTCCGCCCCACCCCGCCCGACGATCAGGCGCGACGCCCGCAGATCAAGCTGTTCGCCCACCCCGGTCACGCACGCGGCCAAGCCGCCGGCGGCATCCCCGGCGGCCGACGCATCCAGCACCAGGAGGCGCTTAACCGGGGTCGTGTCGTGCGTCCCGCCGGTCACAGCACCATGCAGGCTTCATCGAAGCCGAGGCGCGGGGCGCGCGGATGCTCCGGCACGCCGTCGGCGTAGCCTAGACTGACCAGAAAATTGGCCCGCCAGCCCTGGGCGGCAAGAAAGCTGTCCTCGACCATGAACGAATCGAAACCCGACATCGGCAGCACATCGAGCCCCAGCGCCCGCGCCGCCATGATCAGGTAGGCCCCCGCCAGCGTCCCGTTGCGAAGCGCCGTCTCCTCCGACAGGGCAACGTCGGCCGCGAACCACGACCGCACGTCGGGCAGATCGTTCAGCCGGTTCATCTTGTCGAAAAACAGAGGATCGTGCGCCACGATCACGGTCAGGGGCGCCGTCATAACCCGGTCCACGTTTCCGGCCGACAGGGCCGGGCGCAGACGTTCGCGGCTGTCGGGCGACTGCAGGAAGACGAAGCGGCCCGGCTGGCAATTGCCCGAGGTCGGACCGAGGCTGAGCAGACCGTACAGCGCAGTCAGAGTGTCTTCCGACACCGGCGTCGCCGACCAGCGGTCAGGAGTTCGCGCCGTGCGGAAAAGCGTGTCCAGATCCGTATCGCTCAGAACCATGTCATGTGGCCGCCGTGCTGGGCCATCTCACCGCTGGCCGTAAGGGGAAAGCCGCGTTTGTGCGGCATCGGGCCGGACGCCGCAAGCCCCGCCGGATCAGGCCTCGACCTGCTCGACCGAGACGACTTCCGGCACGTAGTGACGGAGCATGTTCTCCACACCGTGCTTGAGCGTGGCGCGCGATGACGGACAGCCCGAGCACGCCCCCTGCATTGTCAGGCGGACGATCCCGTCGCGATAGCCCCGGAACACGATATCGCCGCCATCGGCCGCTACGGCCGGGCGGACGCGGGTGTCCAGCAATTCGCGGATCTGGGTGACGATCTCCAGATCTTCGGGCGCGATCGCGTCCTCGATGATTGCAGCGCCTTCCTCGATGACCGGATGGCCGGACACGAAGTGGTCGACCAGAACGGCCAGAACCTGCGGCTTGACGGTGCGCCAGTCGGCGTCGTCGCTCTTGGTCACGGACACGAAGTCGGCCCCAAGAAAGATACGCGACACGCCTTCGACGGAAAACAGCGCATCGGCCAGAACCGACCGTCCCGCCGTCGCGTCGGCATCGATGAAGTCGGCCGTCCCGCGATCACCCATCACATCCCGGCCCGGCAGAAACTTCAGCGTCGCGGGATTCGGTGTGTCTTCGGTCTCGATGAACATGGTGCGGGTCCTGTCGGCAGGGTGCATAGCGCACAGCGTTAGTACTATTTGCATCAGATGTGGCAGAAACCGCCCGTCCGCAACCCCTGCCGTCACGACAGCAGCGAGGCCCTACCCCGGCAGTCCGACCAGGATCGCCCGAAAATCGTTGACATTGGTCAGGGTTGGCCCGGTCCGGATCAGATCGCCCAGCCCATCGAACAGGCGATAGCTCTCATGCCCGTCAAGCAGGGCACGGGGATCGAGCCCCCGCGACGCCGCACGGGCCAGGCTGTCCGGCGCGATCACCGCACCCGCCGCGTCCTGGTTGCCGTCGATTCCGTCAGTGTCGGCGGCCAGCGCCCAGATCGGGGCGACGTCGCCGGGCATGTCCTGCAACGCCAGTGCCAGGGCCAGACAGAACTCCGTGTTGCGGCCGCCCGCGACGTTGCCGACGTGCGGCATGGTCACGCTCGTCTCGCCACCGGACAGCAGCACGGCGGGCGACGGCAGCGGCAGCCCATACTGGGCCGTCGACCGCGCTATTCCGCCCAGAACGATCGCCGCTTCCCGGCTCTCCCCCTCGATCGCATCGCCCAGAATGATGGGCGTCACACCCAGCGCGCGCGCCTGCTCGGCCGCCGCCTGCAAAGCCATCAGCGGGCTGGCGATCAGGCGAATGTCGTCAGCGCCCCGGTCGGGGGGCGCAGGCGGCTCCGGCAGCGCCAGCAGACGCGCCACGGCCTCGGGGGGCG
>NZ_JABXXR010000027.1 GCF_013376175.1 Ameyamaea chiangmaiensis
GACTGGCGACGGGTGGCAACACGATACGACCGCTGCGCTCATACGTTCATGTCCGCAATCTACATCGCAGCAAGCGTCATCTTCTACCTCAAAAAATGAGTCCTGAGCCTAGGGGGACACGCATCGAACCTGACGCACTGAAAGCTTACATGGAAATTTATCTATGCCCCGCGAAAGACCAGACCGACCGTTTCTTGAGCTATACCGGGGGACATACTGCGTCGTCTGGTGGGAGGGCGGCAAAAGACGTCGCACCTCGACGGGCTATGAGGATGAGCGCCGCGCTCGACAGGCATTAGCGGACTTTGAGGGGGCGCTCCACAAGCGCCCTGCAAAATAATCCTTCGGCGACGCACTGGATGTGTATGTGAAGTCTCCGGCTCGGGAAAGTGGAGGCGCACAAGCGACTGATCGAGTGCACGGTTCCCTTGCGAGAAAAGCTCGGGCATTTGCGCGTCGATCAGATCGGGCAGAGACAATGGAATGAGTATGCTTCGACCCGGGTGAAAAAGCCGAACCCGCGCCGCAAGTCTCTCGATGGCTACGAAGCAACACCCGTATCCCCCGGTACCCTTCGCCGAGAGTTCAACGTTCTTCGCGCCGCGCTGCGTCAATCGTGGAAAGACGGCAATCTCGTCAAGCAGCCCATACTCGAGGTGCCACGTGATAGCGCGTCGCGCGACCGGTTTCTGACAAAGCAGGAGGCGCGCCGACTTCTGGACGCGTGCGAGACGCCGCATGTCAGGATATTCGTCGCACTCGCCATGTTCACAGGCGCCCGTAAGGGGGCGATCCTCGCGTTGACATGGGATCGGGTGCATCTGGATTCCAACCGGACTGACTTTCAGGAGCCACGCAGAAGCCTGACCGTCAAGCGTCGTGCTGTTGTCCCTATTGCTCCCGCGTTACGCGGGGAAATCGAGGCGGCGGCGAGACACCGCACGTATGACTATGTGGTGGAATGGAACAGCAAGCGCGTTACCTATGGCCTTCGGTGCTCGTTCCGAAAGCTGTGCCAGCGGGCCGGCCTATCGTGGATGCCAACGCCCCATCACTTCAAGCATAGTGTCGCGTCCTGGATGGCGATGAACAAGGTGCTAATTGATCAGGCCGCAGGCTGGTTGGCCACTGATTCCAAGACACTGTGGAACGTCTATCGCAAGTTCGACCCGAGCTACCTTGAGGAGGTCACGTCGACCTTTGATCTGTAGATGTTCAGATAAACATCTAAGAGCCTTTTGGATAACCTAGAAAACCTAGTGTTATCAATGGCGTCCCATAGGGGACATTTTTCTGTATGACATACAAGATGTTGTAAACAAACAGAAAATAGGCACAAAATCTTGTGTTATCCACAAGTGACTACCAATATGTAACACCATACTCTGACATGATGCAAGGAAAACCATATGTCCATTACAGAAGAGCAAGCCGAATTATATCGGGCGAAATACCCTAAGTTTTGCTCTGTAATGGAAGGAAACGCTGATATTCGAGAAAATCTAATTATATCGTCTTTATTCTCTATCGTTCTCGAACGATTTAAAAAATGGTCTATATCAACCGTGGACCATTTTTTTGCTTCGGATTTTAAAGGCGCAAATGGTCAACTGGTTTTAACACGAGGAGATGATTTTAAAGAGCTTATAAGAAAATATGGGAAAATGGAGAATGGAAAGCACACCTGTAGAGACTTTAGAGCCTGTACGTATTTTTTTCTAGAACTTGGGTATATGACCCAAGAGGACGTTGATACGGCCAATAAATATTATGATGAAAGAAATAACATCTCTCACGAGTTATATGAAATTATTGCAGAGGATGGAAAGAATGGCGTTTACATTGATGACATCTTGTTGCTCTACACAATTTATAAGAACGTCGTTCGAAATTGGATAAGAGAAGTTGAAGCTACAACAGGAATGATTGAACCAGAAGATTATGATAACTGTGACTTTGACAATGCCGAAACTATAGAAACAGTTGTTTTATGGCGCATGATAGAGAGCGGCCTTAAAGATATTCCAGTATGGGAATTAATAAAAGAAGCTATTGAAGCTTCGAAATAGAAATTACAAAATTCATAAAATACGTTTTTTCTTTGAAATTTCGCCTTTTGGGTATTCAATAAAAAAGAGAGGCTTTTACCTCTCTTTTGAAAACCCGTATTCCGATAACTTGGCAGTAGGAGGAAACACAGATTAGGACTTAACTTATATGATTAGTAAAACACATAAAAATAAAACTTACAAGAAAAAAAGAACAAAACAAAAACAAATTTATCAATCTAATTTTTCTAAAGATTTCATAAGACTAGCAAACAATAGAAAGTTTGCACTTCTCTCCAGAAACCAAGAAATTAGTGAAGCAATCCATAAATATGCTGACAGACTGGAGTTTGCACATAAAGCAATTACTCTAACGCTTCCATCTGATTTTCATAAAAATATTAAAAAAGCAAAAGCAGAAATTAACAGATGTTGGAAAAATTTCTTAACTGAAATCAGTAGGAAAGGGATTCAGTGGATGGGGACGAAAGTCGAACAGCCACATAATTCCGATATTCCACATATTCATTTATCTGCACATATGACAAAGCAAGATGAACAGCCATTTAAGGAAATCTTGCTTAAACACTTTCCAGCAGAACAGAATAAAGCAAAAGAGGCTTATCAAGACATATATAACAGTGAAGGCTGGACGAGATATTTAATAAAAGTCATTCATACCAATGACTACGGAAAAATATCAACTTCCAAAGTTCGTTTCTATGGGTTGAAAAAAGGAACTTTGGACAAGATTAAAACAATTAAGCTTATTCCACATTGTTATCTTGTCTCAAATAAGTGGAAAATCTACAAAAAACTTTCAGATAAAAACGATATGTTTAGACTTATGATAAAGATGAAATGTTTTAATATTTCTATGAAAAAAGAAAAGCTTAAAACATCATATGAAATAAAGCTTAATGTTAATCTTGTGTCAAAAAAGCGTATTATACCAAGTATACGTATTTATAAAATTAGAGGTCCACCATTTCTTATTTATATTTATAAAAATGTGCAAACAATGTCAATATATTTTAGAGAATGGAGGAACATAATGATTAAGATAATACAATATAGAAAAAGATACTACAAAAAAAATAGAAAAGTTAAACAGAGTGCGAGGACCACCGCTAAACGGTTGTTAATAATGTGCATAACTCTAACCAGAGTTACACACACATTTAACACCACATCAACATAAAATATTACTAATTAATTTTAATTAGTTTAACATGTTTGATTTATGCTTTTCACCATCATTATAATTATAGCCAGGCATGGTTGCGGTGAACACTTCGTGCATCACCTCCACCACCTGGCAAGGGGCTTTGCCCCGTTGACCCCAAGAAAAGGAAAGAAGAAAAAGGAGAAGGATATGGAAAAATTAAAATACGATATTTACGGAAATGCCATATTAGAAGGCTATAAGCGTGGTCCATCTTTTAAAGATAATGATGATGTTTGCTGGCATGACACTGGAGAAAGGACAGAAGATGGAGACGAGATTTATATAAATGAAGATGGAGAAAAAATGATATGAAACGACAAAACTATAATTTCAAATTATCGCCAGACGAGAAGAATAGATTTTTAGCCTTCTCTCAATCCAAAGGTTTAGCCCTAGGCACTTGGTTACGTGCTTTGATGTATGAAGCAGAAAGCACAGGAAACGCTGGAAAATCAGTTTCAAGAGAACTTGAAAGCATACGATTAGAACTTTCTAAAATCGGCAATAACATAAATCAGTTAGCAAAATATTTTAATCAAATTAAAGAACCTGTTTCTTTTCATACACATGCAACGCAAGAAGATTTACTAAATGAACAGCTTGACGAACTTGGAAAACTGATAAGCAAAACAAGCAAAAAACTAGCACTTGTTAAGCCGTCTGTTCATAGAGCAGAGAATAAGAAAGATGATAATACAA
Source organism: Ameyamaea chiangmaiensis (assembly GCF_013376175.1). Taxonomy (GTDB): domain Bacteria; phylum Pseudomonadota; class Alphaproteobacteria; order Acetobacterales; family Acetobacteraceae; genus Ameyamaea; species Ameyamaea chiangmaiensis. The sequence goes on from NZ_JABXXR010000027.1 coordinate 3,976, forward strand.
ACAAGAGCAATTAAAGCTTCATCAGGAGCCACAGACACAGCTACACATATCTTTTCAGGTGAGAAAAATGAACAAATTGAAGTTCTGGAAGGCTCAGAATTTCAGCTAAACAATGCTATGCAAACAGCACAGAGTGAAAACCTGAAATACGGCTTTCATCACTTCAAAATTTCACCAAAAGAAGCACTAAGCCGTGAACAATTTAGCGATGTGCTTAACGACTTATCGAACGAATACAAGTTCGATAAAGATGACATAACAGTTGTTGAACATACAAAGCCAAGAGCAACACAAGACGCATATAACAAGCATTGGCACGTTATTGTTCCACATTATCAACAGGAACAAAAAAAGGCTCTTGATACAAAAAACAGCTATGCAAGAAATGAGAAAATTGCACGTTTAGCAGAGATTAAAAACGGTCATGCAATCGTACAAGGCCAACACAACAAAGCTGTTTATATGCAGTTGCTTGACGAAAACAAAACAGCAGAAGCCGAGCTTGTTAAGCCATTAATTGACTTAGAACGGACAAGCCAAGCGCATACCGTCAATCAGCAACGTAAAGCTGAAAAGAACGGCATAGACCTGCCTACCGAGAAGCAGGCTATTAAGTCACTATGGCAAGCCAGCGACAACCTGAAAGCGTTTAAATCAGCCTTACAGAGCCAAGGCTATGAGATTAAAGCAGGGCAGAAGGCAAACACTTACATCATTGAAAAAAATGGCTTGTTCGTTGGTTCAGCTAACAGGCTGGCAGGAATGAAAAAGGAAGATTTTGCACAAAAATATAAAAAGGAGATTGAACAAAATGACAAAAAACCAAAACTCAGGTTCGGAAGCGATAAACAAGAAGCCAACAATACAACAATCAACACACAAACACGCACGATTGGCGAACGAGAAAACGACGGAAATAATAGAGCTTTTGACACAAGAGGCGGAGGGAGAAACTCCGATTCAACAGATATTAAATCTTTTGAACGAGATATCAGAACAGCAAAAGACATTATTAAAATCAGCAGAACAGCAAAGCAAAATAATGCTCAAACTGTTGCAAAAATTAGAATAAACTCAACTCTTTCAGACATATCAACAATACATGTTGATAATGATGACAAAACAGCCAGCGCAAGCGGAATTAGGGCAGGAAATGAAGTTATTGCCTTGCATAAAAAGCTTCAACAAATAGATGAAGAAATTAAAAAATACTTCGGAAACATGCAAAAACAACAATATTATAATAATCTATCAATTGAAAAAATTAAGAAAAAACAAGCATTGAATAAAGTCAATTCTTCAGCGAAAGAAAAATACACAATTTTAAAAGAAAGACCAAAAATTAGAGGATGGAAAGATATAAAAGAAGAGTTAGAAAATGAGCCATTCTCTGAATATCAAAAAGCAAAGAAAAGCAAAGAAAAGTGTGAAGAAGATATAAAATTATTAGAAAATAAAAAATACGGTTTCTTCGCAATTTTCAAAAAATCTTATAAAGAAGATAAAAAACGACTTGCAGAATTAAAAGAAAATCTTCCAATTTTATCAAAATTAGAAACAGATAAATCACACAATTATGATGTAAAATTAAGAGTTTCTTACGATGAAGCAAAAGCACAACAAGATAAACAAAAGCAAGAACAAGAAGATTATGACAAAAAACATGACATTGAGAATGTAAGAGCCGAGTTTAACAAGCTAAAAGAAATTAAAGAAGATATTTTAAGCAACGATAAAGATATAATTGAAGATGTTTATAAAAATGGCCCTGAAAATGAGCTTAAAAAGAGACAGCAAGAAGAACAAAAACAATTAGAAGAATTAGCCGAGAAACAGAAAAAAGAAGCCGAGAAAACGGCAAAGCTTTCACAAGCACGAACAAATGCTATGTTGAAAAAAATGGATGGTTCAAAAAAATCACAAGAAGAACTTGAAGCCGAAGAACTCAACACACTCGGCTTTAAGCCTTGATTTCGATAAGACAAAATCCCCCCACCCCCTTCGCGTGCTTCGAAGGGGGAGTTTCGTAACGCAACAAGTTGCTTTGTATTGGGCACAGAGCCACACAAGATTTTTAAATTATTCTGAAATTAATTATATAATTGTTCGGAATACTGTAGTTTTCCGAATAACTATGTTAATATAATAATTACCTGATTTTATCTGTTCGTTATTTTATTCGGAAATTAGGGTTAATTTTTATGATTTAAAGGAGTATTTCAATGGCAATATTTGGATATGCACGAGTTAGCACGGTTGAACAAAATGAAGGCTTACAAGTTGACGCTTTGAAAAGCCAAGGCTGTAAAAAAATATATACAGATAAGGCAAGCGGTTCAAAATCTTCACGTCCTGAACTTGATAAGATGCTGAAACGCCTAAAAGAAGGCGATACGGTAATAATTTGGAAATTAGACAGGCTTGGACGTTCAACCGTTCATCTTGCCAATCTTCTCGAAGAACTAAGGCTTAAAGGCGTTTCTGTTAGAAGTTTGACAGAAGGTATTGATACGGCTGGAAGCCTTGGCCGTTTCCTTTTTACAATTCTTTCAGGTGTTGCAGAGTTAGAAAGGGAAAACATAAGGGAACGTGTCAACGCAGGCTTGAGAAACGCAAAAAAGAACGGCGTCAGGCTTGGACGTAAAGAGAAGTTTCAAGAGAAAGATAAAGCTTTAATTCGTCGTTTGCACGGAATGGGAGACAGCTACACAAAGCTTTCCAGACAGTTCAGCGCAAGCCGTTCGACAATATGGGAAATCGTGAATAGCGCAGAAAAATCAGGCTTTCAGGATGAACGTCAAACAGACCTTGAGGACGTGCTGTAATCATACAAATGGTCTAAAAATATGGGAAATCTTACTTTTTCCGTGAAAAGCTTGGCTTCTTCATAGGAAAGGTTTGACCCATAATTTTGACCAACTTCACCTGTTTCATGCCCAAATATTTTATTGATAATTTCCATATTTAGCCCAGAAACACGCAACATTTGGCGGAATGTATGCCTGAATGAGTAAGCAACAAGAGCATCATCAATTAAGCCAATATCATCAAGATAACGGTTTAAACGCTTGCTCCATGACTCTGCTGTTATAGGCTTGGCTTTATCTTCTACCAGCTTTAACCCTTTCATTTCCTGTTGCTTTGCATATTCAAAAAATCCTAATTTTTTTAAATCAGGATGAGCAGGAATCAAACGTGGACTGTTTAAAGTCTTGGTTCCAGATTGGCGAAGGTCAAAACAAGGTATGCCGTTCAGGTCATATAATTTTGCAGGTGCTTCGCAGATTTCATTTAACCTTGCGCCAGAAAAAGCCAAAATAACAATAAACCAATAATCATATGTTTTATTGTGGATATTGCCTTTTATGCTCCTTTGTCTTTCTGATTTATATCCTGTAAAAACTGGACTATCAAAAATAATTTTAAGTTCTTCGTTTGTAAAACCACGTCTTCTATCTTGTTGGCGTGTTCTTTTTTCTTCTACTGTTTTGCTTCTCGCCTGAATGTCAGAAAAACCCTTGTCCTCAATTAAAGCAGAAGATACACACCATTTCAGGAAATACTTTATTTCTCCAATATGCCTAACGATAGTGGCATGTGATAGATTGCCACCTCTCAAAGAAGGCTTATCACGCAACCAATCAGCATAAGCCTTTATGTCCTGTTTGGTGACTTGATTGATTGGCTTGTTCGTAATCAGTTCGCAGACTTGCTTGAATGTTATATTATAACTTTCTCTTGTTTTGTCCGAGATTCCAGGGTTGTCCTTGAAAAAGGAAGGAACAAGGTCAAACCATAATACAGATGATTCGGCCTGTTTTTCAGCCCTTACAGGCTCTTGCGTACTTTGAGAGACAGAAGGGCCAGCCAAGCCTATAGCCTTGCTCATACCTTCTATAATGCCGTTTTGATGCGCTTCACGAATAGACCACGCTGAAAGCTTGGCTAACTCTAGGTTTCGCTTTCGTTCGCTGTTGTCCCTTGCTTCCTGCGATATCAAGAGATTCAACATCATCTTAATGTTGTGAAGGTCTTCCTGCGGGATTGCGTCAATCTTGTCAGCATTCTGGGAAATGAAGGCTTTGAGTTCAGAAACCTCAGCAGTTCCTTCTTTTACGTCAAAAACCTTTTGTGCCAACTGCTTCCGAATATCCACAAACAACCCCGACAAAGACGACACAACACCAACCGCACGAGTTTGGGCAGTCATTCTATCAGAGGTTTTGAGCGTTCGGCAGATATGTAAGCCAAGCACACAGCGAAGGTCAGAAGGGACTTTAACCCTTACATACCAAGTCTGATAACGCCGAATCATATATGGAGTAGGCAAACCTTTGTCGTCCCATATGTAACACCAACATGTGCCACCTGCGGAAAGACAAAGAAATTATGCCAATAAAATCAGTCACTTAGAGCGACTGGCGTCCCATAGGGGATTCGAACCCCTGTTGCCGCCGTGAGAGGGCGGCGTCCTAGGCCTCTAGACGAATGGGACTGAAGGCGTGAGCGGCTTATAGAGGGGGCATGATCGACGCGCAAGGCCGATTTTCAATAATCATGCACTTAGGGCGCAACCGAGAGAACGGTGTCGGCGGATAACGCGCCGTTACGCCAGATGACCACGCGGTCTGGCCCTCCCCCCGTCAGCAAAAGTGCCAATCCGCCAGGCACGCCCGTGATCTGAGCGATATGGGTGCCGGGCGCCAGTTGAATGACCTCTGACGGTGCCACGCCAGCCGTGCCTGAGGGTGCCACGACCGGTGCAGTGTCGGCAGGTCGGTGATGGGCCAGGCGATGTACGACCGCAAACATCAGCACAGTCGTGCCGACAACAATCAAGGCGCCCATGCCGATCACGGCCGCCAACAGAAACCGGGAAACCGGTACAGACTCGCTCAAAGTATTTCCCTTTCGCCGGCGCTCGGAGTAAACCGCCCTATGCACGTCCATGCACCATCGTTCGACGCGTCAACCTTTACCCTGGTCGCCGGACAGGACGACGCGCGTGAGCGCACGGACCGATTCGTGGCCCGCGCTATCGGCACGATTTCGCGCTCCCGGGTCAAGTCCCTCATGGAAGAAGGAAGCCTGACGCGGGACGGTGTGGTCGTCAGGGACGCATCCGAACCTGTGCGCGCCGGGGCTTCCTACATATTGTCACCGCCGCCGCCGGTGCCGGCTGTTCCTGAAGGACAGTGCATGGCACTCGATATTCTTTACGAAGACGGCGACCTGATCGTCATCGACAAACCGGCAGGCCTGGTGGTACATCCTGCACCGGGGAATGAGACGGGGACATTGGTCAACGCGCTGATCGCACATTGTGGCGACAGTCTCGTGGGGATCGGGGGCGAGCGTCGTCCGGGGATCGTCCATCGCCTGGACAAGGACACGTCCGGTGTCATGGTCGCGGCGAAGACCGAAAAGGCCCACCTTGCCCTGTCCGAGGCTTTTGCGGCCCGGACGATCCAGCGATCGTACACGGCTCTCTGCTGGGGCGCTCTGCTTCCCTCCAGAGGGGATTTCGAGGGCGCGATCGGTCGTGACAAGGCTGACCGCAAGCGAATGGCTGTTGTCCGCGCAGGCGGCAAGCCTGCCCTGACACATTACCGGACCGTGAAGTCGATCGGTGCCGGGCTGACGCTGGTCGAGTGTCGGCTGGCCACGGGACGTACCCACCAGATACGGGTCCATTTCGCGCACGCGGGTCACCCGCTGGTCGGCGATCCAGTCTACCTTCGGCGCGTGCCGGCGGCCGCCAGGCAGTTGCCCGAACTAGCCCGAAAAGCCGCTCTCGACTTTCCGCGACAGGCGCTACACGCCGCCGAGCTGGGCTTTATCCACCCGTCGAGTGGGGAACCTGTCCACTTCAGGAGTGATCTGCCCCCCGACTTTCAAGCGCTGCTGGCGGACATTGCCTAAAATTAAGGCATGGTGCGCGGGTTTCGCTTGAAATCGGACTAATCCTGTGCGGTAATCAAGTCCTGTCCCGACGCGCTCACCCAGCCGCCGGAATAGGACGTCCCGCATCACGGCGGCCCAGAAGGGAGCCCGGCGCGGGGACGTGAAGTCCTTATTCTCGCGTGCCTGAACCTGGGCTCCGTCGCTGCGTTGCAGACCTCACGGAAGCATATCTCCCACGGTCATCAGGCGAAAGGAGCCCAATCATGGCCTCTGCCGTCCTTACAATTGGTCCGGAACAGAGCCTGTCAAGGTATCTGCAGGACATTCGCAAATTCCCTCTCCTCACGCCACAGGAAGAAGTCGATCTCTCGCGCCGTTGGCGTGAGCATGAAGACTCCGGCGCGGCTCATAGGCTGGTGACGTCGCATCTGCGTCTCGTGGCCAAAATTGCGATGGGGTATCGAGGTTACGGCCTGCCCGTGAACGAACTGATCAGCGAGGGCAACGTCGGCATGATGCAGGCCGTGCGCCGCTTTGATCCCGATCGCGGATTCCGGCTTGCGACCTATGCGATGTGGTGGATTCGGGCCGCTATTCAGGAATACATCCTGCACAGCTGGTCACTGGTGAAAATGGGAACCACCGCAGCCCAGAAGAAGCTCTTCTTCAATCTGCGCCGTCTCAAGGGGCAGATGAAGGCCATCGACGAAGGCGACTTGCAGCCCGAGCAGGTCGGCAAGATCGCGACGACACTGGGCGTCTCCGAAAACGATGTCGTGTCCATGAACCGCAGGTTGGCGGCCCCGGACCATAGTTTGAACGCGCCCTTGCGCTCGGATGGTGAAGGGGAGTGGCAGGATTGGCTGGTCGATGAGCACGATAACCAGGAAGAGGTTCTGGCCGAGGCAGAGGAGTTCAACGGGCGGAAAGCTCTTCTGGCGGGCGCATTGGCGACGCTCAACGAACGCGAGCGCCATATTCTGACCGAGCGTCGCTTGAAAGAGGATCCGGTGACGTTGGAAGAGTTGTCGCACCACTATAAGGTCTCGCGCGAGCGGGTACGTCAGATTGAAGTGCGCGCATTTGAAAAGCTGCAGGCCGCCATGAAGTCTCAGGTGGCCGACCGCCGCCGTCGGGAGATCGAAGAGCGCGTCGCATAAACACCTCTGGCGGTGGCGCCCTCTCGGTCACTTCTAGACCATCCGGGTAGAAGATATCAGTCTTTCGTATCGACATGGACAGACATGTGTGGGGTCGTCAGGCCCCATTCCCGTATCAGGTGTTCGCGGCGGTTTTCAAGGCCGCGTGTTATATGGTCCTGTCTGCGCGTATGGAAAATCCGTAGGGTGATCAGGGAGGCTTCGAAAATGAACCACCCACACCCGGCGGCCACCCAGTCGATCAGGAGAGTCTTCGGATCCATCAGGATACGAACGCAGCTTTCCCAAGCATTTGCGCCACTCCAGACAGCCAGACAAGGATATATCGCGGCTACGCCGATATAGGCCGCGATCACCCTGCTATATTCCGCCTCGTCCGGCTTTTCGAACACTCTGGCGATTATATAGGGAAGGATCAGCAACGCGCCGAGCAGGCTGAAAGACGGCTCGAGCACGACGCACAGGCCGACACTGAACCCGTGCCACCATCGGAAATTCAGGTCGCGACGGGTCGAGGCGATGGTGTCCGGGGAACTCACGGCGTGAAGTTCAAGACAATCAGGGCGCCCGCTCCGCACGCGGCTACCATCAGGGCGATGTTTGCTGCAGCATTCCGAATGCCTTCCGTTGCATGGCGCATGCGCTGCTGTCGCGACTCAAGGTCTCGATCGAGACGGGCCAGTTCGGCGCGTGCCGCCATTAGACCGTGCATGTCAAGAGTAAGGTCGGTCTGGTCGAACAGAAGAGTATGCATCAGCACTAGATTTCCAGCCTCAGCTGCATCGGCCAGTCTCTCACTCTTCAGGCGTCGGGTCGTCGCTGAATGCCATTTATCAATGGCATTCCCCAAATGCGGAAGCATTTTTCGTCCGAGTGCGCGTAACGGACCCAGTCCATACAGTGTCTGCAGAGACGCGAGCGTTAGCAGGTTTTGCGTCCAGTGATCGGGATAAAGCCTCGCATCCGGTCGTGGAACGTGAACGCCTTTGGCCGCGCACCGCGCAGCGACAAAGCTGTCCATTGCGTCGTCGAGCAAAGGCGAGTCAGACGCTGCGTCCTGCGAAAGCCATTCAATAAGGCCGCTCACGGACGTGATGCGTTCGTTGGCGCACCGCTTCGATAGGCAGGCCTGGAATGGATTTGCCTGATAAGCCGCGAGCAACAGGCCAGAGTCTGCGTGGGGCGTGCGCATGTGTCGCAGTGATATCGACAGCGTCTTCACCAGCGCCGAAACAGCCGATCCTTCCGGCAGGTGCCCTGGACCCAGCATAGTCGTGACGGCGACGATATCGCGGGTAAGGCTCATCATCGGTGCCGCGGCGCTCGCCTCGGCGGTAGCGCTCCACCCTATGATGGCGGGCAGCGCATCGGGCCAGAACCAGACGCCGCGCCAGAACAGCGGAGCAGAGCGATCGATAAGGCAGAGAATGTGCGCCAGCAGCCCGGGCTCAACAGGCGGCCGTCCCGCAGACTGACCCTCGTTCGATCGACGATCGTGGAGTGCTGCCGAAAGTAGGGTCGCAGCCTGTGCCCGTCCGGCTTCGAGGCGCAGCCACTGTTCGACGATACCGCGATCAAGGAGCGACGTGAAAGCGTCCGGCTGTGCCGCCGCTTGCCAGCTCAGGGCGGCACATGTCCGGGCTTCCTGTGCGCCAATCATAATCGGCGTGCGAGCGGGGCTGTCTCCGCGGCGAGAAAAAAGCTTCCTTGGACCGACATTTTCCAGATCTCGTGGTGTCGGTCTTGCGTCCGGATCGTCGGACAACATCGCATGCAGCAGTGACCGGATGCCGGACGGGATGTCCTGTCCCGTCGTGTAGGCGTGGAAACTCCCTCTCGAGAAGCGGCGGCTCAGGATATCGTAAGGTTCAACATCAGCAAACGGTAGCCTCCCTGTCACAAGAGAGAGTACCAGAACGCCGAGGGAGAAAATATCGTCGGCAATCGTACCGTTGCCGCGCGCGATGGGCGGACACACGGCTGAGGACAACGCCTCAAAAACCACGGTCTGGTGAAATGCAGGGGGAGCCAGCCATCCGGGGCCGAGGATAGCCGGGACACCGGGACGACTTTGATAGACGTTGTCCGGGCGAATCGCGCGATGTGTTATTCCAGCACGTTCGAGTGCTCGTAATGCACCGGCCAGAGGTTGGACGACATGGTCCAGAATCGCGCTTTCCGTCCATCCACTGCGGCTGATGCTCAAAGCCGCCGGTGGCTCTGGCGCGATCAGCCAGAGCGATTCGGCCTCGTCCAGCCGTGCGACTGTCATCAACGCATCGGATCGGAGTGACAGGGCAGTCAAAAGACACGGGCGCGCGGGCAGGAGGGTCGATGGCGCCATCGCATGCATCGAAGCGCCGGGCGATAAGGCATCGCGGGCGGCAAACGTATCGCACCCACCGATCGGGGCGACGGGCTCATCGAGAGCAATCGAAAAGCGGCTTCCTATAAGCAGCCTATGATCCGATTGTGCACGTAACGTATCCGCCATGGAGCCACGTAACCCTAAGACAAAAGCGGCAGCACGAGCCACTGCCGCTTATTCGCTTCTTCATCGCTATAAGGGAAAGTGGTTAAGATTTTCTTCCCGTCTGCAGTACTATGTGCAGTTCTCACGGTGCGTCAAAGTCGCCTCATCTGGCTAGGAACTGCGGTTCCAGGCGCCGAAATGCCTCGGTATTCGAGGGCCGCCAACACTCATTCAACTCGTCGGGGTCGAATTTCGTCCAACAGCGCCTGTTCGGCCTTCAGTGCCTTCACGCGGTCCTTTTCCGCCTGCCGTGACATGGCTGTCCTGACGCTCTCACGGGCTGTTCTGGCGGTGATCAACGCGGCGCGGGCGATCGTGAGGCAGGTTCGCGCCTGAAGTTCGTCACGGCGCGCCGCGTCGATCGCCGCTTGTCCCACCGGCAACCAACGTGCGTAATTTTCAACGCTCACATCGCCGCTACTCGTTGCAAGGGCGATTTCGCGCTCGTGTAACAGACGCTCCTCTGCGTTCCGCACAGCCTGCGAGGCCTGATCGAGAGTATCGACGGAGTTCGCAAGAACGCGCATGGCTTCCTGGTATTCCCGGTCCCGGATCGACATCAGGGCGGTCAGCGCGGAACGCTTCATGCCAATGCTCGCTGAAGGGCGGCGAAACTGTCCTCTATGGAGGCTCGCTCCTCCCGTTCCTGACGAAGTATGGCTTCGACGGCAGGCCGCACCCGTATGGCCTCGTCTACCTCTGGATCGCTGCCGGCCTTGTAGGCGCCGAGGCGGATCATGTCGGCCATTTCGGCATAACTTGCCATCAAGGCCCGTGCCCGGCTGACCAAAGCTTTTTCCGCAGGCAGTGTGCACCGGTGTGAGGTGCGCGAGAGGGAGCGCAGTACGTCCACGGCCGGGTAACGACCTGCTTCCGCGATCGCGCGATCCAGGATGATGTGACCGTCCAGAATACCACGCACCGCGTCCGCCACGGGCTCATTCTGGTCGTCCCCTTCCACCAGTACTGTAAAGAGAGCGGTAATGTGACCTTCCTTGCCGTTCTCGCATCGTCTGCCCGGCCCCGCCCGCTCAAGCAATCGGGGCAGTTCGGCGAAGACGCTCGGCGGATAGCCCCGGGTGGCGGGCGGTTCACCCATTGAGAGGCCGATCTCTCTCAAGGCCAGACAAAACCGGGTGACGCTGTCCATCAACAGGAGAACGGACAGCCCCTGGTCTCGGAAATGTTCGGCAATGGTCATTGCGGTATAGGCGGCTTCTCGTCGCATCAGCGGTGCACAGTCCGAAGTTGCGACGACGACTGCCGTACGTTGTCTCGCGTCCTCACCGAGTTCATCTTCAAGGAATTCCCGCACTTCACGCCCTCGCTCACCAACCAGGGCGACAACAGCGACATCACACGACGTAAATCGGGCGAGCATGGCGAGAAGGGTGGATTTGCCCACGCCGGAGCCGGCGAACAGGCCTAGCCGCTGCCCTTCGCAGCACGTTGTAAACGCATTCAGGACACGAACGCCGAGATCAAGACGTGGTCCCAGCCGCGCGCGTTCCATGGCGTTCAGCGGTGCCGCACGTGTCGGCTGCACACAAGACCCGCCGGGGCGGGGTCCTCCGTCCAATGGCGCTCCCAGCGGGTCGACGACCCGGCCGAGCCACCGGTCACTCACCGGTAGTCCGCCACGGCGTAGCATGGCGTTCTGACCCAGATAGAGCGGCAGAGATGCCTTGGAGCCTGGTCCCAGTCCATCCGTATCGCCAAACACCATCGTTTTGGCGAGCGAACCGCAGAAGCCCACAACCTCCGCGCGTATAGACCCCCCCGCCAGAGGGTGCAGATCCAGTCTGTCCCCGACTGAGAGAAGGCCGTCAAAGCCGGAAACTGATACGTAGAGACCTGATACATCGTATACTTTTCCGTGTATCTCGGCAGCGGCCGGGGTGGAAAAAAAGGTCATGGCGTTGCCGGGCTTCATACGTTTCTCAGGGCTCGCACAGTGGCCTATGAGGGTTAACAAACTGCTTCCAAAATCTCAAAAAGAGAATCCCATGGTTATTTTCAATCCAAGGAATATTTCCGTAGACGTTAACAACCTATGGTCGTATAAAAAAATCAACACAACCTTAGGACCGTTGAAATGCGTATTCTGCTCGTTGAGGATGATTTCGCCGCCGCCGGCGCCTGCACCCACGTCATGCGTGCATCAGGCTTCACGGTGGACCACGTCGCAACCGGGCAGGAAGCGGTCGAAATGCTGAAGCATTACGATTACGACATCGCCGTCCTTGAATTGATGTTGCCCGATATTGAAGGTTACGAAGTTGTCCGGCGCGTGCGTGTGGCCAAGATCGACACGCCGATCGTCATTCTCTCTGGCCTCACGCGTCCGCAGGCGAAGGTGAGGGCATTCTCGGTCGGCGCCGATGACTACGTGACCAAGCCCTTTGATTCGAGCGAGCTGGTCGCCCGCATGCAGGCCATTCTCCGGCGATCGAAGGGTTACAGTGAGTCCTGCCTGCGCGTCGGGCCGCTCGAACTGAGCATCGATAGCCGTGAGGTCACCATCAAAGGCCAGCCGATTCACCTGACAGGTAAGGAATATGCCATTCTGGAGCTGCTGGTCCTGCGCAAAGGCATCGTCCTGACAAAAGACGCCTTCCTCAACCATCTGTATGGTGGAATGGACGAGCCGGAAATGAAAATTATCGACGTCTTCGTGTGCAAGCTGAGACGCAAGCTGCAGGCGGCAGGCGCGAAAAACCTTATTTCCACCGTGTGGGGACGCGGATACATGCTGCGCGATCAGGCGGCGGACGAAGCGCACGTGTCTCTGGCGCAGGAAGCGCAGGCGATGGGTTCAGTGCCTGCGGGGACCGCAGGCGCAAGCGTGGCGGCCTGACACATCGGGCGTGTGCGCTTGTGTCGTGTTCCGGCGTCGTGTAAAGGCCTGAGTGGAGTTGTGGCGATCTCTCAACGCGTTTGTTTAAGCGATTGAGAATACGGGGTATCGACGATCCAATATATGGCTCTCGCCGCATAATTGCCGCAATCCGATAGCAAGCTTAGGGAAAGACTGGTCCACGGGGCAATCAATGAATGGTCGGCGCGCGTTACGTTCACGGCAGGTGGCGATTTGTGTGAGGGGCAAGCACCCTGGTCACTTTAACAAGAAGCACGTAGCGCCCGCGCGGGTACTGGGCTCCGTGCTTCTCGCTGGTCTGCTCGCGGCGTGCGCCACGGAGCCTCGCCCGGCGATGCCGGTCGCACAGGAAGCCGCTGAATATCGCGCCCACGCCAAGTCCTATTACGCACCTCCCGGCCCGCCGGAGGACCCGTGGGGTCCGTATATCAAGGAAGCTGCCCAGCGCTTTGACGTTCCGGAAATCTGGATCCGCTCGGTCATGGCGCGTGAGTCAGGCGGAAATCTTTTCCGGGCGAACGGCGACTTCGTAACCTCTGCGCCTGGTGCGATGGGGCTGATGCAACTCATGCCCCCCACCTATGACGAACTGCGCGTCGAATATTCACTTGGCGAAGATCCGTTCAATCCGCACGACAATATCCTCGCAGGTGCCGCCTACATACGCGAAATGTATGACATCTATGGCTCTCCCGGGTTTCTTGCGGCCTATAACGGCGGTCCCGGACGGCTTGACGATTTCCTGTCTCGACACCGCACGCTTCCACGCGAAACGCGCAACTATGTCGCCGCTATCGGTCATCAGATCGCCGGCTACTACCCGAATTCCCGGTCGCAGGCTGATCTGATGGTGGCGGCTCACGGTGGTGGCCAGGGCGTGGCATACGCATCTGCCTCCGTTCCGCTGTCCAGCGAGGCGAAGTCCGTACAGGCCGCCTGGGCGCGTCGACGGAATGGTGACTCTGAGGCGTCTGACGACCAGCCGGTCCAGGTTGCCGAGGCTCAGAATGAGCCTGCCGAGGCAACGCCGGCATATACGAAGTCCTGGAAAAAAGTGGAGCCGGAGGCGCCGACGCACATCGCGATAGCCTCTGCGGCACCGCTGTCTGCCGCGCAGAGCACGACAACGGAAAGTGAAACCGACGCTGTGCGTGCGGCGTGGGCATCGCGCGGAGCGGTGGCGCCTGCCCCGACAGACCCGGCGCCTGTTCAGGTGGCGCAGGCGGCCCCAGCGACCCCGGAGCGTCGGCGCCTCCAACTGCATTTTGTCACGCCGGCGATGGCAGAGCCCGCACCGCTGCTCAGGAAAAGCAGTGCTGTAGGCGAGCGGCACGACTGGGCGATCCAGGTGGGGGCGTTTGGAAGTCCGACGTTGGCGGAGCAGGCTGCCGACCATGCGCAGGAGCGTTCCTCTCTGGCCTCTGCAAAGGCACAGGTGCTCGGGGTTGGCACGGGGAAGGGGCATTTATATCGTGCCCGATTGACAGGTCTCTCGCACGACGCCGCAGTGGCGGCATGCGGGAAACTGACACGAGGCGGACCTTGCGTGGTCGTGTCGCCCGACTCGCGCTTCTGACGTTCACTGCAATGCGGAGATGTGACCCCATGAAGTTGTTGGGTATGGCTGCCGTTCTGATGGGTAGCGTGGCCATATCGGCCCCGGCTTTCGCGGCACTTTCCGAAGGTGTCACCGCCCCGCAATTCGAGGCACCGGCCAGTCTCGGCGGTAAAGAGTTCAGCTTCTCCCTCGCCGCTGCCTTGCACGACGGGCCGGTGGTGCTTTACTTCTACCCTGCAGCCTTCACCAAGGGATGCACTGTCGAGGCGCATGATTTTGCCGATGCGTCTGATGCGTTCAAGGCAGCGCATGCGACGGTGATCGGGGTTTCGATGGACAAGATCGAGACACTCGACAAATTTTCGGTCAGTGAGTGCAGAAGCCGCTTCGCCGTAGCAGCCGATCCGACCGGAAGCATTGCGACCCGCTACGATGCCAAGATGCCGTTACTGCATTTCGCGACGCGGACCTCCTACGTCATAGCGCCGGACGGACATATCGTGTTGGCTTACAGCAACAAGTCGCCGGACGAGCATGTGAGTCGCACATTGGCGGCAGTCCAGGCTTACGCATCGGCTAAGCACTGACCGGGATCTGGTCCGGGTACAGTGAGGCTTCCAGACGAGGTATCGTCATGACGATAGATGACGGCACGTCTCGGTACACCTCACCCCCCTCGGAAGCACCGACCATCCGGGTTGTTGCGATGCCGGCCGACACCAATCCTGCTGGTGATATTTTCGGCGGCTGGATCATGTCACAAATGGACCTCGCGGCCGGTAGCCGCGCTGCTCAACGCGCTCGCGGCCGTTGTGTGACCATTGCCGTGGAAAGTCTGACGTTTCATCAGCCAGTGGTGATTGGCGATGAAGTGAGCATCTATACACGCATCATAAAAACCGGCCGCACGTCCATGGTTATTCATGTGGAGACGTGGCGGCGTGAACGTCATGCGCGCGTGTCGTTCAAGGTTACGGAAGGGATCTTCACGTTCGTCGCGATCAATAGCGAACGCAGGCCGCGCCCGCTTCCCGACGAGGGTGACTGATCTCACCCCGGTGTCAGTGCGGTGCGTACGGTATCGAGTTGCAGGATTTCGAGAGCTTCACTCATCGGACGCAGGCTGCCTTCGGGGGACTGAGGAACCAGGCACTCGAAAAACGACGCGAGGTCGACGAGGGACTGACGCAGTCGGTCGATCTGCTGTGCCGCCGACACGGTTTCATCGCTGATGAGAGGCAGTTCCGTCATGATGTCGGCCACAACACCCTCCACCCTGCTCGCGTCGTCGGCCATCGTGGACAAAAGTCCGACCAGACGTGCTAGCAGGCGACAGACTTCACGCAGTTGGCCTTCCGCGGTTTTGTTCACGACGGTGCCAGTGGCCCAAGGACCCGTTCGAGAGCGTGTTTGATGCTCTCCGTGGTGAAAGGTTTCGGAATGAAATTGTTGACGCCGCCCTGAACAGCTTTTTGAACCAGCTCACGTGTTGCCTGACTGGTCAGCATGACAAACGCAATTTTTTTTAATTCCGGATCGCTGCGGACAGCATGCAGGAGCGCCAAGCCATCCATGCCCGGCATGTTGAAGTCTGAAATGACGAGACGAAAGGGCATATTGCGTAACAGCTTGATGGCATCTTCGCCATTCTTCGCGCCCATGACATCGGAGAATCCGATCTGTTTCAAGCTGGCGGTCAGCGCGGCACGAATCGATACCTGATCATCGACGGTCAGGACGGAGATGGACGATGCTAGACGCATGGAGCGTTATCCTCTGTGAGGTCACGGGCAAGAGTGAGAAATGTTGGGGCGATGCGTGACAGGGGCAGTTCGAATTCCACGGCGCCGCGCTCTATCGCTGATTTTGGCATGCCGTAGACGACCGAACTTGCCCGGTCCTGTGCGATGGTGCGCGCGCCGCTGCGCCGCATGTCGAGCAGGCCACGTGCGCCGTCGTCCCCCATGCCGGTGAGGATGATGCCGATTGCAAAGCGACCGCAGGCTGATGCTGCCGAGCGAAACAGGCGATCTGCTGACGGTCTATGTCCGCATTCAGCGGGTGCTGCGACAAGAGCGCAGAACCGGACATTTCCGCGACGTGCGACCTCCAGATGGACCTCGCCTCCGGGGGCGATGTAGATATGTCCGGATTCAATGGGCATCTGGTCGACGGCCACCCTGACACATGGAGCGCTCTGTTGATCCAGCCGGCGCGCAAGGCTCGCTGTAAATGCGGACGCGATATGCTGGGTTATCAGGATCGGCGGGCAAAGAGCAGGCAGATGCTGGAGGATTTCCGTCAACGCCTCGATCCCGCCGGTGGATGACCCGATGACGATCAGGGGCTGATGTGCGTCCGTTGGCATGTTCAGAGGGCTTGACGGAGCAGGTGCGACGGCGCTGCTGCCAATGGCACGCACGGGTCTTGCGGCGGCGGCACGCACGATCAGATCAGGCAAGTGCGCCAGTTCAGGCCATCCCTCTCCGGCGATGGGCTTTGCAAGGCATTCGACTGCGCCCATCTGCAGGGCTTGGATCGTGATATCCGCGCCGTGCTGCGTGTATGCCGAGACCATGACAACCGGCATCGGGCGCAGGCGCATGATCTTGTCGAGAAACTGTAATCCGTTCATGCGCGGCATTTCGATGTCGAGCGTCAGAACATCCGGTTTCAGTTGCAGTATCATATCACGTGCCGTCGTCGGATCGGAGGCAGAGCCGACGACGATAAGGCGAGGATCGCGCGTTAACGCGCTTCGAAGGATCATTCGGCTGGTGATGGAGTCATCAACGATGAGAACCCTGATCGGAGGGCACATCAGGACGGATGCCACTGGTACGTGGTAATGCCACATAAGTGCAGACCAGGGATATTCTCGCTCGGTATGCGTTCTGAGTGTCCGATCGAAAGGAGCCCGCGTTCGGGCAGGTGGTCGCATAAGCGGCGCCAGAGAGCGGTCTGTGTAGGGAAATCGAAGTAAATTGCGACGTTGCGACAGAAAATGATGTCAAATGTGCCAAGTGGCGGCCATGCGCCAATCAGGTTCAAGGGAAGAAACTCAACCAGGGAGCGAGCGGCCTCCGGCACCTGTAGCCTGTCGTCGGTCCCAGTCTCCCAATGCAACGATGCCGTGTCACGGCAATGCTCCCGAACGGACGCACGCGTGTAGAGACCCAGTCGGGCCGTTTCGAGCATTTCTACGTCGATATCCGTCGCAAGAATGCGAATATCGTAGCGTGTGGCGTCGGGCAACACTGAAAGGACGGTGAGAGCCATCGAATATGCCTCCTCGCCGCTGGAGCAGGCGGTGGACCACAACCGTACGCGTCCGCCCGCGTGAACCCTGGGCGCCAGAGTGTGAATAAGACGCTGGCGGAGATAGGCGAAATGGTGGCGTTCGCGGAAAAACGCGGTGACGTTCGTCGTCAGCGCGGAGACAAGTGCCCGTCTTTCCGCGCTCTGGCCATCCTGAATCAAAAGCTCACAATATGCTGCAAAACTTTCCAGGCCGAGAGTGCGCAGGCGGCGACTGAGGCGAGAATAGACAAAGGATGAGCGTGTGGGTTTCAGACTGATCCCGGTTTCGTTGCGGACGATCGCGGCAATGGCCAGAAAATCGGCATGTGTAAACCGGAACGACTGTTCGTGAGAATGGCCGCCGTTGTACGCTGTTGGCGTACCCGTGTGTTCCACACCGCCGTCGATCACTGGGCGAGGTCCACGTCGAGATTGAAGACTTCGTCGAGACGAAGAATGCCAATCATCTTGTCGTCGTGAGTGGTCAGCCCCGAGATCGCTTTGAAGGTTTGCGCGCCGGTAATATCAGGGAGGTCCTGGATATTTTCGGCCGCGATATCGAAAATATCGGTGACCTCGTCGACCAGAAGTCCAGAATATTTACCATCGCACTCCACGATCGCGACCACTCTGGAGGCTTCGTCGCTATAGTGGTGGCCGTATAGTCGCATCGACATATCGACGATCGGGATCACATTTCCCCGTAGATTGATCACGCCTCTGACAAAGCACGGCGCATTTGGGAGCGGGGTCACTGGTGCCCAACTCCGGATTTCGCGCATGAGCATGATATCGAGGCAGTAAGCCTGTCCATTGATCGAGAACACAAGCGCCTTGAGCGGGGCCTTGCGGTGCGACGGATTGGGCGTGGTCATGAGAAGGGTCGTTCCCCTGAAGGCGGTGATGCTTTGGCAGGACCGTCGCACTGCACTGCCTCAGGCGATGGTGAGCGGTGGAAGGAATCTATATCGAGGATCAGGGCAACCTGGCCGTCCCCAAGAATGGTCGCAGCCGAAATCCCCGGGACCTTGCGGTAATGACGCTCGATACTCTTGATCACGACCTGCATGTTGTTGACGATCGCGTCGACGACGAGTGCGACCAGCGCGCCGGTTTCCGACTCGACGATGAGAACGACGGCCTGCAGCGGGCTCACAGGCGCGGAGCGAAAGCCAAGGTCGCACGCCACGTCGATGATCGGGATATAGACCCCACGAAGAAAAATCAGCGCCTGCTGATTCATCAAGCATGAGATCTGCGTCGCATGCGGCCGCAGGGTCTCGACGATGGAGGTAACGGGTACGATAAGGACATGTCCGGCCACGGTGACCGCCATGCCTTCAAGTACGGCCAATGTAAGGGGCAGGCTGAGAAGGAAGGTGGAACCTTGGCCTGGTTCCGAATTGACCGAGATTCTACCTCCGAGGGCTGTTATTGCTTTCTTGACGACGTCCATGCCGACACCTCGGCCGGAGAGGCTGGACACCGTCTCGGCTGTCGAAAAGCCGGGGCGAAAAATCAGGCCGTCGAGGTCTTGATCGCTAAGTTGTGTACCCGCGTCGATAAGCCCACGGTTAACGGCGATGCGATGCACCTTTGAGCGATTAATGCCTGCACCGTCGTCGGCAACTTCGATCACCACACGGCCGGAGCGATGTCGCGCGGTAAGTTCGATGGTTCCGTAGGATGTTTTTCCATTCGCGACCCGCTGCTCTGGCGGTTCTATGCCGTGATCGACGGAGTTGCGCAGCATATGGGTAAGAGGTTCGGCCAGTTGTTCAACGATGGTACGATCGACCTCGGTATCGGCCCCCCGTACGATCAGGCGGACCTCCTTTCCGGTCGCAGCGGCGGCTTCACGCAACAGGCGCTCCATGCGCTGAAAAACGCTTTGGATGGGCTGGGCTCGCACCAGCATCACCGCGTCTTGCAAGTCGCGTATCAGGCGCCCGAGCGTATCGGTCGCCTCCATGAGGGCCGACACGCCTGTATTATCGATCTTTTGTAGTTTGTCGCGAAGCGAAGCCTGCCCGATGACGAGTTCGCCGACCAGATTGATCAAGTCGTCGACCCGCGTCAGATCGACGCGAATGGTTGAGGAAGGGCGAAGCGTGGCAGCTTTTGGTTCAGACTCTGTTGATGCGGGTTCTGTCGGCAGGGTGCGTGCCTGAACGCTCTCTGTCAGGGCTCCGTTCGTCTTATCGTTTTTCTGATCGTCAGATTGGGTGGCAGGCGACGCACGATTCTCTGATGGAATGCTTACGGCCGGCACGTCGGACAAGGGAAGGGACGTGATCTCGATCGTCGCGTCCTGAAAGACCCAGTCGAAGACGTCCCGAATGCTGGCTTCCTCGGCGTCGGTGTTCAGCGTGATGGTCCAGGTCAGATAGCTGTCCTGCACATCGAGCATTTCCAGCGGCGGGAGCTCGTGTTGATCGAGTATAATGGTGCAATCGCCCAACTCGTTTAGAGCGGCGAGACTGTAGATGGGATCGTTTCCGCGGTCATACAGGCCGCGACGGGGTGCGAAACGGATCGTCCACGTTTTTTGTGGCGACGCGGTGCCGCCGTCGGGTGGCGAAAAGGCATCGAAATCGAGTGGCACGGGCTGGAAATCGAACGGCAGGACGAGAGCGTCTTCAGAAGACTCCGCGAGCACGTCGCCGGCCGGATCCGGCGCGATCTCCCGGAGTTTCCGCGTTGCGCTTTGGATGGCGTCACTGTCGGCGGTCTGCCCTGCCTCGCAGGCGTGTATCAGATCGCTCAGTGCATCCATGGCGCAAAAAAGAGCCGCGATGGTTGCCGGCGTGGCGGTGAGGCGTTGCTCACGAAGCAGGTCCAAAGTTGACTCGAACGTGTGGCTGAAGTCCACCAGAGCCGTGAGGCCGAAGATTCCCGCCCCGCCCTTTATGGAATGCACGGAACGGAAGACCGTATTGACGGTTTCGGCATCCCCGTCGCCGCGTGCGAGGGTCTGCAGGCCGTGTTCCAGAGCCTCGATCTGCTCTGCGCATTCCGCGAAAAAGATCGTGCGGATAGAGTCGTTCTCGTCCATGGGCGCTATCCGAGAGGTGCCAGACGTTGAACCGTTTTCAGCAGGTTCGAGGCCACGAACGGTTTGGTAATCCAGCCTGTCGCGCCGAGCGCCATGATGGCGTTGCGCTTTTGCGCACTGTGCTCGGTCGTCAGCACAAGGATCGGTTTACGTGTGACGTCCGATCGGCGGCGAACCGCCTCGACGAAGCCGTAACCATCAAGGTTGGGCATGTTGAGATCCGTGATGATGACGTCCGGCGCCTCTTCCTGATCAAGGCGGGAGAGGCCGTCGACGCCGTCGGTGGCCGGTATCGTGATATACCCGGCGGGTTCGAGCGTGGCGCGCAGCATCTGACGGATCACGGGCGAGTCATCGACCGTCAGTATTCGAACCGGCATCAGACGTCCGCTATCTTCAGAAGGTGGGTGGCATCGAAAATGGCGAGCGTTGATCGAAGAGCGTGGGACGGGGTGCTGATCGCGAACGTGTAACCCCGCGCCGTCCGGTCCTGGAACAATGCCAGAAGGACTTGCAGGCATAATCCGCCCAGATGGCGCACCGCTTGCCCGTCGAGGTTGATATCGCCCTTGTCGCAGGAGGTGACCATCCGCAGAAGCAGCGGTGCGGCATCGCTATCGAGGCGTTCGGGAAGGGGCAGGGGAGCGGTCACTGAAAAGCCTCCCAGCCGGCGTCTGTTGTGCTGTGCCTTGGAAAGATCGTTTTGGGATCGGCGGATTTGTCATGATCGAGCGACCAGCGGAAATGGCCGCTTTCACTGGCGGTATTCACCTTGAAACGACCGACCAGACGGACGAGTTCCCGCGTTTCGCGGGACAGGTGATGACCGGCGGAGGTGGTCTCTTCGACCATCGCGGCGTTCTTCTGCGTGGCGTGATCCATTTCTCCGATCGCGGCGTTGATCTGCGTCAGGCTGGTAGCCTGTGTCTGCGCGGAGGTGGAAATCTGGCTGATCAGCGTTGCGATCTCACTGACGCTACGGAGCGTGATGTTGCCGCTTTCGAGGGTCTGATTGACCAGATCCACGCCGAGTTTAACCTGCTCGGATGAGGAGGTGATCAGCGACTTGATCTTGCGGGCCGCGTCGGCCGAGCGCTGTGCGAGCGCACGCACTTCGCTGGCCACGACGGAGAATCCGCGTCCGGCGTCTCCGGCACGCGCGGCCTCGACCCCGGCGTTCAGGGCCAGAAGATTGGTCTGAAACGCGATTTCGTCGATAACGCCGATGATCTGCGCGATTTCGTGCGACGATTTGCGGATCGCCTGCATGGCGTCGGTCGTCAGGGCAAGGTTCTCGCCGGTCTGACGCGACCTCTCATTGGTCTTGATCGCAACCGTGTTGGCGTGGGACGCCGCCTCGGCCGTCTTGCGCACGGTGTCGGTCAGGCGGGCGACCGAAGAGGCCGTTTCCTCGATATTGGCGACCTGCTGCTCGGTTCGTTTCGCGAGATCGTCTGTCGCGGTCGCAATCTGCGCTGATCCGGAAGAAATGGTAGCGGCACTTGAGGCAACGCTGAGAATCACCTCCTGCAACTTTTCCGCCGTCGTGTTGAAATCGGAGCGGAGCTTTTCGTACTCCGGCGCGAATGGCTCGTCGAGTCGTAGCATGAGGTCGCCGTGGGATAGCGCGGCGAGCCCTTTGCCGAGCGTGGCGATCAGATGCTCCTGCGAACGACGGGTTTCTTCGTCAATGGCGCGTGCGCGTTCGGCCGCGCGGCGTGCCGCTTCCGTGTGCTCGCGTGCCGTCTGCTCGGCTTCCTCCTTGTCGATGGTCGACTGTCGGAAAATCTCGATGGATTTGGCGATACGGCCCAGACAGTCGCGGTGGTGCGTGAACGGGATGTCGATGCGCAGATTGCCTGCCGCCAGACGTTCGATCCGATCGGTGATGATTTCGTAGGGGTGCGCGATATAGGTCCCGGCGAACGCTGACAGGGCGAATACCGCGACGAATGCGATCGCATCGGCCAGAAACGGTATGCCCTGCGGCAAGACATGGCGATTCGCGCCGATCTCGAGCAGGACTCGCAAGAGGATGATGATCTGCACCATCCCCATCAGGACCTGCACTTTGCGCCCCACAGAGGCGGTTTCACGATACCAATGCAACATGACCACCTTCGAGCAACGATCGGACAGCGCAAGGTAGCCGGCAAAAGGTTACGGGTTAGTGAACTCCGCCGGCGTCAATGTTGTGCTGCCGGATGAAAATGATATTAAGTCGCACTCAGTTCGGGAGCGAAGCTCCGTCACTATGGGGCCAGTCAGTCCATGAATCGTCGCGTGGGACAAGGTTCGGGCCGGCCGCTGGCAGGCGGGTGGACCTGGCAGCTCGCCGCCGTGTGCCTCGCCGCATGGGCGGCGGGCTATGCCGTGTGCCGCTGCGTGGACCCCGCGGCCGTGTTCGGGGTGCAGGCGTGGCTGGTTGCCGCCCTCCCGATCGTGATCACCGCCCTGTTTGCGGCGTTCGCCGGAGCCGGGCGGTGAAATCACGCGACACCGTCCGCGCGCGCCTGGGGTGGTTGCACGCATGGCTCGGCTTTCTGGGCGGCGTCGTGCTGTTCGCGATTTTCCTCAGCGGTTCCCTTGCGGTGTTCGATGCCGAAATCACGCGCTGGATGCAGCCCGATGCGCCCGTCGCGTCGTCGCTCGATCCCAGTCCCGAAGCCCTGCGCGCGGTGGCCGCGCAACTGGATCGGGAGTGGAAGCGCTACCCGTCGGCCTTCCTGACACTGCCGGGACGCCGTGCCCCCGGCCTGCATATTCTCCACTATGACGGGCACGTCTTTAGCGGGCCAGTGTTCGACGTCCGGGATGGCCACAGCGTGCCGCTTCGCCGCACGGACGGCGGACGACTATTCTTCGACCTTCATTTCACCCTGCGCGGCGGTACCGTCCCCGGCGTGGTACTCGTGGATCTGGCGGCGCTGGTGATGCTTGTGGGCGTGGTCTCCGGTATGGCGCTCCATTGCCGGGCGCTCTGGGCCGACATGCTGACGTTCCGACCCGGGGCCGCGCGGGTGCGGGCGTGGCTCGACATGCATCTTTTGACGGGTGTCCTGTTTTTACCGTTCGTCGCGATGATCACCTACACCGGCATTGCCCTGGACCCGGAGCCGGTGTTTCCCGTCGCGGGGCGGGTCGAGGCTGAGACCCCCGCACCGCGCCCCGCGGTCACGCCGGAACCGCTCGACGTCGTTTTGCCGCGCGTCGTGCGTGATGCCGCGAGCACGTTCGGGCCCGACGGCGCCGGGTTCGTTCTGTTCGCCCCGCAGATCATCAGTGTCTATCGGGCTGACGGCCGTCAGCTTGCGATGACGCGCGATCGTCTCGATTTTGCGCGTGACGACGGGCACCGGCTGGCGGCGGCGGGCGGCCACGACGAGGCGCGCGGGGTTATCAGCGGCCTGCATATGGCGCAATGGGCGTCGTGGCCGGTGCGGTGGCTATATTTTCTCTCCGGCCTCGCTGGGACGGCACTGATCGGGACGGGCCTCGTGATCTTCCTGATGAAGCGGCGGGACCGATTTCACGCGCTGCGGGTCTACCGCGTGGGGGAAGGCATGACGCTGGCGACGGTCATCGGCCTGCCGCTAGCGTGCTCGGGCTATCTGTATGCCAACCGGCTGTTGCCGCCGCGTCTGGCGAACCGCGCGGCGTTGGAAACTGACCTCTTTCTCATGCTCTGGCTGGGATGGACGATAGTGGCCTGCGTCGGTGCCCTGCGGCAGGTCGCGCGACCGCTATGGCGTGCGGGTCTGGTTGGGCTTGGCGGGGCTTTGGTGACGCTGCCCTTGCTGGACGTCTGTACGCGCCCGGTCGCCGGGGCCGTGCCGACGGGGGTCGTGGCAGGTGTCGACGGGTGTGCGCTCGTCGTCGGGGTCGCGGCCCTGCTGACGGCACGGCGGATCGGACGCGCGGTATGATCTGGATTCTGGCGACGGCGCTCTGGATGCTCACGTTCCTCGTGCATCCGGGTGCCCGGCGTGGCGCGCACGGTTGGCTGCTGATCGCCCTGACGGTCACGACCATGGGACTGGTGGCGGCGATCGACGGTGGGGTGGGCATTGTGATCTGGCTGGGCGTCGGATCGGTGCTGGGCTTTGCCGTGGCGTTGGTCCGTGCGTTTCGCGGACGTAGCGGCGGGGCGCCCTAGTAGGCCGCCGCGGCGTCCCATGTGCGATGCTGTTGCCGCGCCGGGCGGCGCAGCGGCACCAGGTGTCGGGCGAACACCGCG
>NZ_JABXXR010000028.1 GCF_013376175.1 Ameyamaea chiangmaiensis
CGCACGCGCCCGCTGAGCACCGAGGTGGTCAGCGGCGGCGACACCCTGTCCGCGCGGCTGGTGGTCGGCGCCGACGGCCGCTTTTCCCGCGTGCGGGCGATGTGCGGCATCGGCGCCATCGTGCACGATTTCCACCGCTCGATCCTGGTGTGCCGCATGGCGCATGAGTCGCCGCATCACCACATCGCCACCCAGTGGTTTGACGCGGGCCAGACGATCGCGCTGCTGCCGGTCAACGGCGGCGCGTCGTCACTGGTCCTGACCCTGCCCGATGATGAGATCCGACGTCTGGCGCAACTGGAACAGTCCGCCTTCAACGACGACATCATGCGCCGGGTCGGCAACCGTCTGGGCGCGATGCGACTGGTTAGCACGCGGCATATCTATCCGCTGAAGGCCGTCTACGCGCATCGCTTCGCCGCCCACCGTCTGGCACTGGTCGGCGACGCGGCGGTCGGCATGCACCCGATCACGGCGCATGGTTTCAACCTCGGCCTGCGCGGGCAGCAGACCCTGGTCGCCGCCCTGTCCAACGCCGACGACCCGGGCGCGCGGGCACCCCTGCGCCAGTTCGAATGGCAGCACCGCCGCGACACCGCCCCCCTGTTTGCCGCCACAAACGGCATCGCAACACTCTACACCCGTGACGAAGCCCCGTTCATGGCGCTGCGCCGCGCGGGCCTGCGACTGGCGCAAGCCCTGCCGCCGTTCCGGACGGCGGTGAGCCAGATGCTGATGGATCGCGGGGCGGCGTAAGGGGGGAAACGGGTAGGGTCTGTGTAGCGACCGAATTCTGTTGGCAGTCGACGAAAGTGTGGATATACCATCGGCATATCCCATATGGAGGGTATGATGCTCGCCCGCACCACGCTTTTCCTGTCCAATCGCTCGCAGGCCGTGCGCCTGCCCAAGGCGGTTGCGTTTGACGTCAGCCTGAAAGATGTCGTGATTATTCCGGACGGTGCGCGTCGCATAATCGCGCCTGCACATGCCGCATGGGACGACTTCTTTGCCGCCCCGGGCACTTCATTGCCTGAGCGCGATCAGCCCCGGATGCAGCAGCGCGAAAGCTTCTGATGCTTCGTTATCTTCTGGATACGAACTTCTGTATCCGTGTCCTGCGGGATCGTCCACAGGGGCTGCGCGCACGTTTTAACGAAAACGCCGAGGCCCTCTGTATCTCGGACGTCATACTTTACGAGCTTCTCTATGGAGCCGAAAAATCTCAAAGTCCGGCAAGGACGCGACGTGAGGTTGAGCATTTTGCTGCACGTCTGTCTGTATTGCCATTTGATGATGATGCCGCAGCCCATACAGCTGAAATCAGGGCTGACCTTGAAACGCGAGGATGTGTCATCGGACCATACGATTTGATGATTGCCGGGCACGCGCGCAGCAGGGGACTTGTCGTCGTGACCGGAAATCTACGGGAATTTACGCGTGTAGATGGGCTGCGTTCTGAAGATTGGACGGCGGATTATGGGGGTGAGCGGAAGGTCGGCTTTGGAGCATCAAACGATGTTTCTCGCCGTTCATTCTACTGAGTTTGACGGGGCTCTCTGCGCCTCTTTCCAAACATTCAGAGCGCGATTTCCGCTGTCCAGCTGCAGACCGACCGCTTTTTTATCTCCGCATGCGCAAGTGGGTCGTTACGCAATCGCCGGTTTATTGGATTTCAGATGTCAATTGCCGATTTTCACGCACTTGGCGGTCAATTTCCAATACTTGGCAAATTGGGCATCTTGAATCTAAAATAGAAACGTCCCCCTCCTTTGTGTACAAAGATAAGATCGTAATGGCGCGTAAAATCTTTTGGTCCTGGCAGAGTGATGCGCCTCAACGCGAGACCCGAGGCGTGATTCATGAAGCCTTGAAAAGGGCAGTAAAGGAGTTAGAGGTCGAGCTTCAGGAAGCAGAGCGCTTTGAGATCGACCAGGGTGCGAGAGGCGTTCTTGGCATGGAACTCATCGCAGAAAAGATACTAGACAAGATCGACTTGGCTGCAATCTTCGTGGGCGACATTTCGACCGTCGGTGTGATCGGCGAGAAGAATGAGCGTAAATGCATCGCCAATCCCAATGTTATGCTTGAATTGGGCTATGCCCGTAGAGCACTTGGTAGGCAGCGTGTCATTTCCGTATTCAACAAGGCGATAGGCCCTACGCGTCACGAAGATCTCCCCTTCGATCTACGGCATATGTCCGGCTCAATCCATTTCGAGTTGCCAGTGGGTGCGACCAATGAGGACCTAGTAAAAGAGCGCAACAAGCTGCAGAGGCATTTCCGCGAGTATCTCTCGGCGATGCTGGCCAATCTTGAAGTCAGATCGGCCCCGCCACCATCGGAGTGGCACCTTCACCTTCCTCATGATCCCAGCATTTGGGAGGAAGCCTACAATCCTTTGCCGGTCGCGTGTCCAAGTTTGGGGCAGGTAGACCTCATAATGGCAAGTGCACCTCGTTTTTTTGTGCGGCTGTTACCGGCGACACATAGAGAAGTACGCAAGGTTCCCGACTGCCTGTTTCCCGGGAAGCAGGAGGCGCTTTATCCCATCGGTACTGGCGGAAATCTGAATTATGGAAGGTCTGGAAACGGTTATGTGATCTTCGAAAGTATTAGCGAGGGACGCACAACTCAATCTGCGGCACGCTGGTACAAGGACAACGGTGAGATATGGGCCATTTCGGCCTGGAGCTTCTATAAGCGAGGTGAACGACCTCATCTCGCTTATGACGAAGCGATCAAGGATCTCGTGCGCTGGTTGAGCGGAGCAGTCCTTTCTTCGCGCGCGGCAGGTGGCACAGGGCCACATCGTCTCATCTTGGGCAGTTGCGGCCTACGGGGGGTGGAATGGTGGGTATCACGATCAAGCCCAAGCTCCAGACCTTATCTTGGACTCAACGACTACGCGATACACGAATGCACACTCGAGAATGATAGCCGGTCAGGCATCCTCGATGCTGTGCACGCTTTCGTGGAAGTGCTGACCGAGAATTTTGGGGTCATAGGGTTATCGCTCGATCAGGTGACGAAAATTGCGGATGGGTGAGGATCAACCGGATATAAACTGACCGCCGTTAGATTGGCTTGCTGCCAAAGGCCGCGCCAACCACGTTTCGATGGCCCCCTCTGTCTCCAGCACCACCGACATGGCCTCTGCGTAACGGGGTCGCACTACCTGGTTCACCTGATAACCTTTAATAGCCTACTTCAGCCGCCTATCCGCTCTGTTTCCGTTGAGACGATTGGCACTTGGGGGGGAGAGCGGTCAGGCTGCTTTAGAGCGCCCAGCCGACGTTTCCTGCCGTTCATTCAACTGCGTGTGACGACCGCTGTGCGTCCAGTTCTAGACGTTCGACAGGGATACCATAGCACTCGAAAGCAGACGTCAGAATTTTGACGGAATCTGGGACTTTGCTACCAGATGAATGGCCATCCGAAAGGCGCCGAACTCACATTCCGGCGTTGTTTGACTGTGGTTCCAAGACGGGCCTCCGGTGAGAGACCGCCCTCACGGCAGGCCCGCGTTGATCACTCATGGACACCGTCCCACCTATAGACGGCTGAGCGATTATCGGGTCCCGCCCGTGGCGCCAAGGCTCCCAAGCGTACCTTTGGGCTTCCGGTCATAGGTGGACCGGCCCTCAAGCATCTGTACGAAGGCCTCGTTCCGGTTGGTGGCCCGATCGACCAGGCGATCGAAGGCCACGACTTCGATCATGAGGTTGAGAGACTGGAAGTAGCGATACGCCATCTGCCCACCGTAGTTGGTGATGACGAAATCCTCCATCTGGAGGTAGTTCTGGAGATTGTCGTTCCAGTCCGCAATGACGTAACCCCTCACCATCGTATCAGGCGGGACGGAAACTTCTCGACCAGCCGAGGTCTTGATCCTGCCCTTCTGGCGAATGTCGGAGATCTGCCGCTTCAGCTGATCGACCGGGTTGTTTGTCGGACTGTCGCTCTCGGCCGAGTACCCGGTCTTCTGCGGGCGTTTCATCTCGACAACCATGAGTTCGTTCTGGTTGTTGACCAGCAGATCGTGGGCATATTCGCCTTTAGCCCTGTAATTGCCGTCAGGGGTGCGATCGCTGGAAACGTACTGGGCGTAGGCGAGGTCGTCGTCCAGCAACCAGAGGTTGTGCGAACTGTAATCAATCTCATCGCTATCTTTGTAGCGCGGATATATGAGCGCATGCACCCTGTCCTCAGTCGCCAGACCGTCTGCCTGCTTCTTAAGGAGTTCTCGGAAGATTGTGATGACGTGGTTGCGGTAGGCGACGTAGACTGCCAGGGCTTCCTTCGCATCCGCTGGGATCTGGGTTTTCACCAAGTGTTCGAGTTGCTCGACGCTCGCGTCCTCACCTAGCTTGGAGAAGTCGAACTTTTTGCGGAACCTCTCTACAAAAAGGTCCTGCGCTAACTGCTCCCGCGTCTCCGTGATCGAGCGCTTGCGCACGAAGTCCTCCGGGGACCTGTCGCCCAGGCCGCGCCGCAGCAGTGGATCTACGGCTATCAAATGCTCGATGTCGGCGACCATCTTAGCGCGACGCTCACTGGTGTAGGCGCTTTCGATCTCCAGGATGTGCTGCTTGGCCAACGCGATGAGATGATCCCTGATCGACTTTTTAACGCCGTCGCGAACGATCCTCGCGTGCAGGTTCGTGATCCGGTCGCGAGATTGCGACGACACGAAGAAGTCGCTCGATACGGCCACGAGATAGAAATATCGTTGCGGGCCGGTCTCGCCCGCCTCCACGAAGGGCTTGTCGTTCACACCCGACGAGATGTTCTCGAGATCGCTCGCGGCCCGATTGTTAGCATAGAAGTATAGTCGATGCTTCTTGGCCTGGGCTTCGCCCACCTTGAAGTAGCTGAAGTCGAACCTTCTGCTTTTCTGCCCGATCTCGAGATACTCGGTCCGCGATCCGCCCATCGAGAGGGATTCGTAGAAGTGTTCGTATAGATTAAAGGGAGCACCATCGATAACTAGTATAGTATGCTGCGGAACCTTCTTCTGAATGAACTCAATCAGAAAATGATCAAGCAGCGCCGCTGCGATGGCATTTTCAGCAGACGCGCCCATGTAGCGAGGTCCGGCCAAGTCGAAATAGTCCTGGCTCTCGTCGAAAGGTGAACGCATGAGCGCGGTCAACCCCCTGTCGAAGCGATGCGCCGCGACTCCGCTATCCACTGCAATTTCAACGAGGTTGTCATCGTTCGCGAACGGCTTGTAAGCGTAGCTCCCGCCAATCACTGCGCCGAGCGCGTCGATCTGCCGGGATGAATAGAAGACGTCCCTGAAAATCCTAAACGCGATGAAGCGGCCGAACCCTTTGCCTCCCCGCTCGTACTTATTGCCAGTCAGCGGCGTTAGGAAGGCGCCCAGATTTTTCTCGTCGAAACCGACTCCGTTATCCGCAATCACTATCTGGCGCTCGGCACTGGATATCTCAATTTCGATACGTCCATCCCGCTCGACGTAATCGCCCCAGCGCTCTTCGATTGAATGAAGAGAGTTGGAGACCGCCTCGAACAAGGGAAAGAGAAACCCGTGCAGCCCCTCCGGCAGCGTGGCGCGTTTGACCTCGGAGGCCAGATCAATCGACTTGTGCTTCACACGTGTCTCCCGCGAGAATGGCCAATGCCAGACGGGCAACAGAATGCCCAGCATGAAATGCCAGAGCAAGCTCGTCTCGACGGCGGCGCTTCGGCTGGCGACCGTGGCTGATCCGGTTGCCGTGCCGCTCTGGCTCGCTTAGATAGACGACGCATACAGGCGCGGACAGACCAACTGCCCTGCCTGGCGGGGAAAGATGGAATTTGTGAAGAAGCGCGTACTCATCACTGACGTAGACAACACCCTGCTCGATTGGCAGAATCTCTGGTATGAGACCTTCTCGGCGATGACCCAGAAGGTTCTCGAGATTTCGGGCGTCGATCCTAACGAACTGTACGCCCAGTGCAGCGTGGTCCATCAGAAATACGGCACCAGTGAATATTCGCGTTTGCTGGAGGAGTTGCCGTGCTTGCGCCAGCTCTACGGCGATGACGTTGTTACGGTGATGGCGCCCGCGATCGACTCGTTTCGCGCGGCGAGACGCCGGGTGCTGCAGCTCTACCCCACTGTCGAGGACACGCTGAAGGCGCTCAAGGCATCTGGTGTATTTATAGCGGCTTTTACCGAGTCCAAGGCGTTCTACACCGGCTACCGCTTCCGCAAGCTGGGCCTTGATGGACTGATCGACTATCTCTACTCGCCCGCCGACCATAGTATGCCCGATGGAACGGCGGGGGCTCGCTTCTATGAACCCGAAAGCTACAGCTTCAAGCATACGGTCCATCACTACACCCCCGAAGGCGAGGTGAAGCCCAATCCGGACATTCTAGTCCAGATCATTGCCGACCTAGGGGCCGCGATTGACGAGGTGGTCTACGTGGGCGACAACATTCTCAAGGACGTACTCATGGCTCAGCAGGCGGGCGTAACCGACGTCCACGCGCTATATGGCGCCAGTCAGCACAAGCCCGAATATGAGCTGCTCCGGAAGGTAACGCACTGGACACCGGAAATGGTAGAGCGCGAGCGCCGCGCGCTCAAGCCCGGCGGCCTGATGGCAACGCATGTCCTCGAGAAGGAGTTCGCGCAGATCCTACCGCTGTTCGAGATGCGCTCATGACTGATCCCGCCGCCGCACCGCCCCTGGCCGCAGGCCAAGTCGAGATTTGGAAGAAGATCGTCGACGTGCAGCAGCACTTTAACGATCTTGAGCTACGTATCCGCAATTTCGCTCTCATCGTTACGGGCGCGTTCCTTGGCTTAGGCGGCTACGCGATCAAGGACGGAGGCATCATCAACGCCTTTGGTTGGGAGGTCTCCATGGCCGGTTTGATCGTGGTGTCCGCGATCTTCCCTCTCCTTTCCTTCTATTTCATGGATCGCCTCTGGTATCATCGTCTGCTCGACGGCTCGGTGCAGGCGGGCATAGAGGCGGAGACTGCCCTCAAGGATCTCGGTTATAAGGTCGACCTTGGATCGCAGATCTCTGCCAAGAGCCCGTTCAAGCTCTGGGTGCTAGGGTGGCCAATCCATTCCAAGACCAAGATGGACACCTTTTATCTGGTGCTGGTGCTGACGCTGCTCATCGTCGGTGCGTGCTTGGGCTTCGGCATTCGTCCACAACAGGTTTCGGCTACACCAACTACTTCATCAGTAACTGCAAGTAGTGTCCCCTTGAGGCAACTTCCCGCGAAGCTCATTGCGCCGACAGTCCCGATTGCGCCAGCAATAGCCGGCGCTTCAGCGACACCTAATGACGCTTCGAACGGGGCTTCCACACATTCCAAGCAAGGCGGGCGCTAGCCTACCTGTCTCGATCATATTTACCGTCAGATGAGAATGCACTCCTGCCGATCGACCATCATCGGCAATCGCGCGCAAACGATGGTTGTTACATGTGAGGCAATAGCAGCGTGTAATCTTCGTCAGACGAACGACCGTTTGGGGTGAATCTAGCCATTCCACGGACGTATGATGGACTACTGAGTTTGGTCGGCAGCCGACGCCGCGCAGAATGTCAGCTATCCCCGCGACCCGGTGCCGAACCGGGCATGCGCCTATCGGCCCAAACCCGCCTGCAAGAGATCGTGCTGCTCATGTCCGCTATGCGGAAAGCTGTTCATAAGCGCGCATGACCAAAATGAGGCGAAAGCAGTCATAACAATGTCCCACTACCCATCCAACACCCCACATCCTCCACCTTTGACGCGCCCTGCCCACCCCCGCTAAAACCCCCGCTCCAGCCAAGACGCCGGCACGACGACGCCCCGGGGAGCCACAGATGACGCAGACAGACCAGCCGCGCCCGGACACCCCCGCGCGGCGCGCGGGACGGCGCGACTTTATCGAGGCGCTGCGGTTCGTCGCCGTCCGTTGGCTGCGCTATCCCGGCCCGTTCTGGGGCACCGTTCTGGGCGTCGGGCTGGCCACCGTCACCGATGTCGTCACCCCTGTGCTGGCGGGGCGCGTCGTGGCCGATGTGGCCCACGCGCCGGGTGCTGCCGACCCAGTGGCGCTGGCGGCGCGTCACGACGCGATCCTGATGCTGGGCGGTCTGCTGCTGCTGGGGCTGGTGGGCGTGCTGGGGCGCCGGCTCTCGTTCATTGCGATCTCGCATCTGACGCTGCGCGTGATGTCGGAGGTCGCGTCGACGGCGTTCGCGCGGGTGCAGCGTTTTTCCACCGACTGGCACGCCAACACTTTTGCCGGCTCCACCGTGCGTCGGCTGACGCGTGGCATGTGGGCGATCGACGCGCTGGACGACACGCTGCTGCTTCTGTTGCTGCCCGAGGCCGCCGTGCTGGGCGGCACGACGCTGGTGCTGGGCTGGCATTGGCCGTTCATGGGCGTGTTGCTGGCGGTGATGACGGCGGTGTTCGCAACGGTGTCGGTACTGCTGACGCTCAACTATGTTGCACCGTCCGCGCGGCAGGCGAACCGATGGGACACGCGCGTCGGCGCGACGCTGGCCGATGCGCTGACCTGCAACCCGGTGGTCAAGGCATTTGGCGCCGAAACGCGCGAGGACCGGCGGCTGGCCCGCGTGCTGACGCGCTGGCGCGGCCGCACCCTGCGGTCGTGGGTGCGTGGGACCGACAGCGGCAATATCCAGAATCTGCTGAACACGGCGATGCGCATCAGCCTGATCGCGTGCGCCATCATCCTGTGGTGGGCTGGGAAGGCCGGTCCCGGGGATGTCGCGTACATTCTGACCATGGTGTTTCTGGTGCAGGGGTATCTGCGCGACATCGGCCAGCAGGTCTCTGTCGTGCAGCGCTCGGTCAATGAGATGGAAGAACTGGTGGCGATCTTCGCCCGCGCGCCGGATGTGGCCGATCACCCGGGGGCCGGTCCGCTGCGCGTCACACGGGGCGAGATCCGCTTCGACCACGTGGGTTTCACCTATGCCGGTCAGGATCGCCCCCTGTTCGACGGCCTGACCCTGACGCTGGCGCCGGGCAGCCGCGTGGCGTTGGTCGGGTCGTCCGGGTCGGGCAAGACGACGCTGACCAAGCTTCTGCAACGGCTGTACGACATCCAGCGGGGCACGATCACCATCGACGGCACCGACATCGCCGACGTGACCCAGTCCAGTCTGCGCGAACAGATCGCCATCGTCCCGCAGGAGCCGATCCTGTTTCATCGCACCCTGGCCGAGAACATCGCCTACGGCCGCCCCGGTGCGTCGATGGACGATATCCGCGAGGCCGCGCGTCTGGCCAATGCCGCCGACTTTGTCGAGCGTCTGCCCCAGGGCTACGACACCCTGGTGGGCGAGCGCGGGGTGAAGCTGTCGGGCGGCGAGCGGCAGCGCGTGGCGATTGCGCGCGCCTTTATCGCCAATGCGCGTATTCTGGTGTTCGACGAGGCGACGTCCAGCCTTGATTCGGAATCCGAAAAACTGGTGCAGGACGCGATGGAACGGCTGATGGAGGGGCGCACGGTGATCGTGATCGCGCACCGTCTGTCGACCGTGATCGGGCTGGACCGGATTTTGGTGTTCTCGCACGGGCACCTGCGCGAGGACGGCTCGCACGCGGCGTTGGTCCAGCGCGAGGGCGGGATTTATCGCCGGCTGTTCGAACTGCAGTCGCTGGAGGGGTGACACCGCGCGCTGTGGCGTCGGTACCGATGCCGCGCCGCAATCATGAATGTACCCGGCAAAAAATGCCGCCTTATTAACGCTCCGGTAAGAGTGCGCGGGCATTCTCGGCCCATCGATCACAACAAAGAGATCGCCGGGAATGGGAACTGCGCTGCCTGAGGACGACCGCCTGCGCGCCATGTGCGGGGCGCCGTGAAAGCTGTCCTCGACAATCTGAAAGAGCTGGGTCTTGCGCGGTTGCTGGTGCTTGGCGGCGTGGCGGCGGTCCTGCTGGGGCTTCTCGCCACCATGGCGGTGCGGGACTCGCGGCCGGATATGGTGCCGCTGTATCGCGACCTGGACGCCAAGGACGCGGCCGAGATGGTCGACCAGTTGGACAAGGCGCACATCGACCATACCGTGTCCCCGCAGGGGGACGAGGTCAGCGTGCCGCGCGGTGATGTTGCCGCAGCACGTCTGGCCCTCGCGCGTAACGGCCTGCCCGGTGGCGGGGCTGTGGGATACGAGATTTTCGATCGCGGCGGCTCCCTGACATCGACACAGTTCGAGCAGGGCATCAATGAAACGCGTGCGATGGAGGGGGAGCTCGAACGCTCGATCCGCCTGATCAGCGGCGTCAAGCGGGCCCGCGTACATGTCGTCCTGCCGCACCGTGACCTGTTCTCGACGCAGGAACAGCCGTCGCAGGCCAGTGTTTTGCTAGCCATGCAGGGCCGCGGTCGCCTCGATCCAGAGGGCGTGCAGGCGATCCTTAATCTGGTATCGGCTGCCATTCCTGGCCTGAAGGCGCAGAATATCTCGGTCGTCGATACGAATGGCGACGTGCTGGCCCGCGCGCGTGCCCTGACCGGCGCCAATCAGGACGCACAGGACGAGGACGAGCGTCGCCGCGCACTCGAGATGCGCCTGGCCCACGCGGTGGAAGAGATGCTGGCGCCGACGCTGGGGGCCGATCATGTGCGTGCCGAGGCATCGGTCACGATGAACATGGATCGCGTGAAGGAGACGCAGGAAAAATACGATCCGGACCAGCAGGTCCTGCGATCCCAGCAGACGACGACCAGCAAGAACGTGAACACGGAACCGCCGCAGAACGTCTCCGTGTCCAATAACCTGCCAAATGCCAACGCCGGCCAGCAACAGGCCGGCAGTCAGGAAAACCGTCAGGAAGAGACCAATAATTACGAGATCGGCAAGACGGTGCGCACGCTGGTCCAGGACCAGCCCCGCATCCAGCACCTGAGTGTTGCCGTGATGGTCGACGGAACGGTTGTGCGGGGTGCCGACGGAAAGCCCGTCTGGGCGCCCCGCCCGGCTGAAGAACTTGAGCGCCTGACGACGCTCGTCCGTACTGCCGTGGGTTACGATGCCGCGCGGGGCGACACGGTGTCGGTGGTCTCGATGCGCTTCAATACCGACGATCTCGGCGCGGCGGAGGATGCGCCGCATGGTCTGGCGGCGTATGTCCAGACGGGCACGATGCTGCAACTCGTAAGGACGGCCATCGTCGGCATGGTGCTGTTCCTGATCATGTTTTTCGTGGTCCGGCCCGCTCTGCGCGGAAAGGGGCTGGTGCCCGGCGAGAGCACCGGTCTGGCCGAGGGAGGCGCGGCCTTCGGTGCCCTGCCGGGGTCGAGCCTGGACGCCGTCAATGCCATGGCTCTCAGCCCGGGTGTCCTGAACCCGGGGACGCTGGCCCTTGCGTCGCCGCCCGGGCTGTCGCCTGCGGATGATCTCGTCAGCATGGACGGTGTCGAGGGTCACATAAAGGCGGCATCGATCAGGAAAGTCATAGAAATCGTCAACGGGAACATGGACGATACGCTGATGGTCATCCGCAACTGGCTGAATGCCGACAGCGAAGGACGCTGAGCAATGATGTTGATGAAAAACACGGTCTCAGGCGTACAGAAGGCCGCGATCCTGATGCTGGCCCTTGGCGAGGACAGTTGCGCCAAATTGTTCGAAGCCCTGAGCGAACCTGAAATTCGCGAGATTTCGGTTGCCATGTCGCAGCTCGGCACGGTGCCGGCGGAGACCGTCGAAAGCATATGCAACGAATTCGCCAGGACCATCGCGTCGAGTGAAATCCTGGTCGGAAGCTATGAGAGTACGGAACGGTTGCTGCGCCGCGCGCTGTCGCCCGAGCGTGCGTCGCAGATCATGGAGGAAATACGCGGCCCGGCCGGTCGGACCATGTGGGACAAGCTGGGGAATGTTTCCGAAACCGTCCTCGCCAATTACTTGAAAAATGAATACCCGCAGACGGTTGCGGTAATTTTGGGCAAAATCCGCAGTGACCATGCGGCGCGGGTGCTCAGCCTGCTGCCCGAGGATTTCGCGCTGGATGTCATGACGCGCATGCTCAAGATGGAAACGGTGCAGAAGGACGTCCTCGAC
Source organism: Ameyamaea chiangmaiensis (assembly GCF_013376175.1). Lineage (GTDB taxonomy): Bacteria > Pseudomonadota > Alphaproteobacteria > Acetobacterales > Acetobacteraceae > Ameyamaea > Ameyamaea chiangmaiensis. Next base: position 12,066 of record NZ_JABXXR010000028.1, read on the forward strand.
ACGCTGGAAGTCACGTTGCGGTCGGAATTCATGGCCAATCTGTCCCGTGCGCCAAAGCGGGGCAGTCACGAACAGCTCGCCGAGGTCTTCAATAATTTCGATCGCCGCTCCGAAGTGCGGTTCATGGAGGCGCTCGAGGAGCGCAGCCACGACGATGCCGAGCGGATCAAGGCGCTTATGTTTACGTTCGACGACCTTCGTCGCCTGTCGGCATCGTCCATGATGCGGCTGTTGCAGGAGGTCGAGCGCGATCGTCTGCCGCTTGCCCTGAAGGGTGCGTCGGAGGAGTTGCGAAAGCACTTCATGGACGCGATGTCCGAACGCGCGGGCAAGATGCTGCGTGACGATATGGCAGCACTCGGTCCTGTGCGGGTCAAGGACGTGGACGCGGCGCAGGCCGAGATCGTGGTGCTCGCCAAGACCCTTGCCGATGACGGCGAGATCGAATTGTCCGAAACCACGCAGGCCGGAGAAATGATACAATGAGCGCAGGCTTCGGGACGGAACGCGAGCGGATCCTCGGCGTGATCTACGCGGAAGATTTTGATGAGCCTGCAAGACCGCACCAGCCCCCGGCTGAAACGCGGCCTCCCCCCGCGGAACCCCTGTCGGCGCAGCTGACACTGGAGGATCTGGTTCAGGCGGAGCAGCACGGGCGCGCGGAGGGGTTTGCGGCCGGGCAGGAGCAAGCGTCCCGCGACCTGCTGCTGAAGCACGAAACCGAACGGCACGCGGCGCTGCTGCGTCTCGAAAATAACGTGGATACCTTATGCGCAACCCTCTCGGCCGCCATCGAGGAAAGGGCGCGTTTTCTCTCCCGGTCCGCTCTCGACGCTATCGGGCAGTTGTTGCCGACGGTGCAGGCGATGTTCGGGGACGTAGAAATGCTGGCCGTCAACGATGCCGTTCTGAGCGGTCTGCGCGAGGACATGCGCATCGAGCTGCACGTGAGTGCGGCCAGTGCTGACACGCTGAGACGGCATTGCGCGCGTACATGGGCCGGTCGGGAGCTGCCTGTCGTGGTCAGCGAGACGATGGCCGACGGCGATATCCTGCTGCTCTGGCCGGGCGGACAGGCCGTGCGATCGGGACAGACGATCGTGCGGCAGATTATCGATACATTGAACCAGAGTAACGCAAAAGCGACCGGAGTACACGCGGCATGAACCAGACAATCAGTCTCGATGAGCTCGGAACCGAACCGGCGGGGACCGGCGCCGAAGCGGGTCGCCCCGTGCGCGATCTGGAAGCCGTGTATGAGATACCCGTCACTGTCAGCGCGGTTCTTGGAAAATCCACGATGCAGGTCAGCCAGCTTCTGAAGCTTGGTCGCGGAGCCGTGGTGGAGCTGGACCGAAAAATCGGTGAAGCCATCGATATTTACGTGAATAATCGCCTTATCGCGCGTGGTGAGGTGGTGATGGTGGACGATCACCGTCTTGGCGTCACCATGACCGAAATCGTCAAGAGTGATCGTTCAAGTTGAGAGCGCGTGAGAGTCGCCTGTGCATATCCTGATTCTCGGAGACGTGTGTTGTGCGGCCCAACGCTTCCTGCTGTCGGCCGGGGATGAACCGTTGAACGCGCCATCCGCAACCCTCACGCTGGAGAGGGCACCGCCCAGCGAGGCACGCATCCTCCCGGTACAACCCGGGTCCACGATTTCCGTCGTGTCATGGGCCATGGTTCCGGCCGCGCGACTCTCGTCCACGGCCTTCACGGCGCTGGTGCGGTCGCTGGGGACGCACGACAGTGACGCGGATGATGCATCCGCCGAACATGGTGCGGATCAAAGACCCTTGTGGGTCGGCGCGACCACGCACGCTGTGGAACGGGCGCTTATTCTCGATACGCTGGCGCACACGGACGGCAACCGGACGCATGCGGCATCCCTGCTGGGAATTTCGATACGGTCCCTGCGTAACAAGCTGCGGGACTATGCCGCGCTGGGTGCGGCAATTCCTCCGCCGGCCAGCGGAGCGCCCTGACCCATGGCGTCTACCAATGCCCTGACCACGACCTTCAACGACACGGTGCGCCGCGCGCGCAATTTCGACTGGCGCGCGGTTCGTTGGCGCGATCTGGCGCCCGGATCAGATGTCGGGCTGGCCATGGCCGTGGTGGGCCTCCTGTCGGTGCTGATCCTGCCGCTCCCGACGTTCCTGCTCGATGTCGGTCTGGCATTGTCGGTCACATCGTCCGTTCTTGTCCTGATGGTGGCACTGTTCCTGAAAAGCCCTCGTGATTTCACTTCCTTTCCCACGCTTCTGCTTCTGACGACATTGCTGCGGCTGTCTCTGGAAGTTGCGACGACACGCCTGATCCTCAGCCACGGAAACGAAGGTCGTCTGGCTGCAGGTCACGTCGTGGCCGCGTTTGGCGGCTTTTTGATGGGGGGCGATGTCGTGATTGGCGGTATCGTCTTCGCCATTCTTCTTGTCGTCAACTTCATGGTCATCACGAAGGGGTCAGGGCGTATCGCGGAAGTCGCCGCGCGCTTCTCGCTTGATGCAATGCCGGGCAAGCAGATGGCCATCGACGCCGAACTGTCGTCCGGCGCCATTACCGACAAGGCCGCGCGTGTCCGGCGTCGGGAACTGGAGGAAGAGAGCGGCTTTTACGGCGCCATGGACGGTGCGGCGAAGTTCGTGCGCGGCGATGCCATTGCCAGCCTGCTGATTACCGGGATCAATATCATCGGCGGTCTTGCCATCGGGCTGGGGCGCTATGGCATGCCGCTGACGGATGCCGCGTCCACCTTTACGACCCTGACCGTCGGTGACGGGCTGGTGGCCCAGGTGCCGGCGCTGCTGGTCTCCACGGCGGCCGGCATCGTCGTCACCAAGGGTGGCACGGAAGGGGCAGCGGACGAGGCTCTGGTGCGTCAGCTTGGCGGCAACGCAAAGCCGCTTGCGATGTGCGCGTGCGCCGCCTTTCTTCTGGCGCTGATGCCCGGGTTGCCGATGCTGCCGTTCCTCGGGCTGGGCGGTCTGGCCGCGGCTGCTGCAGTCGTCCGCCATCGGCGCCCGCTGAGTGAGGATGGCGTGGACGTGATTGCAACGCAACCGGTGACGGGATCGGTGGAACCGCCGCTCTCCGCTGCGATGCATATCGATCTTCTTCGACTGGAACTGGGGTTTAACCTCTTGCCTCTGGCGGCCGGGGAGTCTCCGCGCCTGACGGAACAGATCAAGGTTCTGCGGCGCACGATTGCCGGCGAGATGGGCTTCATCCTGCCGCCGGTGCGCATTCAGGACAATCTTCAGCTCGCTCCCGATCAGTATGTCTTGCGGATCAAGGAGATCGAGGTGGGTTCGGGCGAGGTCAAGCTGAACCGTTTGCTCGTCATGGATCCGAAAGGCGGCCTGCCGGATGTAAAAGGAGACGAGACCAGCGATCCGGCGTTCGGACTGAAATCGAAATGGATAGAACCCGAGCTGCGCGAGGAAGCCCTGTTTCACGGTTATACCGTTGTCGATCCGGCGAGTGTGGTCACGACGCACCTGACCGAGCTTATTCGTGAAAACATGGCTGAACTGATGCCTTACACCGAGACGCAGAAGCTTCTCGACGAACTGCCGCGTGATCAGCAACGACTGGTCGCCGATCTTGTGCCTTCACAGATTTCCGTCGGTGGGGTGCAGAGAGTTCTGCAAAGCCTGTTGGCCGAGCGGGTGTCGATCCGCGATCTGCCCACCATTCTCGAAAGTATCCAGGAAGGATGCGGGCTGGGGCTCAAGGCGATGCCGTTGCTGGTCGCGCATGTGCGATCCCGCCTCGCGCGCCAGATCAGCAACAGTCTCGTCGGGCCGAACGGCTATATCCCTCTGGTCACGTTGAGTCCCGAGTGGGAGGGAACATTGCTCGAAGCCATGGTGGGGCCACCCGAGGACCGACATCTTGCACTGGCACCAGGAAAACTCAACGATTTCGTTGCCAAGTTACGGCAGGCACTTGATGCCGTGTCCGCGCAGGGCGACGTGCCCGTTCTTCTGGTGAGTTCCTCTCTACGCGGTCCGGTAAGGGCGATCATGGAACGGCTGAAACCATCCGTTCCTGTTCTGGCGCAAGGAGAGATCGCCCCTCGGGCCCGGATCAAGACCCTGAGAACACTGACGTAATGGCCGGTGGAACGGAGTCAGACTGATGCGTGTCAAGATTTTTCACGCAGCGTCTGCGGCTGCGGCGATGGACGCGGTCCGATCGCAGGTCGGGGACGACGCGTTGATCCTGTCCACGGAACGACGCCGGGACGGATCGGTCGACATGACCGTTGCCATACCGGAGCGGAGCGAGGAGGCTCTGCCGGATTTGCCTCTGGTCGCGCCAGTCGCGCGCATCCGACGATCCGCTGCATCGGACACGGACCCGACGTCGCAGGTGACGGTCCAGAGGCGCACGCCCCGCTCGCACCGGGCGCGGGACGTTCTGCAATGGCATGGCGTTACGCACGATAGTTCTGAATTGCCGGACGATGCATCGCTGATCGACCATGTGCGACGGAGCATGACGTTTACGTCTCCGGTCACTCTGGACAGTCGCCGCCCGCTGGTGGTGGCGGGTCCGGCGGGTGGTGGAAAAACCATGACCGTTGCGCGTCTTTTGGCGGGGCTGGTCAAGCGGGGAGGAGTACCTCCGATGGTGATCTCCACTGATACGTCACGGGGTGGTGCGCTGGCGCAGCTCGCCGCCTATACGCGTCCGCTGGGAGTGCCGCTGTTCGCGGCCGACGACAGCACGACCTTGCGCAAAGCGCTTGATCATCGCGCAATCGGACAGCCTGTTCTGATTGATACAGGGGCAACAGACATTTTTTCGAAACAGCAGGCGCACGATCTGGACGGGATTATCGCCGCCTCCGGAGGCAGCCCGCTGCTGGTGCTGCCCGCCGGTCTTGATTTCGATGAAGCGCATGACACCGCAAAAGGATTTTCCGATCTCGGCTGTACATCGTTCATCGCCACACGTCTTGACGTGGGTCGGCGCATCGGCGGACTCATCGCTGCGGGGGATGCGGGCCTGACATGCGTAGCCGCCGGAATCGGGCTTTCTGCCGCCGACGGTCTGCAGGCCGTCGATGCGGAAACCCTGTCCGCTCTTCTTGAAAAACGATACCTCGCGGCCCAGCCGGCACACGTGTCCGAAGGCAGCCGGGACGGTCGGTCAGAAGACCACGCATACCGCCCGGTACGGGCTGACGGCCCGCGATACGGTTTCTCGGCGCCGGACGACATTGGCAGCGCGACCGGCCGACTGGCGAACGATGACGATGACGGGGCTGCGGGCGACCGGGCGACCGAACGGACGGCTCGCTGTGCGCCGACGACAGAACATATCCTCAGACGCCACATGCGCGCACAGCGCGATGCACGGGAACGGATAGGGCAATGACAATGATGGACACGACGATCCTCCGCGGCGCGACCGCCTCGGCCTCCAGAACATGCCCCCGCATTGTCGCTGTCGCATCGGGCAAGGGCGGCGTTGGCAAAACGTGGTTCTCGGTCTCGCTCGCGCAGTGTCTTGCGTTACGATCACGGCCCCTTCGGGTTCTGGTCCTGGATGGCGATTTCGGCCTGGCCAACGTGGATATACAGCTTGGCCTTCTGCCGCAGTGCGATCTGAAGGATGTCGTCGCAGGTCGCTCGTCGCTGGAGGACAGCATTGTCCGCGTTCCGGTCGGCGACGCGTTGCCGGGGGGCCGCGCGGTGTCGTTCGACGTGTTGCCGGGCCATTCGGGCATGCCGTCCCTGTCCGCTCTCGGGGCCGGTCAGATCGAGGACCTCGTCGCATCCGTCAGGGAGTTATACGAGTATGATGTGATCCTGTTCGATCTGTGCGCCGGTATCGACGTCACGACACGGCGGATGGCCGCGCGCGCCGACACGACTCTGGTCCTGACAACCGAGGAGCCCACGGCGCTGACGGACGCCTATGCCGTCATCAAGCTACTTACCCGCGACAGGACGTCTCTCGGCTTCGAAAGCGGGGACGTGCGGCTGGTGATCAACCAGACGTCCAGTTATCGGAGCGGCCAGCGTATTTACGACAGCCTTGCCCGCGCGTGTGGGGCCTTTCTGGGTCAGGCGCCCGCCCTTGCCGGGATGATCCGGCGCGACGGGCGTGTCTCCGACTCGATCCGCCATCAGGCGCTGATGGCCCTGCGCCACCCCAATGCGCCGTCGCTTCAGGATGTGCAGCGCGTGGCCGAGGGACTGTTGCAGACCATGCCGGCTGTCGGGTGACCGCCTGTCGGGGCAGCGCCGTGGATCAGGCTTCGGGTGGCTGGTTCGCTTTCGCGACGGCCGCTCGGATATCGGCGACCAATGCGCGCTGCGCGGTGTCGCGCGCCGTTGGGCTGGACAGGCGCAGGATATAGGACGGGTGCCAGGAGAGAACGACCGGACCTCCATGCAGGCCGGTTTCGACGTGCCCTCGTCGAGGTGCCAATGCGGTGTGATCGTCTGTCAAGGCGAACGCGGCCGATGCACCCAGGGCCAGCGTCACGCGCGGCCGGACGAACGCTAGTTCGAGGCCCAGCCACCATCGGCAGTGCTGGATTTCGCCCCGGTCGGGGCTCTGGTGCAGGCGCTGCGTGCCACGGGGCGTGAATTTGAAGTGTTTGACGGCATTGGTCATCCATATCCGGTCGGCATCGACGGCCGCCTCGCGCAGCGCCTCACGCAGGACGTCTCCCGCCGGCCCCACGAACGGCTGGCCCACAAGGTCCTCGCGGTCGCCCGGCTGTTCGCCCACGATCATCATCGCCGCGTCCGGATCGCCCGTGCCCCAGACCGTCTGTGTGGCGGCCTCGCACAGGGTGCAGCGCCGACACTGCAAGGCGGCTGCGCGCGCATCGGCAAGGGACTCCGGCACGTCGGCCGGGCGCGGCATCGTGGCGCGATAGCGGGTGGAAATGGCGGCCGATGCCGGGTTGGGCGTGCTGGCACCGGCATCGCGCATGCGTTTGACGCGGGCCTCGGCGTCCGCGAGCATGTCGGGGATGAGTTGTGTTTCCGGCAGATTTTTCCAGTATTTTCGCGGCATCTCCGATCGCATGGCGGACAGCTTGATGCGTGCGGGATTGAAAATATTGGCGAAATAGGTCGCCCACAACGACTCCGATGCGTCGGGCGGCAGATCGGGGCGTGTGCCGCCACTGTGGAAGCGCAGGGCCCCCGCCTCGCTGCGCGCCGTGAGATAGGGGGTGGCGATCAGCCAGTCCATGTCGGCAAAGCGTCGCGCGAACAGGCCGCAACCCGGCTCGAGCGTATAGTGATCGGGTTCGAACCAGGCCGCGAACCGACGGCGCGATGTGTCGCTCGGCACCTCCCGAAATCGGACGAACGCGTGCATCTTGTGGATATCGCGCCGTACGGATCGGGCCATGAGGTCGAGCTGGCGCCCCAGCGGATCGGCGGCGGACAAGGCGGCCTCCCTGTGCGCAAGGCGCCACAAGGCCTGATACAGAAGTGCAAAACGCTGCGGCGAGGCATGCCACATCACGGTGCGGGCCAGAGCGGGAAACGCGGGGATGACCGTCACCGGGCGCTCTCCCGCCGTGCCGGGAAGGGACGCGCCCGCGAACAGGCCGCCACCCCCGGTCCAGTCGATGCGCTCGGGGGCAATGGAATGGCTGAGGGCCAGCCGCGCGGCACGGCGCCATGCCTCGAACGTGCCGCGTTCGGGCAGGGAGACGGCGTAGGTCACAGCAGGGCGAGCTGCCGGGGGGCGGGGGCGAACCGCGCCCGCAGATCGGCCGTGTCGGTCAGGCCGCGCGGGGTCCATCCGCCTATGGTCACGAAGGGTTTCGCAAGCCTCATGCGTGCGCCCAGCCGCAGCAGATCCTCAAAGCGCAGGGTACGATCGCGCCGTGCGTTCAGTATTTTTCCGACCGTGCGGACGCCAAATCCGGGCACCCGCAGCAGCTGCTCGCGCGGGGCGCGATTGACATCGAGCGGGAACTGCGCGCGATGCTTCAAAGCCCAGGCGAGCTTGGGATCGATATCGAGGGCCAGATGCCCGTCCTGCGCGCCGGTTGCGATTTCCTCGGCGGAGAAGCCGTAAAACCGCATCAGCCAGTCGGCCTGATACAGCCGATGCTCGCGCACCAGGGGCGGCTGGATCAGCGGCAGTGCCGCCGAGGCATCGGGGATCGGCGAAAAGGCCGAATAATAGACGCGCCGCAGCCCGTAGCCGGCATAGAGCCGCGTGGAGGCATTCAGGATGGTCACGTCGTCCGCGCCGTCGGCCCCGATGATCATCTGCGTGCTTTGCCCTGCCGGGGCGAACCGCCGCGCCCGTCGGCCGGTAAAGCTTGTGTCGCGTGCCGCTTCGCTCTCGATCCTGACCTGTGCCATGGCGCCGCGAATGGTCTCGGGGCGTTTTTCCGGCGCCAGTGCCCTGACGCTGGCGTCCTGCGGCAATTCCACGTTGATCGACAACCGATCAGCCCAGAGCCCGGCCTCACGGATCAGCTCCGGCGCGGCGTCGGGAATGGTCTTGAGGTGGATGTACCCCTTGAAGCCATGATCCTCGCGCAGGGTCCGCGCGATACGCGCCATGTCGGCCATCGTCTGGTCCGGCGAGCGGATGATGCCCGACGAGAGGAACAGGCCTTCGATGTAATTGCGGCGATAGAACTCCAGCGTCAGGGACACGACCTCTTCGACAGAAAACCGTGCGCGTTCGACGTTGGAGCTGACCCTGTTGATGCAGTACGCGCAGTCGAAGATGCACACATTCGTCATCAGGATCTTCAGCAATGACACGCAGCGCCCGTCGGGCGTGTAGGCGTGGCAGATACCGCTGCCGCCCGACGACCCGACGCCACCCTTGCGCGAATCGCGCTTCTCGCCACCGCTCGACGCGCAGGAGACATCATACTTCGCGGCGTCTGAAAGAATTGCGAGCTTGTCGGCGAGGGACTGTGCGGCCATCCTGGGATGCTATTTGTTCCTTATTTGTTCGTAAAGGAAATTCTGCGCGGCCTTCGGGACTGGCCGGCGTCGGTAAAACGGGCGCACATGGACGGCGTTGCATAAACCGCGTCGCCGTCGTGGGCGGCGCGACGCAACCATATGGAAGGGATCTGTCACGGTGAACCATCGTCTGAAATGTGTTGCCGGCCTTGCGGCCTGTCTTGCCGCCCAGTCCGTCCCGGTGGGGGCCCATGCCGCCGACAGCGTGGACAAGGGTGCGGCGCCCAGTGGAAACGTGACGGTCATCGGACGGTTTCCCGACGCGCAGCCCTCCGGCATTGCGGTTCTACCGGATGGGCGGCTGGTGCTGGGTTTTCCCCGCAGCGCGCATGACCACGCCGGCCCGCGTCTCGCGGTGTTCGGCAACGGACATCTGACGCCATTTCCCGACGCGGCGCAGCAAGCGGGATTCGTCTCGCCGCTGGGCATGACCGTGGACGCGCACGGTACGCTATGGGTGCTGGATGAGGGCCTTCTCGCCGACAAGGGGACGGTGCCGGGCGCGGCGCGCCTGTTCGCGATCGACCCGAAGACCAATCGCGTCACGCGGACCATTGCGCTCGAGGCCCCGGCCCTGCGGCCAGACAGCCACCCGAACGACGTGCGCGTCGATGTGACGCATGGGGCGTCGGGCACGGCCTTCATCACCGATTCCTCGCAGACCACGCATCCGGCGCTGATCGTGGTGGATCTGGCCACCGGGCACCAGCGCCGGATTCTGGCCGACGCGCCCTGCGTGATGCCCAAGCCCGGATTTCTGGCCGTGCTGGACGGCAGAGCATCGCGTTATGACGCCGATCATCCGACGATGGCGCAGGCCGGCGCGAACGGCATCGGTCTGAGCGCGGATCAGACGACACTGTTCTGGCAGCCGCTGACCAGCCGCGAACTCTATGCCGCCCCGACCGCGACGCTGGCCGACCCGAAGGCCAGCGACGCGCAGATCCTGGCCAGCGTTCACGACGAGGGCGAAGCCGGCATGGGGGACGGCGAGGCGACGGCGCCCGACGGCACGCTGTATCTGACCGACATCGAGCGTCACGGTATTTTGGCGCGCCATCCGGACGGGTCGATCTCGGTCGTGGCGCATGACCCGCGTCTGGTGGCGCCCGACGGGCTGACCTATGCTCACGGCGCGCTGTACGGCACGGTCGGGCAATGGTCGCGTCTGCCGGTGTTCAATGGCGGCCACGATCTGGAGGAGCGCCCCTGGATCGTGGTGCGCATCACCCTGCCGCGGCCATAACCGTCGTCAGAGAGGCAACAGACCGCCGTCCTTGACCTCCTTCATGACGAAAAACGTGCGCGCCTGACGCACGCCGGGCAGCGCGATAAGTTGTGAGGCATGCAGGGTGTTGAAATCCTGCATGTCGCGGACGCGAATCTTCAGAAGATAATCGAAATCCCCCGCAACCAGATAGCAGTCGAGGACCATGGGCATGGCCCTGACCGCGTCCTCGAACAGCGCGAAACTCTCAGGCGTCGAACGGTCCAGCACCACGGCGACCTGGGCGACCGTGCCCATGCCGACGCGCGCGGGGTTGAGGCGCGCGTGCACGGCGTCGATATAGCCCTCCTCGAACAGGCGCTGGGTCCGGCGGTGGCAGGTCGCCGCGCTGACGTTCACCTGCTGCGCAAGGTCAGCGTTCGAGAGGCGACCGTTGGCCTGTAGCAGGCGCAGAATTGCCTGATCAGTGCGGTCGAGAGTGGTGTCGGGAGAATCGTTCATAAGACCGCCTACATACGAGAGAATGTTTCCATTAATGTGGAAATTAGTATCAGGTCATCCGGAATAATGACCAATATTGAAAGCACATTTCAGTCGGGATCGACTATCGGGTCGATGTGACCTTTCTCGCAGGATATGCCCGATGAACCTTGAGCAATTCGAACGATACCCGCTGACCTTCGGCCCGACACCGATCGAGTGTCTGCCCCGCCTGACCGAAGCGCTAGGCGGCCGGGTGCAGATCTACGCCAAGCGCGAGGACTGCAATTCGGGTTTGGCCATGGGCGGCAACAAGCTCCGTAAGCTCGAATACATCGTGCCGGACGCGGTCCGGGCGGGTGCCGATACGCTCGTGTCCATAGGGGGCGTGCAGTCCAACCATACGCGCATGGTGGCCGCGACGGCGGCGAAGCTCGGCATGAAGTGCGTGGTGGTGCAGGAGCAATGGGTGCCGCATCACGACGCCGTTTACGACCGCGTCGGCAATATTCTCATGACCCGTCTCATGGGCGCGGAGTCCCGTCTGGTCGAGGACGGGTTCGACATCGGGATCCGGAAAAGCTGGGAAGACGCCATCCGGTCCGTCAAAGAGGCAGGGGGTGTTCCATACGCCATTCCGGCGGGTGCCTCCGTGCACCCCTATGGCGGGCTGGGCTATGTCGGGTTCGCGCAGGAAGTGGCGGCGCAGGAAGCCGCACTCGGCTTTACGTTCGACTACGTCATCGTCTGCGTCGTCACCGGCTCGACGCAGGCCGGCATGGTCGTGGGGTTCGCCGACCAGGGCCGCGCCGACCGGGTGATCGGGATCGATGCGTCCGGCACGCCGGAGCAGACGCGGGCGCAGGTTCGCCGGATCGTCGACGGCACCGCCGATCTCGTGGGTCTGGGGCGTGATGTGCGTGAGGATGAGATCGTGATTCTCGAAGACTATGCCTATCCGGCCTATGGCGTCCCGTCCGACGAGACGAATGAGGCTATCCGGCTGGCGGCGCGGACCGAGGCCATGATTACCGATCCGGTCTACGAGGGAAAATCGATGCAGGGGCTGATCGATCTGGTCGGCAAGGGCTTTTTCCCCGACGGGTCCAAGGTCCTGTATGTGCATCTCGGCGGTGCACCGGCCCTGAACGGCTACAGCTGGTATTATCGCAACGGCTGATAAACCCGACGGGGGGATACAGGCCGGATGCCGTGCCCAGCCTGTGTCCCCCGGTCGATCAGTCCTTGTAGTCGGGCTGTTCGCGGTCGAGCTTACGAAGAAGCGCTTTCCACACCAGAATACCCTTGTCCGCTTCCTCGACGAATTGCGTATTCGTGCGGGCGACGGTTGCCTCTGACGGGATGTTCAGCGGCACGCCGGCCGCTTGCGCCGCGAGCTGGATGCGGCATGCCTGATCGAGATAGTACATGCGATAGAAGGCTTCCGCGACGCTGGTGCCGACGGTCAACAGGCCGTGGTTTTGCAAAATCATCGCGGTGGCGTCGCCAAGGTCGGCCACCAGACGTTCACGCTCGCTCATGTTGTCGTCGGCCGCGATTCCTTCATACGGGTGAAGGGCGACCGAGGTGCTGAACTCCATGCTGATCTGGTTGAGCGGCAGGATGCCCTGCTTCTGGGCCGCGACGGCCATCCCGGCGAGGGTGTGCGTGTGCATCACGCAGGCGGCGTCGTGGCGCTGGCGATGGATCGCGGAGTGTATGACGAAGCCCGCCGGGTTGACGTCGTGGGTCGTCGCCTGCGCCGGCAGGCCGTCCGCGTCGACCACGACGAGCGAGCTCGCGGTGATTTCCTCGAACAGATAGCCGTACGGATTGACCAGAAAGCGGTTGGCATCGCCCGGCAGTCGCACCGACAGATGCGTGTAGACCAGATCGGTCATGTCGAAATGCGCGATCAGCCGATAGGCGGCGGCCAGATCGCACCGGAGCTGTTGTTCGTCCTGGGTCATGGTGCGTGCTTTCAGGGTCGGATGAGCGAGGCGACGGTTATGGCCAACCGGCACAACGCGGTCAAAACGTCGCAGGCGGGGTGCCTGGGGCGGGTGGATCGGTGTCGACAAAATAGCCGCGCCGGTCATCGGCGCGATACAGCGCAAACAGGCATGCGGTGATCGAGATCAGCAACCCGACGCAATACAGGATGGCGATCGGGCACCCCATGACCCGCGCATCGGATCGGCCAACCATCCAGTATGGCAGAGGGCAGATCCCGACGGCGAGGTTCAGCCAGAACCACAGCGTCACGGCGGCCGGGCGGGGCGTCATGCCACCGGCTCCGGCCGCAGGCGCAGGGCCTGTGCATCGGGTACGGCTTGCTCGGGCACGCCGTCGAACAGGGTGGCGAGACGCTGCTGTTCCGCCGGTGTGTGGGCGAACATGAACGCGCAGAGGATATAGAGGGCAAGATTGACGCCCAGGCCGATCAGCCCCGACGTCAGGCCGAACGACCAGCCCGTGTCGCCATGATGGTCGAGTTCGATCGCGGCGGCGGTCGCAAAACCCGCGCACAGCCCCACCAGCGCCCCGGTCGCATTGCCACGCCGCCAGAACAGCCCGCCATACTGCACGACCGCCAGCTGGATAATGCCCTGATACCCAAGAATGGCGATGGTCACCAGATTGGGGATCGCCAGTGTCGACAGCCAGCCCGCGACAGCCATGACCGCCACCATCCCGCCTTTGGCGGTTACGATCGACGCCCGATAGGACAGCGTGACGAAGGCGCCGACGATATCGTTGGCGATCTGTGTGCCGAAGGACTGGACCGAGGCATCGGCCCCCCCCATCGTCGCCGCCAGAATGATGATCCCGGCCAACCCCAGCCCGACGCTGCCGCCCGCCTCCCGTCCCAGGGCGAACCACACGCCGTCGGCCTGTGCACGCAGGGCCGGCACCTCGGAGGCCAGAAGGCCGGCCAGCACCAGTGCGACGGAAAACACCAGCGACAGCGGCATGCTGAACACGCCGGCCTTGAGCATGCTGCGCACCGAATCCGCCGTATAGAGTCGCACGAAGATCGACGGAATGCACCAGCCGCCCAGAACGCCCGTCGCGATGAGCGAAAACAGATAGAGCGGCCCCTGCGCGGCATGCGCGTCCGGCAATGCCAGCAGCGCCGGATCGAGGGAGGCGAGCCGCGCGCCGTGGGCCACCATCAGCCAGGCGATGAAGCCCAGTGCCAGAAGAGTGCCCCCGCCATAGGCCAGAATCCCCTGATACAGATCGGAAATGACCAGGCCACGCATGCCCATGCGAATGGTCCAGATCTGGCGCAGAAGAATCAGCGCGACACCCAGAAGCACCGACAGTCCCATCGGCAGGCGACCGAACGAGAACTCGTAGAACAGCGCGCCAAGGCTTTTGAAACCCAGCACGAGAAACGGGCCCAGCGACAGCAGGCCCACGATCGACGTCGCCACGCCCAACGCGCGCGAATTGTAGCGCAGGCCAAGCATGTCGGCCTGCGTGCGCAGGTCGTGGTCGCGTCCCCAGATCCAGACCCGCCGCGCCATGGCATACATCAGCATGACCGTCAGCAGGGAATAGATCGGCATGTAGAACGCGATCACGCCCTTTTTCACCGCCATGCCGGTCAGCGACAGCATGATGCCGCCGGGCCACCAGGTGTTGAGGAACGACATGGCCTGGAACCAGGTGCCGAACGACCGTCCCCCCACCGCATAGTCCGAGAACGAGCGGTCATGGACCATGTGGCGTTGCAGCACGACGACCAGCGCCGCGCAGAAGACGAATAGAAGTCCGAACGTGACGATCATGCGGCGTTTCCCCGCACCGGTCAGGCCGAACCGAGCGCGCGGCGCACCACCGCACCCACGTCGTAGCGGCCGGCCGTCAGCAGCGATTCCAGCGTCAGCGACAGGCGCAGCACGCCAAGGTCGTCATAGGCGCGCCCTGCGATCTGCATGCCGATCGGCAAGCCACCCGCCGAAAAGCCGACCGGGAGAGAGGCCGCCGGCTGGCCGGTCATGTTGTGCAGGAAGGCGATCGCGCCCCATGTCAGCCAGTCCGGGTAACGGGCATCAGGCACCGTGAGGCCGGCTCCGAACGGCAGGATCGCCACGGTGGGCGACAGGACGAAATCCACCGTGGCGTGCTGGCGCGCCGCGATCTGGCGGTAGGCGATGCGCTTGTCACGCGCCTTCAGGTATTCGGCCAGCGGCAGTTTTGACCCGACCTCGCCCCAGCCGCGGAATTCCTGGTCCATCAGGTCGCGCTTGCCGACCGGCACATTGGCGAGCTGGTTGGCCGCCCCGGCCTGCCACATGGCGCGGTAGGTGGGACGCCAGTCCTCGTAGCCGGGCATGTCCACGATCTCGGCGCCTTCGGCCGCGATCGCGGCGACGGCGGCCTTGAATGCGGCCCGGACCTCGGGGTCGATCTCGAGAAAGCCGAAATCCTCGGTGATGCCGAGTTTGAGACCCTTGAGCGGCAGCGGATCGATGGTTGCGGCGATCGGGTGGGCGGGTTCGAAGGTGAACGGATCGCGCGCGTCGCGGCCTTCCATGGCGTGCATCATGCGTACGGCATCGGCCACATGGCGCACCATCGGACCGTGATGCGAAAAGTCCGAATACTGCGCGCCATAGGCGCCCTGCGCCACGCGGCCGAAACTGGGCTTCAGGCCGAAGATGCCCGAAAAGCTCGACGGAATCCGGATCGAGCCACCGCCGTCGCTGCCGATGCCCAGCGGGCCGCAGCCCGCCGCGCTCGAGGCCCCCGCGCCGCCGCTGCTGCCGCCC